>JASFVB010000053.1:0-13146 GCA_050050035.1 Acidimicrobiia bacterium | reverse complement strand
ATGGGCCAGCGATTGCACGACCACATGGGCGTCACCGGCCACCGATCGCGCCACCTCGGCCGTGTCGTCGATCGACCCGTTCTCGACGAGACGGATCGTGTAATCGACTCCGACCTCTTCGACAGCCGCGATCAGCTTTGGCAGCGCCTCCGGAAGGAACCGAGCTTCGTTGTAGACGGGCACGACGATGGTGACGGAAGGTCGCATGCGGTGGCGTGAGTGTAGGAACTGCCCGGGACAAGTGGTCGATGGCGCTGTCCCTACACTGACCCTCTTGGACCCCGACACCGTTTTCAAGGCCTATGACGTCCGCGGCCGCGCCGACACAGGTGAGCTGGACACCCTCCTGTATCGGCTGGTCGGGTCGGCATTGGTTGAGGTTCTCGGCGCGGCGACCGTGGGTATCGGGCGCGACTGCCGTGCCACGAGCCCCGAGTTCGCGACCGCTCTCGCCGAGGGAGTCACCGGCGCCGGCGGCGACGCAATCGACCTGGGTGAGGTGCCCACTGACGCGGTCTACTACTACTCGGGGGCACACGACGTCCACGGCGCGATAGTCACCGCATCACACAACCCGGCCGAGTACAACGGTCTGAAGCTCTGCCGGCCGGGTGCCGCCCCGATTGGCGCTGATACGGGTCTGACCGAGATCAGGGAAGCCGTTCTGCGTGGCGAGACGACGAATACCGGAACCAAGGGGACGATGCGATCGGCATCGATCGTTGCCGACTACGTCGACCATCTGTTCGGGGTAGTCCCAGCCGAGACGATCGCGCCGCTGAGGGTCGCCGTCGACGGTGGCAACGGTATGGCTGGTGTGACCATCGAGCGGGTGTTTCGCAGGATCGAAGCGTCGCTGACCGGGCTCTATCTGGAGCCTGACGGGACCTTCCCCAACCATCCGGCCGATCCACTGGTGCCGGAGAACCTCGAGGATCTGCGCGGCCTCATGGGCGATGGCCGGTTCGACATCGGCGTGGCCTTCGACGGCGATGCGGATCGAGCCTTCTTTCTCGACGACGACGGGATCCCCGTCAGCGGCAGCACAGTGACCTCGCTCGTGGCACGGCGAATTCTGGCCGACGCCCCTGGCGCTTCGGTTGTCCACAACCTCATCACGTCGAAGGCCGTCGCTGAGGTGGTTACCGAAGCCGGGGGCACACCGATCCGCACCCGCGTGGGACACAGCTACATCAAGACCGTCATGGGAGAGACGGGAGCTGTGTTCGGTGGGGAGCACAGCGGTCACTACTACTTCCGCGATAACTACCGCGCCGATTCGGGGATGCTCGCCATGCTCTATCTGCTCCGTGTCGTGAGCGAGGACGGGAGACCCCTGTCGGTCATCCGCGACGACGTCGAGCGATATGTGTCTTCGGGTGAGATCAACTTCAGGGTGGCCGACGGAGAGGCGGTCATGGCTCGGGTTGCCGAGCGCTTCCGTGATGCCCAAACTGACCGTCTCGACGGGCTCACGGTCGATCTCGGCACCCGATGGTTCAACCTGAGACCGTCCAACACCGAGCCTCTGCTACGTCTGAACGCGGAGTCGGAGGACGAGGAGAGCTTGGCCGCGATGGTGTCGACAGTCAGCGAGATGGTGGAGAGTGAGTCATGAGCCTGATCGACGAAACCCTCGCGAACGTGCTCGCGTGCCCGGTCGACAAGGCGGACCTGACCCAGGATGCAGAGAACAGCAGACTGGTCTGCACCGAGTGTGGCCGTCGCTACCCGGTGCGGGATGGGATACCGGTCATGCTCGCCGATCAGGCGGAGGAGGGCCCGGATGACTGACATGCTGGCCCAGATCAGGTCGCTGGGTGACCAATTGAGGTGGGCGGAAGAGACAGAGGTGGCTCACGTCGGGACGTTCTCGGAGGTTCTCTTCGCCGGGATGGGCGGGTCCGGCATCGCCGGTGACTACGCGGGAGCCGTGGCCTCGCCATTGGGGACACGAGTGGCCGTCCACAAGGGATATGGGCCGATACCCTCATGGGCGATACGGGTTCGTCCGCTGGTGATCGGGGTTTCGTATTCCGGCAACACCGAAGAGACTCTCGATCTGGTGACTTCGGCATGGGAGTCGGGTCTTCCGGTTGCGACCATCACCACCGGAGGCGTGCTCGGTGACCTCACCGCCGAGCACGGCTGGCGAGGCGTGATGGTGCCGTCCGGGCTGCAACCCCGCGCCGCGGCCGGGTACATGGTCGGTGCAGCTGTGAGACTGCTCGAAGCCTCGCATTCGATCGACGATCAGCGTCTCGCGATCATCGAAGCCGCCGAACTGGCCGACGAGCTGACGAGCGAGGGGAGCTCCGCCTGGGTAGAGGCCGAGTCGATCGCCGAGTCCCTGGAGCGGAGAATCCCCATCGTGTACGGGGGCGGGCCCGTGTCCTCGGTCGTCGCGTTGCGTTGGAAGACCCAGATCAACGAGAACGCCAAGGTGCCGGCTTGGCACTCACTCCTTCCCGAGCTCGATCACAACGAGGTCACCGGCTGGGAGACCCTCCCGGACAAGACGCGTGAGCACCTGGCGATCGTGGCCCTCACCGATGAGGCCGATCACGATCGTGTTGCCAGACGCATCTCGCACACCCGAAGCCTCACCGAAGATGCCGTGCCCTGGGTGGCGGAGGTGGTCTCACGAGGCAGGTCGACGTTGTCCCGGCTCGTTTCTCTGTCCGTCGTGGGTGACCTGGTCTCGTGGATGCTGGCGGAGCGGCTCGACGTCGATCCCGTGCCTGTTGCCACGATCGAGAAGCTGAAGAGACTGCTAGCGGAAGACTGAGAGGACATGAACTACGACATCGCCAATCCCGATCTCGCAGAGGTCGGCGCCAGACGAATCGCATGGGCCGGGCGCCGCATGCAAGTTCTCGACAGCGTGCGAGAGAGATTCCGGGAGGAGAAACCGCTGGAGGGGCATGTCGTCGCGGCATGTCTCCATGTGACGGCCGAGACGGCGAACCTCATGCTGGCTCTGCGTGACGGAGGTGCGGAGCCAGTGCTCTGCGCGTCCAATCCCCTCTCGACACAGGACGACGTCGCCGCGGCGCTCGTGGCCGAGGGCATCCCCGTGTTCGCTATCAGGGGTGAGGACGACGACACGTACTACAAACACATCCACGCCGTCCTCGACCACGCCCCTGCCGTGACCATGGACGACGGTGCCGACCTCGCGACGGTGCTACACACCGACCGCCGCGACATCGAGGTGATCGGGTCGACGGAGGAGACGACCACCGGCGTGATCAGGCTTCGCGCCATGGCGGCGGACGGAACCCTGCGGGTGCCGGTGGTGGCGGTCAACGACTCGGCGACCAAGCATCTCTTCGACAACCACTACGGGACAGGCCAGTCGACTCTCGACGGCATCATCCGGGCCACGAACGTGCTGTTGGCGGGTCAGAACATGGTCGTCGTCGGATACGGCGACTGTGGGCGGGGTGTGGCGGACCGTGCAGACGGGCTCGGCGCGAAAGTGATCGTGGTCGAGGTCGACCCGGTGCGTGCGCTGTCGGCGGCGATGAGCGGCTACCGAGTGATGACGGCCAACGAGGCGGCCGAGGTGGGAGACATCTTCGTGACCGTGACGGGCAACAAGCACGTCCTCCGCATGGAGCAATTCGACAAGATGAAAGACGGAGCGATCCTCGCCAACAGCGGTCACTTCGACATCGAGCTCGATCTTGCCGCTTTGGAGGCGAAGTCGACCGCACGTCGACAGATCCGGCAGAACCTCGACGAGTTCGAGATGCCGGATGGTCGCCGAATCCTGGTTGCCGCGGAGGGTCGACTCGTGAACCTCGGGGCGGCCGAGGGCCACCCTGCCGACGTCATGGACATGTCCTTTTCGAACCAGGCACTGGCTGCCGAGTACCTGGTTGCCAACGAAGACGAGTTGGAGCCGCGGATCTACACGCTTCCCACCGAGATCGATGATCAGGTGGCGTCGATCAAGCTGGCCCACCTCGGGGGTGGTCTGGAGAAGCTGACCCAGGAGCAGATCGACTATCTCAGCAGTTGGCAGGAGGGAACGTAGAGCCCAGTACCCGGTGCTTGGTACCCAGTACTTGGCACTCGGCACTTCTTGTCATGGGAGGCCGGCATTCTCGTGGAGATGGTCTGTCTCTCTTGCTCGAGGGTTACACCCGGTCGGCTGTGCGCCACGTGTCGAAGTTCGCTTCGTCCTACTCCGGACCGTCTGCTGGCGGGTGGTGTTCGGGTGATTGCGGCGTTTGACCACGACGGCGCGGCACGACGTCTCGTGCATCTCCTCAAGTACGGAGGGGTGTTGGTTTTCGCCGAGATGGCGGCAGAGTGTCTCGTCGATCGCATCCCCAGGCTGCCCCTGGTGCCCATACCCCGTGCGGTGTCCCGACGCATGCGATACGGGGTCGACCCGGCACTGGAGATCGCTCGAGCCATCTCGCGGAGGACCTCATTGCCAGTCGTCTCCGCGCTCGCTCCACGGCTTCACACCGGACGTCGCGCAGGACGGCGACATCGTGGCCCGAGCTCTCGTTTCAGAGTCAGGACCACACCCGACACGGAGGTGGTCCTCGTGGACGATGTCCTCACCACCGGGGCCACGGTCGTCGAGGCGTTGGTCTCCCTCGGTCCTGGTCGGGTCCGTATGGGCGCCGTGGCGAACAGTGCCACCAGAGTGTCTAGTCTTTCCATTTCGTGATCCACTCCAAACGGGAATCGAGCTGAGCGGTGGCCACGGTTCTCATCGTTGATGACGCCGAATTGTTCCGCGAGGCGCTGAGGGCAGCGTTCACCCAGGAAGGGTTTGACGTCGTCGCCGCTGCCGCCGACGCCATGGCCGCGATCGACCTGGCCAGGGAGCACGAGCCCGATTTGGTGATGCTCGACCTGCTCATGCCGGGCATGTCGGGTCTGGAGGTGGTGGGGGCGATCATCAAGGCCAGCCCGCGAAGCCGGGTCGTGTTGCTCACCGCCTCCGAGTCGGCCGAAGATCTGCTGGCTGCCGTCAAGGCAGGGGCGTCCGGGTACATGACCAAGGACACGCCCCTACCGCGTTTGGCGTCGGCGATGCGCGATGTCCTCGATGGAGGGGCAGCGGTGTCGCCGGCGATGGGTGGCAAGCTGTTCTCAGCTTTTCGTGACCTGCTCCGCCACAGCGGTGCAGCGTCGATTCGTCGTCCCGAGCTGACCGGTCGGGAGATCGAGATCCTGGGCCTGGTCGGAGAGGGCAACACATCGAAGGAGATCGCCGAGCTTCTGTTCATCTCGGAGAACACGGTTCGCAACCACGTCCGCAACATCCTCGACAAACTCGGATTGAAGTCGCGTTTCGAAGCCGTCAACTGGGCACATCGCGAGGGGCTTCTCGAGAACCGGTAGCGTTGCCACGGCGTCCGGCGACGCCACCCACCGACCCCGGCAGACGATGAGCTCGATCGAATCACTTCTGGGTTCAACTCCCAGCGGGCTGTACGATGGGGGTGTCAGATGCCCATTTTCCAGAAGGTCCTTCGTGCTGGGGAAGGCAAGACCCTCAAGGCTTTTCAGGGGATTGCCAATGCCGTCAACGACCTCGAGCCCGAGCTCGAGGCGCTCAGCGACGATCGTCTGAGATCCAGAACCGCCGACTTCAAACAACGCGTCGCCAACGGGGCCGAGCTCGAGGACATCCAGGTCGAGGCCTTCGCCACGGTGCGTGAAGCCGCCAAACGTGTCCTTGGCCAACGCCACTACGACGTGCAGGTAGTAGGAGCGGCAGCACTGCATCGGGGGATGGTGGCGGAGATGAAGACTGGTGAGGGCAAGACCCTCGTCTCGACCATGCCGGCCTACCTGAATGCACTGTCCGGCAAGGGTGTCCACATGGTGACCGTCAACGACTATCTGGCTGGCCGAGATGCCGAGTGGATGGGACACATCCACCGGTTCCTCGGGCTCAGCGTGGGTCTCATCCAGAACAACATGCCCACCGCCGACCGGCATCCGGCCTATGAGTCGGACATCACCTATGGGACGAACAACGAGTTCGGGTTCGACTATCTGCGGGACAACATGGCGATGTCGATGGAGAACCGTGTCCAGAGGGGTCATGTGTACGCCATCGTCGACGAGGTGGACTCGATCCTCATCGACGAGGCGAGGACACCCCTCATCATCTCCGGGAAGCTGTCCGATAGCGCAAAGTGGTACCGGGACTTCGCCAGGATCGCCCGCAGACTCCAGCCGGAGATTCACTACGAAGTCGACGAGAAGAAGCGACAGGTCCTGGTCACCGAGGAGGGTGTCACCCGCGTCGAGGGAATCCTGGGCGTGGAGAATCTCTACGACCACGCGGCGGTCGACTTCGTCCACCACCTCGAAACGGCGCTGAAGGCGGAGACGCTCTACCAACGAGACGTCGAGTACCTGATCGACCACGGTGAGGTGAAGATCGTGGACGAGTTCACCGGGCGCGTTCTCGAGGGTCGTCGCTATTCCGAGGGACTCCACCAGGGGATCGAGGCCAAGGAGGGCGTGGCGATCAAGGAGGAGAACCAGACCCTCGCCACCATCACGCTCCAGAACTACTTCAGGCTATACGACAAGCTCGCCGGGATGACCGGGACCGCAGAGACCGAGGCAGCCGAGTTGGCCTCGATCTACAACCTCGAGGTCACCGTCATCCCCACCAACCGACCCATTGCACGACTCGATGAGGCCGATCTCGTCTACAAGACCGAGGCCGGCAAGTTCACCGCCCTGATCGAGGACGTGCGGGCGCGCAACGAGAAAAGCCAGCCGGTGTTGATGGGGACCATCTCGATCGAGCGGTCCGAGCTCTTGTCCAACGCGTTGGACAAGGTGGGTGTCAAGCACGAGGTTCTCAACGCCAAACACCATTCCCGTGAGGCGGACATCATCGCCCAGGCCGGCAGGCCGGGGGCGGTCACGGTCGCGACCAACATGGCGGGGCGTGGTGTCGACATCATGCTGGGGGGGAACCCCGAGGGCATGGCCAGGACCGAGTTGAAGCGACGGGGCGTCGACGTGAGCGACCCTTCATATGAGGAGCTCGAGAAGAAGCTGACCGAGGAGTTCGCGACGCAGATCGAGCCGGACAAGCGCAAGGTGATCGACGCCGGTGGTCTCTACGTTGTCGGCACCGAGCGCCACGAGTCGCGACGCATAGACAACCAGCTCCGTGGTCGGTCCGGTCGTCAGGGGGATCCCGGGGAGAGCCGCTTCTATCTCTCGCTCGAAGACGACCTGATGCGCCGTTTCCAGGGGGAGTGGGTCGCCGGGATAATGGATCGTCTGCGTATGCCCGAGGACCAGCCCATCGAGGCGAAGATGGTCAGCAAGTCCATCGAGAGGGCGCAGCGGCAGGTCGAGTCGCAGAACTTCGAGATTCGCAAGAACGTCCTGAAGTACGACGAGGTGATGAACACCCAGCGAGAGAACGTCTACGCCTGGCGCAAGTCGATACTCGAGGGGACGGCCTCGGAGACTCTGATCAGCGATTGGGTCGAAGATGCGCTCGCCGAGACGGTCGAGTCACAGTTCGATCAGGTGCCCAAGAGTGAATGGGACTGGGACTCGCTGAAGGCGGAGATCGAGCAGTTCTATCCCACCAAGATCGACGTTTCGAAGTTCGAGGGTGGAGATGGTTTGGAGGAAGTCATCGACTTCGCCGTCGACGAGGCCCTGGAGCGCTACGAGGCACGGGAGGAGGAGCTCGGTTCCGATGTGCTCCGTCGTGTGGAGAAGTCGGTGATGTTGTCGGTGATCGACAACAAGTGGCGTGAGCATCTCTCCGAGATGGACTACCTGCGGGCCGGTATCGGCCTGCGAGCGATGGGTCAGCGCGACCCCCTCACGGAGTACCAACGCGAGGGCTACGACATGTTCATGGACATGGTCAGCTCCGTGAAGCGCGATGCCATCCGATATTTGTTCCACGTCGAGGTGGCGCAACCGAAGACACAGCCGAAACGCGTCGAGGCCAACCCGACCGGCGGCAAGGGCGCCAAGAAACCGGCGAAGTCCGACAAGATCGGTCGGAACGACCCATGCCCGTGCGGCAGTGGCAAGAAGTACAAGAGATGTCACGGGGCAGCGTGAGACGGTCAGTCGTGCTCGCGGCTGTCATCGGGTTGGCGGTGGCATGCTCTCCCGACGACTCTGCGAGCACCACGACGACAACGCTCGCGACACCCACGACGACGGTTGCTCCGGCAACTACCACGACGGTCCCGACAACAACGACGACCTTGCCTCCCACGACCACCACGACGCTGCCAACCACCACAACGACCCTGCCGGAATTCCCGCCGGCCGGCGGGCTGGATCACGGGGGAGAGTCATGGGCGGTCTATATCGCCGTTGCCGATGATTTCGGGGATCCCAGCCTCGATGAGGCGAGTGCTCTCGCCGACTCATACGGTTTCTTCGCCGGCACGACCGACATCAACTGCGACCAAGGGGCGGCTGAGGCGATCGGCGTGGCTCCGGGTGGCTCGGAGGCGGTCGTGGGCGTGTATTTCGAGACCGAGTTGGACGCAAACCAATTCGTCATCGCCTGGGAAGCCCGTGGTCACACGGTTGCGGGGGTCGGGCTGGTCCAGACCTTCTGTCTCGACTAACGAATCAGCTCGGAGGACTCCACGGGCCCGCGGCGCGCACGGAGGTCGACGTACCAAACCGAGTACGCGACGCCTATCGCCGCCGCGACCGGGCCCTGGATCATCGCGGAGACCCCGTAGACGACTGCCAGGACCGCGGGGGCCACGGCGCCCAGGAGAAACAGGGGCACCAGAGGGAGGGTCAGCAACTGTGCCGCGGCCGAGGCGATGAGCCCCGTCACGAGAAAGAAGCCGACCGAGACCCACCACCGCAGGCGTACGAGGTCGAAGCTGTCCAGCAGCGACGCAATGGCACCTCTGTCGGACATTGCGATCGACTGTGAGTAGAGCGAGAGTGAGACACCGAGCCATATGAGGAGCGTGAGGCTCGTCAGCACCAGCACCGCGGTCAGAAAGATCGTCAGAAACGAGGTGCCCAGACCGGAGATCAGCGCCCAGGCGAGACCGGCGACGAGGGCCAACGCCACCAAGACGCCGAGTGTCACGATGAGGCCCGCGGCAATCGCCTTGCCGATGCGCTCGACCGCGAAGCGGGAGGCGGCACGCCAATCGGTCTCGACGCCGGCGTAGGCACACGCCGAGATGCGCGCGGCTGCCACGTTGACGAACGCCGTAGCCACGACCTGGAGAACGATTCCGACAACGGCGGCGACGACGAGCGGGAGCAGCGTCTCGACGACCTCGCCAAGAGTCATCAGCTCCACCAAGTCGGGGTCGGAGAGACGTTCGATGACCCCGGGGAGATCTGCGACGAACAACAGGACCATGACCGCGATCCCCAACGGGACGAAGCCCACCAGCGAAACCCCGAGCAGAGGCTTCCATTGGTGGCCGATGAGTTGAAACCACATGTTCAGGTTGGACCCGAAGTCGCCTGGCCGGACTTGCATGGCGAGAGCGACCGTAGCGACCCGGACCTCTGAATTCGTGGTTGGTGGTCATATGCTGGATGTCCGGTGGAGATCAACGACCCTTCCGCGTTTGCAGGACGCCAGCGTGAGCGTCTTGGCGAAGCGCGTCTATTCCTCGGCTTGGATCACAAGGCCGAAGAGTTGGAAGAGCTGCGCGGCTTGGCATCGTCCCCGGATCTGTGGGACGACCAGGACGAGGCGCGGCGGGTCGGGAGACGTCTGGCCCGTCTCGAGTCACTCGTCGACAAGGTCGAGAGTCTCGAATCGTCCATCTCCGACGCCGAGGTGCTACTCGAGCTGGCCGCGGAGGCCAACGATGAGGAGTCGCGCAACGAGGCCATCGGGCAACTGGTTGATGCTTCGACTGCCCTCGACGAGCTCGAGCTCGAATCCCTCTTCTTCGACGAGTACGACGAAGCCGACGCCATCCTCAGCGTTCACGCCGGTGCTGGGGGCGTCGACGCCCAGGACTGGGCGGAGATGATGGCTCGCATGTATCAGCGCTTCCTGAGCGACCAGGGGTTTGCGGTCACCGTGGAGGAGGTAACTGAGGGAGATGAGGCTGGGATCAAATCGGCAACCATGACGGTGCGCGGGGACCGCGCCTACGGGACCCTGGAATCGGAGCGGGGTGTGCACCGTCTGGTTCGGATCAGCCCGTTCGATGCCAACGCCAGACGTCACACGAGCTTCGCGGGTGTGGACGTCGTGCCCGATCTCGGAGACCAAATGGACCTCGACATCAGCGAGGACGACCTGAGGATCGATACCTACCGTTCCCAGGGCGCCGGCGGCCAACACGTCAACACGACTGACTCGGCGGTGCGGATCACCCATCTCCCCACGGGAGTCGTCGTTCAGTGTCAGAACGAGCGGAGTCAGCTTCAGAACAAGGCCCGGGCGATGACCATGCTCAAGGCCAGGCTCGCCGAGCAAGCCCGACTGGAGCGTCAGGAGCACCTCGCAGAGATCAGAGGGGAACAGGGCGAGGCTGCTTGGGGGCGTCAGGTGCGTAGCTACGTGCTTCAGCCATACCAAATGGTCAAGGATCTGCGCACCGATCATGAGGTCGGGAACGTGCAAGGGGTTCTCGATGGAGATCTCCGCGGATTCGTCGAGTCGTATCTGCGCTGGCGACGCTCTGAGCACGAGGCGACGGTTGATTCCGGTTAGGCCGATACGGGCCGTTAGCGTCATTGGTTCCACCGGTCCGACCGGTCCGGCTGGCAGACTCCTCGTTGGATCCTCATGATCAGGCTCGATCAAGTCACCAAGGTCTATGAAGGCGGTACCGTCGCCGCAGCAGACGTCTCGCTCGACATGCAGAAGGGCGAGTTCGTGTTCCTCGTCGGAGCCTCGGGGTCGGGCAAGTCGACTCTGATACGTCTGATGCTGCGTGACGAGCCGGTGACGCGGGGGAAGATCTGGGTAGCCGGGAAAGACATCACGACGTTGCCCAAGTGGAAGATCCCCTTTCTCCGACGATCGGTGGGGACGGTGTTCCAGGACTACAAGCTGCTGCCGAACAAGACCGTCCACGAGAACGTGGCCTTCGCCCTGGAGGTTCTCGGACGCCCTCAGTCGGTCATCGGGCCCCAGGTCGAGCAGGTGCTCGATCTCGTCGATCTCTCAGACAAGGCGGACCGCTACCCACGTCAGCTTTCCGGTGGTGAGCAGCAGAGAGTCTCGGTGGCGCGTTCATTCGTGAACCGGCCTCCGATCATGTTGTGTGACGAGCCGACGGGAAACCTCGATCCCAAGACCTCTGTTGGCATCATGAAGCTCCTCGACCGCATCAACCGCACCGGGACCACAATCGTCATGGCCACTCATGATCACGCCATCGTCGACGCGATGAAGCGAAGGGTCGTGGCATTGGAGGACGGTCGCGTGGTGCGTGACGACGAGACCGGTCGTTACGAGGCCATGTCTCCCGAAGGAGCCGAAGACTCATGAGTCGTATCTTCTTTCTCCTCAAAGAGGCGATGATCTCGCTCCGGCGCAATGTCCTGGTTGTGGTGGCGGCGGTCCTGACCGTATTCATCTCGCTGGCCGTCGCCCTGGCCGCCTTGGTGGTCAACGAGGTCTTCCGGCTGAACACCCTGGCGTGGCAGGAGGGTGTCCAGGTCATCGTCTTCCTCAACGACGAGGGTGAGAACGGTGTGGCTCCGGGCGCACACGAGTCATTGCTGGCTGAGGTCCAGTCGTGGGAAGACGTCAAGAACGCCTTCTACATCGACAAGGCCGACGCTTGGGCGGAGTATCAGGAGATCTTTGCCGGTCAGCCCGAGTTGCTCGACATCGACCCGACGATCCTCCCGACGTCGATCCGCATCGAATTGGTCGATATCTCATTGCACGACACCGTCAGAGTCCGTTTGCAGGAGAGGAGCGGCACAGTCCGCCAGGTGATCGTGGCCTCTGAGTCGATCGAGCAGATCCAGGAGGTGTCGACGGTCATCAACGTCGGACTTCTCACCGCATCCATCGTTCTCGGAGTCGCCGCAGTCGTGCTCATCGCAAACACCATCCGTCTGGCGATCTATGCCCGTCGGGACGAGGTCTCGATCATGAAGCTTGTTGGGGCGTCGAACTGGTTCATCAGGGTGCCATTCCTTCTCGAAGGGCTCATCGAAGGGGTGATCGGAGCCAGCCTCGCCGTCTTCACGGTATGGCTCGGCTCGAAGAGCCTCGCTCAAGCGCTCGCCGACTTCGAGCTGTTCCGGTTGGACGTGAACCCGCAGTTCTACTTCCGTTGGGGCTTGATGTTCTTGATCTTCGGCGCACTGGCCGGAGTCATCGGCTCGATACTCGGTCTTGGCAGATACCTGAGGGACGCCGAGGGGACCGGGCCCGACATCCCCACCGGGTTCTGATGGCGGCCCCGGAGCAGTCCGGGCATGTCAAGGTGGTTGCCACCAACCGACGCGCCCGTCGCAACTACACGGTGCTCGACACCTATGAGGCCGGTCTCGTGTTGCGTGGCTCCGAGGTCAAATCACTCCGCGACGGCAAGATGGAACTCAAGGACTCCTACGGTGACATTCGCAACGGCGAGGCCTATCTGGTCGGGGCCCACATTGGCCCCTACGACTACGCGTGGGAGGGAGGTCACGAGCCCGAGCGGGAGCGCAAGTTGCTCCTTCATCGACGTGAGATCGACCGTATCGCCGGGTCGGTCGCCGAGAAGGGACTCACGCTGGTTCCGTTGCGGGCCTATTTCAAGGATGGCAAGGCCAAGATCGAGCTGGCCCTGGCGCGTGGAAAGACGACGGTGGACAAACGACATACCCTCCGCGACCGCGAGCATGCCCGTGAGATGGAGCGCGCCACCCGTCGTTCGCGAACCTCCGGTAGTTAGACCCGTATCCGGGCCGAACTGCCTCGAGAACTTCTCGAGGCAGTTCGGCCCGACATTCTCGAGGTAGTTGGTGCCATATATGGCACCAACTACCGGAGGTTCGCCGGCTCAGCCGTGGTTGGGAAGCGGCGCGGGTGGTTGTACAATGGAAGATTCACCCAAACAAATGGGGGTGAAACGGTTTCGACGTTGAGTGTTGAGGCGTTGGAAGCGAGCCGGGGTCTCCGGGACCCCGTCAACAAACCGGAACAACCAATAAGTG
>JASFVB010000052.1:0-13367 GCA_050050035.1 Acidimicrobiia bacterium | reverse complement strand
CCGGATGTGCGATCGAAGTAGCGACCGGGTGTCGTACCGAGCGTCTTGCGAAACCGTTCGATGAATGCACTGGCGCTGTGATAGCCACAGAGATGGGCCGTCGTGGTGACCGGCTCCTCCCTACCGAGGAGGACGAGGGCATGGTGGAGTCGGAGTTGCGCCCTCCACTGCCCGAAGCTGCTCCCTGTCTCGGCTTCGAACAGTCTGACCAGGGTGCGTTCACTGGCACCCACCTCGCGGCCCCACTCCTTCAGGCTATGACGAATGGTCGGGTCTTCGTGGAGCCGTTCGGCGATGGGAACAAGACGGGGATCCTTGAGCGTGGGGAGCTTCAGCGGATTGGCCGGCATTCGATCGAGCTGAAGGATGATCAGATCTTCGAGATGACCACGCTCCTCCCCAGCGGGCGGGTCGGCCCGACAAAGCTCGCCGATGAGCTCTCGCATGAGTGGAGACACGGTGATGACGGTCACTCCGATGATGCCCGGTGGGTCAACCGAGGAGTCGAAGTAAAGGGGCCTGGTCCTGGTCGGCCCATGGGCGATGAGCTCGTGTCGGGTTCCCGTCGGCACCCATACGGCTCTCAGCGGTGGCACCACCCAGCGGGAGTCCTCGATCTCGAGCGTTAGGACGCCGGACGCCGCGTAGACGAGCTGATGGGTGGGATGGGTATGTATCCCCGTTCGCTCCCCGTCGTCATAGTCGAACCGTTCCGGACGAATCAGCGATTCTTGGCGTGATTTCGGCATTGCTTGACATGCTATCGCTATCACGACTGAAGGTTGGACGGGACCATTGCCCCCATGCAGACCGGACCCATCCCGAGCAGGGCAATCACCCGCCTGTACATACGCGCCGGTGTCGTCTGGCAACTCGGCATCAACGGCTATTGGCTTCTCTTCTGGGTTCGGGCGGTCGTCGATCTGCACCTCGACCCGCTCGAGTTGGTGCTCTTGGGCACGGCCAAAGAGGTTGCCGTGTTGGCTTCGGAGATCCCGACCGGTGTCGTTGCCGACATCTACAGCCGCAAATGGTCGGTCGTGCTCGCCTTTGCGTTCTCTGGTGTGTCGGTGGCTCTGGCAGGTCTTCTCGGCACTTTCGAGCTCCTGTTGATCAGTTCTGCACTATGGGGTTTCAGCCTCACGTTCCGCAGCGGCGCCGAGACGGCTTGGCTGACGGACGAACTCGGCTCCCCCGAAGCAGCTGAGCCGGTGGTGATCCACCGGGCGAAGATCGAGTTGACCGCGGTGGTGGTCAGCACGGTCTTGGCCGCCGGTCTAGCGGTAGTCACCTCTCTCTCGATCGCTCTGACCGCACTCGGAGTGCTTCTGGTCGCCGCGGCGGTTTATCTGGCTCTCGAGATGCCGGAACGGGGTTTCGAGCCGGTCCGAAGCTCCCGCACTCGCCAATTCATGAGTCTCCTCGTCGAAGGGGCGCGGGGCATACGAAGGGTCACCGCCCTTCGCGTCCTCTTCATCGTCACCGTCCTCGCCGGATTCGGAAGTGAGGCGATCGACCGTCTCTACGTCCAGCATGTCGACAACCTGCTCGCCGGACCCAGCGGAGACCTCGAAACGGTGACCGTAGGGGCGGTACTCGTGGTCCAAGCAACCACCGCCGCTGTCGTCATGCAATTGCTGAATCGACGACTCGGAGGAGCCAGGATCGTGCCGGTTCTCGGCATCCTGTACGCAGTCGTGGCGGCAGGTATCGCAGTATTCGCCGGCGTCGACACTATCCAGATCGCCGCCGTCGGCCTCATCGTCCAAGGCGCAATGAGAGCCGTGTCACAACCCGTGGTGGTGGCTTGGACCAACGCGAACACCAAACCCAGATCGAGAGCCACCATTCACTCGTTCATCGGCCAGGCGCATTCCGTCGGCGAGATCACGGGTGGCATCGTCCTGGGCGTCCTCGCCACCAAGGCCGGTCTCCCCGCCGCCCTGGCTGGGTCGGCAGCCATGTACGCCATTGCGTCGCTCGTCACGCTCGCGTACAGGCGCCACCGCGGCCGCGGTAGTCGACCCCGATGACCGTCCGCGAAAGCAACGACGAATTCCCTGACTCCTCACGCTGGCTGGTGGCGACGTCTCGGCTGCTCGGCGGCTGCGAGGGCCAAGCGGTTTGTCCGCGATGTCAGGCGCACTATCAATCGCGCGTTCTGAACACGCAAGGCGCGGCGCGCGGCAGCGCGCGCCGCCATGACGCCGCGAGCGTGCTCGTGAGTCCCGGTCGGATCAAAACGCCGATCTCCTTGGTCGGCTTGGTTGCGATAGGCACATTGATTCGCGCACCTCTCTTCGAGAGGTTCGACACGATGTTGCCTCGAGTCGAATCGCATGGGACCTGGGTCACCGAATCCACTAGGCGCGATGACCAGGGGAAACGGCCGCTCTTCTAAATCTTGTGGGGCGGGCGTGGGGCTAGCCTCGCGGGTCTGCGTGAGATTGAGCCACTGCGATGTGCTGTGCAGCGAGGCAGGTTTGCATCGAGGCGCAGTCACCGCTCCCGCACCGAGTAAGTCAGGTGCGTCACTCTAGATGAGAGCTGAGCGCCGATCGGTTCCAGGGCCAGGCGACCGGCGTTCACACCCTCGAACAGTCGGACTCCGGAGCCGAACAGCACTGGCGACAGCGCAATCGAGAACTCGTCGATGAGACCGGCGTTCACATACTCGAGGATCGTTGCTCCGCCGCCCGCGATGCGGACGTCGCGGTCGCCGGCGGCCTCGCCGGCCTGATCGAGTGCGGCCTCGATCCCGTCGTTGACGAAATGGAAGGTAGTTCCGCCCGGCCGTTCCCAGGGGTCGCGCTTCTCGTGGGTCACGACAAAGACCGACGTATGGAACGGAGCCTCCTCCGGCCACATCTGCTCACCGGCGTCGAACATGCGCTTCCCCATCACGTGGGCGCCGGTGCGCTCGAACGTCTCCCGCGCAATGTCGTTGTCGCTCCCTTCCTCGCCGCCCTCGCCGAGCTTCAGGTTCTCCCGGAAGAACCGCAGCGGAAGTATCCACGCTTGCAGCTCCATCCACTGTTGCCCCATCAAGTCCGAGAGAGACCCGGGCGCTATGAACCCGTCCAACGACATCGACACGCTGAAGAACACCTTTCCGGCCATCAGCTGTCTGTTCGATTAAGAAGGGTCGCGGTGACGTATGCCGCAAGGTTGTCCAAGGTCTGCTGACCGCCCTCGATCGCGTGGTACTTCTCAACCGCCTCGTCGTGCTGTTCTTTGGACGGGAACACCGTGCGCATCTCGATGCGGGTCGCCGTTCCGTCCGGCACAAACGTCAAGACCGACACGAAGGCATTCGGATCGTCCTGGTATTCGCCGTGGAGCATTTCGATCCGCTCCGGCGGGGTGAGGTCGGTCCAGGTGATCCACTCGGGGTAGTCGGTCCCGTCCGGTCCATGCATCACGAAGTCCCACTCTCCGCCGACACGGAATTCGAACGACCGCGTGGTGGTTGTGAACCCTTCCGGTCCCCACCACAGCGACAGGTGCCGCAGTTCGGTGAACGCCTCGAAGACCAGCTCCCGTGGTGCGTTGATGACCCGGGAGATCACGATCTCGCGGTCAGCCGTCGCCGACTGCGCAGGTGCACCTTGTCCCGTCTCGCTCATCAGCTACTTCTCCTGCCTTGCCTTTTTGAGTTCTTGCACGTAGGTGTCGAGTCGGTCGAAGCTCTCGTTCCAGAACTGCTCGAATCCGCCGGCCCACTCGTGGACGGGCCTTAGCCCGCGGGCGTCGAGACCGTAGAAACGCTGTTTGCCGGCTTTGCGGTCCTGCACCAGCCCGACCTCCCGGAGCACCCGTAGATGCTTGGACGCGCTTGGCTGGGTCAACCCCACCTCGCGGGCCAACTCGGTCACCGGCCGCTCACCCGCCCGCAGCGCCACCAGAATCTCCCGCCGCCGCGGCTCGGCGATTGCGTTGAAGACGTCGGACGTCGTCGCTGCTCGTGCCACGGCCCCTATCATATACCCATATCGGCATATATCAACTCGAGTGGAACCAGACGGCCTGCCTTGCAACAACCAGCTTCGCCGGTCTCGTCATCGACGCCCACCAAGCTCACAAGCACCACTTCGACCCTCGCAAGAAATGAGGCGTTCCGAGCCGGAAGGTTTTGAGTCGCCTGTGGAGCGCCACGTCCGAGCACCTTGGGTTCAACGAGTCACCTGGGGTTGCCTAGACGTGATTCAAGTCCCGGCTTCTTGTGACGCGAGCGTCGACCACACGTCGGGGCCGTAGGTGACGACGATGCCGTTCTTATCCATGACTAGATCTGCGGTGAAGTTGGCGGACGAGTAGGTCCACACCGACGCACTCTTGCGAGAGTAGGTCTGCTCCATCCGGCGGACGGCTAATTCTGGGAAGGTAACCCAAACAGCGGCGACTTTCGACGTCTCTCCTACATGGAGCCGGGTGCGTCGTATCGGAAGGGTGTTGGTTGCGGGGGTCCATCCCAGGTCGATGTCTGTGCAGCCGGCGAGGTCGGTCCGCTCTCTGCCGTTGACCCACCATCGCTCGCCCTCGGTCTTGACCCCAATGTCGGTCTCGCCATCGAGATCCGTACACAAGACGTTCGCGCAGATGAGCCCCCAAACAGCGTCGACGACCACCTCGTAGTGGATCGTGGTCGGCGTCTGGTCTCGCGACAACACGACAATGCCCTCCAACCTGTGTCCTTGATCCTCCTCCCGATACCGGAAGTGCTCCATGCTGTCGAGGCGCGGCGAATACCAGAGAACGTCCTGGGACCTCATTGGCAGTTCACTCTTCTCGCTGACGAGCGCGCCGGGTGGCCACCATCTTCTGTTCGATCCACCACGGACCACCACCGGCGGCAGTTCGGCCCATCCATTCGAATGAATTCGGAGTGATGTCGCTGAAGACCCATTCCAGTGGGCTGCCGTCGGTGTCCGCACCGACTATTGAGATCCCGGCGCCGACGCGGCGAGCAGCGAAGGTGAGGTATATGCCGGCCGTGGCGCCCACCCAAGTCATTCGCCAGATGTCCTCGGTCGGGTTGTAGTACCGAATTGACGTTCCGATTCTTCGTGCCCCCGGCGGCGCAGGGAAACTCTCTGCGGAGTCGTACATGAGCACGTCCTGGATGGCTCGGCCGTCCAGGATCCACGCGAACGACCAAAGCCCGGGCCCAGTCCACGAGGTGTTGCCTTCCCGATCGAAGAACTGGACCTGCATGTCCCAATCCCCCACGAAGGATCCAAACAGCATCATCTCGTCGGCAACGGCGGCATGCGGCTCCGATGCGAGTAACAGTTCACTGAACATTTGGCTCACTCAAGACTCCCTCATAACCTTCAAACCCTTATGAAGGTTACGCGGCACCTGCATACCCTGCAACCGGTAAACTCATTGAACAGTGTCGCAAGCTGCCCCTAGCCAGATCGCACCAGGAAGACTCGAGGAGGTACGCCAGCTGCTCAACACGTGGTGGATACCGAACGACACCCGACGGCCGCAGGACGATCTCCAGACCTGGCTGGCGGAGAACCAGCTGTCCGATGGACCCCGTGGTTCGGTTCGGCTCTTCAGAGACGAGCTGCGCCGTGCCGTGGAAGATGTCGGAGAGCTCGAGACAGTGGGCAACGGGTGGATCGACCGCTACCGAATCGAGCCCACCATCTCAGGCGACCAAGTGACTTTCCGCGGCGACCACGGTGTCGCCGGGGATCTCGCGGTCGTGGTGCTCGAGGCACTCCAAGACGGTTCCATGAAACGCCTCAAAGCATGCCCTGACTGTCGATGGGTCTTCTACGACAACACCCGCAACGGCAGCAAGCGATGGTGCATGATGAACCCAACGAGCCCGGATGCTCGAGGCTGCGGCAACATCGCCAAGGCACGAAGACACCGTGCTCGCAAGCGTCAGGCCTCCCAGGCCGGCTGACCCATGGAAGGCGTCAGAATCGTCACAGCCCTGACTCACGAGGATCAGCCTCGTTCCTAACCCAGCGAGTCGTTGGATCAGCCAGTCTCGGCGGCTTCGCCGACAACACCGGCACATCTGACGGAAACTGAAACCGCGAGAGCGCGGGATGCAAGGGCTGGGTCCGCCAGCCGGCGGGCGCGACCTCTAGTCGAACCGCAGGCCCGTCGGTGATGTGAGCCGATCGACCGTGGGGACGAAGACGAGCCAAACCAACGCGGCCAACAGCACCGCACTCAGAAAGAGGAGAACGACGGCGAACCACGGGACAGAAGGGTTGGACCCCGCAGACGTAGCCACCGCTGCGCCAACCCCGACTCCGAAGGCTGCACCAATGGCCGCCGAGGTTGCCAGAGGCACTATCGACTCGAGTGCTATCAGCTTGCGGATCTGATTGGGAGCCAGGCCTCCGGCACGGAGAAAGGCAAGGGCGCTTCTCTGCTCGAGCAGATGAGATGCGGTACCGACCACGAGACTGAACGCGGCGACCCCAAAGACCAGTATCAGTCCCACGAGAGCCAACGACCGAACCTCACGGGCGGACGTCGCGAACTCGTACTCGATCTCGGCCACGGAGCGGACCCGGGCGGCGGGCGCTCCCGACAAGACGAACGTGCGCAGGTCCTCCAAGTCGGCGGCAGCCGGGTCGAACCGCACCAGAGCCTGCGCGTCCGAGATCCCCAAGAGGAACTCGTCACCAACTGCCTCCGGATCGATGATCACCGCCGCAGGGAACGCGCCCTCGAACGTGGAGCCGCTGGCCACGAGACTCACAGTCGTAGTCGGCTCGGAAGAGGATGAGGTCGACGCAACGACGACAGGGGTCCCGGCCGGGATCCCGCTGCCGGCTGCAACCACGAGACCGGTGCTGCACCCATCGGACACGATGCCGACAACCCTGGTGAGACTCTCACAGTCGGCTACGACCGCAGGGCGAGGCGAGCTCCAATCGGGCGAGGTCACGGAGACCAGGCCCACGACGGCAGCCGCCTCCACTCCGGGGCGAACGGTCAACTCGGGGAGCATGTTCGTCAGCACCCGCGGCGAGGCCTCAACGATCACCTGCGCCGGGGCGAGATCCTGATAGCGCGGGTTGCTGGAGCGGAGAAGAGTCCCCGTGATGGTGAAGAAGGCGGCGACTACGAACACGCCGATCACGACTGCGGTCAGCGGTCGGTTCACCTCGCCGGGTGAATGATCCATCCGTCTCGCCGCGAGCAGCGTCGGCCCGTCCCCGGTTCTGGGGCCGAGCCAACGCCCCAGCAGCCCGGTGAGCGTTCGGGCCAAGAAGGCGAGTCCAACCGCAATCAGCACCATGCCCAAAAGAGCCGCAGGATGAGGGGCGTCCGTATTGGTCGGTGCCGCAGCACCCACGACGAGTCCAACTATGCCGAGGGCGCCCAGCATCAAACCCGGCGCGGTCCTCCCCCGACGCCGGAACGTCTCCGCGGGGGCTTCCTCGAGATGGCGCAATCCAGCGAGCGCGGCGATCACCGCCGCGATCACCACGACCCCGACCACGGTCAAACCGAGAGACACCCCTGGGTCGAGGGTTTCGGGGAACGCGGATCTCCCACCGACCCGCAGCATCGCCAAGAGCGGGCGAAGAACCCGAAAGAAGAGGTAACCGGCTGCCAGCCCGACGAGAGTTGCGGACACCGTCTCGACGAGAACGAACGTCCGGATCTGGGCTCGATCGGCGCCGGCCAGTGTGAGAGCTCTAACTCTGCGTCGACGTCGTTCCAGACCAAACCTGGTTGCTGCCAACACGAAGAAGACGACCGGGAGAACCAGGACCACGAGCGCAACGCTCGCAACGAAACCGACATCCGACGACACCTCCACGCCTGGGTTCGACGGAGGATCCGCAGGCAGAGCCATGGCTTCGCCTGTGGCAAGGACCTCGGACGGCTCCAAGAACGAGACCGAGACGAGCTCGGCCGGTTCGAGAAGGAAGGAGTCGGGCAGAACACCGTCGACGGTTCCCGCGATTCGTCCGCTCAACCGAGGATCGGCTGCAAGCTCTGCCTTCAGAGCCGGCGAGACCAGCGCCGAACCGGTCTCCTCCGTCGGGATTCCCACAACCCTGGGATCGGCATCCACCGAGATGAGCAAATGGGTCATGGGCCGATCTCCAAGACGGTCGTGGCCTATGGCTATCGACTGCTGTCCGGCGACTGCCTCGTCGCCGGATGTCAACCAATCCCTCTGGGCGTCCCGGCTCTGACGGTCGGCCACGGCCTCGGGTATCGAAGCCATGGCGAAGAGCAGGGATGAGCCAAGGGCCACCCCAAATGCGACGAGCGCTGCTTGACGTAGTCCTGCTCCCCTTGTCGTCAGCAGTCGCCAGCCGATCCAGAGGGTGTTGGAGCTCATGTCAGCCCCCAGTCTACACACTCAGTGTATAGTAAGGCTGGTATGGCACACACTGCACATGTGATCCTCGGACTGATGGAAGAGAAGAGCCCGACTCACGGATACGGGTTGAAGCAGCGTCACGACCATCATTTCCGGAGGGCCAGACCTCTCCACGTCGGCCAGATCTACTCGACGCTCGGCAGGCTGGAGCGAGACGGTCTGGTCACACCGGCGGGTGTCGAGCATGAGTCCGGGCCGGAGCGGAAGCTCTACGAAATCACGGGCGAAGGACGGCAGGCGGCTGGAACCTGGCTCGCCAAACCAGAGGCTCCCGCACCCCATCTGCAGCCAACGTTGTACGCCAAAGTCGTGCTTGCTCTCATCACAAACCGGGACCCTCAACGGTTTCTCGACGCCCAGCGGGCAGTCCATTTGGAGCGGATGCGCGAGCTGACCGTCTTGAAGCGTATGGGCGGTCTCTCAGACAAGCTGTTGGCCGACCATGCCCTGTTTCATCTCGAGGCCGATCTGAGATGGATCGACCTGGCCGCCGATCGGATCGGGGAGTTGACCGAGGACCTGACGACATGAGCGATCCGATTCTGTCGTGCCGAGGCCTCGAGAAGTCCTTTGGCAGGACACCCGCGCTCAGGGGTCTCGACTTGGAAGCCGCGGAAGGAGAGCTGATCGCGATCACCGGTCCGAGCGGATCAGGAAAGACCACGCTGCTCCAATGTCTCGCCGGGATACAACTACCCGACGAAGGCGAGGTCCGGTTTCGCCACGAACGCATCGACCTGATGAGCGCCCGGGTCCGCACCCTGTTGCGACGTCGCGAGTTCGGCTTCATCTTTCAGTTTGCCGAGCTCATCCCCGAGCTGACAGCAATGGAAAACGTCTGTCTTCCCCTCCTTCTCGAAGACATCGATCGGCCCGAAGCCATGCTGCGAGCCGGTTCGTGGCTCGCCCGCGTTGGCATTCCAGATTTGGCCGAGCGGATACCCTCCGAGCTCTCCGGAGGCGAGCGTCAGCGGGTTGCGGCAGCCAGAGCCCTGGTCCACGAGCCCTCCATTCTCTTCGCAGATGAGCCAGCAGGGGCCCTCGACTCCCTGTCGGCCGAGAAGCTCCTCGAGCTGATCATCGGCATCGCCGAGGAGTCGCACCTGACACTCCTCATGGTCACCCACGACCCCCGCGTCGCCGCATACGGTCACAGGGAAGTTGTCGTAAGAGATGGGAGATCATCGACTCCCGTCCACTGACCTGAGCAGGTGGCTGTGAGCAGTCACGTCGCTGCGACAGGGGTAGAACTCCGGAGACATCTCATCCGAGATGGCCTCCGAAGGCATCGGGATTCGGGTGGCTCCGGATCAAGGCCCGAGGCGGACTTGGGTCATGGGGTTCTCATCGGCGAGTATGACCCCGATGTCCGAATCGAGTCGTCGCTATCTCGAACCCGACTGGTTCACCCGCAACATCCTGAACCCGATAGTCCAGGCCCTGACTCGGCTGGGGATCTCGTTCTGGGGTTCTCGAATCCTCGAGGTGAGGGGGCGGAAGTCCGGGGTATGGAGATCAGTTCCTGTCAATCTGCTGACGCTCGGTGGAAACGATTACCTGGTTGCACCCCGCGGCGAGACCCAGTGGGTCCGCAACCTGAGGGTTGCTGGCGAGGGCCGGCTCAGGGTCGGGAGGAGGACCACCGCGTTCGAAGCCGAAGAGCTGCCTGACGCAGACAAGCCCCGGATCCTCCGGCCCTATCTCGAGCGTTGGAAGTGGGAAGTGGGCCAGTTCTTCGAGGGCGTGGGACCGGACGCCTCGGAAGAGGAGCTCGTCGCCATTGCGCCCAATCATCCGGTCTTCTCGATCACTACCCGGGCGTGACCAGACCCGGGTCTTGGGCAGCGACCAAGGCCTACACCCGATCGCGCATGTGGAGCTCAGTGAGTACGTGGAAGGCAGGGTCTCGACTGACCCCGTGACCCCCCTCGTTGCGAAGGATGCGGTCAAATCGCTGTGACCAGTGGGAACGGGGCGTGTTGGCTGGCGTGTGGGGCGGCCGTGGGTCGAGCGACGTGAGACCACGCGAGACATCGTGAACCTGAGACTGTCCCCGCTGGCCCGATGTCAGCGTCTAGGAGATGGCCTCGCGCCGGGGATGGGGACCCACTCCTCCAACGCCCCTCGACCGAGTACGAGGGGAATGACTTTGGTGCTGCCAATTCTGACCGCCCCGCAGTTGGTCTCGGTATCAGGTCGTTGCGCGCTTGATGAGTTTCCCGGCCTGCTCTTCAACGGAGTCGGTCCATGACAGGATCGCAAAGGCTGTCGCCCACATTTCGCCGTTGTCGAGTTTGGCCGAGTCGTTGAAGCCGAGCGTGGCGTACCGGGCGTCGAACTTGGCTGCCGCCTGGAAGAAGCAGACCACGTTCTTGCCGTCGGCGTAGGCGGGCATCCCATACCAGGTCTTGGGCAGGAGGTGCGGAGCCTCCCTGGTGACGATGGCGTGTACCCGCTCGGCGATCTCGCGGTCGTTGTCCGGCATTTCGGCAATGGCATCCAAGGTCGCCTGGAGGTTGTCAGCCTTTCTCTTACCGCCACGTTCTGCCCGCAGCTCTTCGGCCCGCTGCTTCATAGCCTCTCGCTCGGCCTTGGTGAAGCCCGAAGATGTCTTCAGGTCGTTTCCGTCATGGCTCATTCACATGTCTCCTCTGGGTGTTGGTGTCGAAATCGTTGGACTACGAAGCCAGATAGGTCTCGAGTTTGTCGAGCTGGGCCTTGTAACCCCACCTCATCCCGAAGGCCGCCATCTTTGCTCCGGGCCCGATACTGCTGATCGTTACGTTGAGGCTCACCACGGTCTCGTCTCCATCACGTGTGAGAACGACATCATTGGTGTGCTCGATTGTGGTGTTCTCCTCGCCCTCGGTCCAAGACCGGGCGTCGTAGGTCATCCGATGCGTCTCATCGATGTGGGTGAATGTTCCTTCCATCGGCCAGCGTGTTCCGGCGTACTTGCCCATCGCCTCGTCGGCCTCCATGACGATACGGATCGCTCCCCCCAGTTGGAGGTCGACGTCACACTCGATCACCGATGTCTTCTCTGGACCCCACCACTGCTTGAGATGCTCGGGTCGGGTCCATACTTCCCACACGCGCTCAACTGGCGCCGGGTACGTTCGCTCGAATGTGAGCTCCTTCTTCCTTGAGAACAGCTGCATGATCATGTGACTTCCTCCTCGGTGTCTTGGAGGTACGTTCCGAGCCGATCGAGCCGCTCCTCCCAGAGTCGTTCGAACGAGTCGACCCAGTTGCCAATGTCGGCGAACGCTTCTGCGCGCAAGTGATTGATGCGTCGCCGAGCATCCCGTTCGACGGCGACCAAGCCAGCGTCGCGTAGGACCCGGAGATGCTTCGAGACCTGGGGTTGACGGATGTCCAGAGCCTTTGCGAGGTCGCCCACTGCGAGTGACCGCTCCCGCAAGAGCTCGACAATTCGCAGACGACTTGGCTCGCCTAGGGCTGCGAATGTGCTGGCGTTCATGGCGGGTAAACGTACAGCGATGACATATTCCTGTCAAGGCATATATCATGGATGCACGAAGGTATCGATATTGGACTGGCCGAGGAACTGGAAAACCACTGACATTCACATGGGTGGTGTCATCACCTCGATCAGCTGGTCTGGGACGGTGCTCAACAATCTGAATACCTCCAGGGTGACCGGCTCGCAGGAAAAGAAGGGGTCACGGCGCCAATCCTGTGGGCTCTCGGTGGAGCGCCAGCCTCCAGTCATGATCCGAGTGCCGAATGCTGCGTTGACGCGAATCCGCGTTGAACTCGGAATCCCGTCGCCGGCGGGATCGCCGTGTTGCCACCGGGGCCCAGGGTGAGTTGTGCTCGACGAAGTCAAATGTCGTGGATCTGGGTCATGTGGTCGATGAGTGACTGGCCGACGTACTCGCCGGCCCTGATGTATGCGGGCTGTCCGAAGCGGATCATCATCTCGTCAACAGGAACGTCCTCAACGTGTTGGTGAACCCACCAGAGGTGACCCTGCGGGTCGCGGAATCGTGCGATTCGGTCGCCGAAGGCCATGTCGGTAGGGCTGGTCACGAGTTGAGCATCAAGGGCTTCCGCTGCGGCGACGGTGGCATCGACGTCGTGCACGTAAATGCGCATGTGACCGGGCGTTCGCCACGAATCGGCGCCGTCGAACAACATGACAGCGGTGCCGGCGAGGTCGATCTCAACGTGGTTGATCTTGTCGCCGTTCATGATTCGTGAGCCTGGCTTCTCGGTTGCTCCGAATACCTCGTGCAGGAATTCGATTTCAGCGGCCGTGTCGGTTGAGATGAGCCATGGGGCCACTGTGGCGTATCCGGCCGGGCGGGGAGCGCCTGCTGGGTTTAGGTCGTGGGTCACTGCGTTTCCTTTTGCTGAGCTGCCCCGGCGTATCGAGTATCTGTCGCCGATCAATCGGTGTGGCCGGCGCCGGCCTTCGTGAGCACTCGCTCGATTGCTTCAGCGATGGTGTCGAAGTAGGGGTTGGACTCGACCGCGGCGAGTGAACCTCGTGCTTGGAGGGCATGACCCTTCGCCACTTCGAGCCACCCGAGTCGACGGTATACATCGGCGAGGTTCAGGTGTAGCGATGGCATGAGACCCGCAACGCCTTGCGCCATGCCGAGGGCACCCACCTCGCTGTCGGAAGCGCTGAGAACACTGGTCAGCGCGCGCAAATCCCATTTGAGCTCGGCCTGTGGGCTGTCCTGGACATCTGCCAACGAGTGGGCGAGGCCACACCTCGTCACGGGATCGGCGTCCTTGCTGGCATCCCAGAGATGTTCGAGGCCCGCCCGTGCGCCATCCCGGTCACCTCCCTGTCCGAGCGCGATGAGCTCGGCCATGCGTTCCATTGTGTTGTGCGTCATCCGTCCGCCTTGTCGAGTCGGGTGTTGTCGTGGGCCATGGCGAGCGCCCAGCGGGCAATGTCGACGAATCGGTCGTTTCGCAAGCTGTAGTTGCGGAGCTGCCCAACGCGGCG
>JASFVB010000051.1:0-13571 GCA_050050035.1 Acidimicrobiia bacterium | reverse complement strand
TCATCTTCTTCTGGGGCATCGGCGAGGTCTCGGCGACGATGGTGACGATGATCTTCGCTCTCCCGCCCCTCATCAGGCTCACCAACCTGGGCATACGCCAGGTGCCTGAGGATGTGGTGGAGGCGGCGCGTGCCCACGGTGCTCCCGAATGGCGGGTGCTCCTCGACGTGCAGTTGCCGCTCGCTCGCCCGGCGATCATGACCGGGATCAACCAGACGCTCCTCCTCGCGATCTCCATGCTCGGTATAGCGGCCATCATGGGTGCCGGTGGGTTGGGACGGTTGTTGTTCCGTGCCCTCTCCAATCAGTCGGTGCCCCTGGGAGCGTCGGCCGGTTTGGCCTTCTTCCTCGTCGCCGTAGTGCTCGACCGGATGTCGCAACGGGAGGACACCGACACAGGCAATCTCTGGCAGCGAATCCGCGCCGCATGGGCCCATCGCCGCGATCCGGAGGCACTTCTGCCGGAGAGTGGGGCAGTGGCCGAGGCGGTGGCACCGGAGCGGTATGAGCCGGTCGGCGCTGGTGAGCGCACACTTGCGCTTCTCGCCATGGCAGGCGGAGCGCTCGCCGTCGTGTCGGTGTTCCTGCCCTGGACCGAGAACGCCGGCAAGATAAGTGCGTACGGCGCCCGTGCGGACGAGGATCTGCCCGGAATGGTCTTCAACGGCCTAGACGCCTCCGGCGGCTCGATCTTCGGCATCCTCGTGTTCGTCTTCGGGCTCTTCGTGGTGGCATCCGCGGTCAACACGCTGCTGCGTGCCGGCCGGGGAGCGCGTTGGTTCGCCGCCGACGGTGCCGCGATCGGTGGCCTTGCGACCCTGATAGCGGCCGCAGCGTTCATGCTGGCGAACCCGTCCCGGGTGGCCGTCGACCCGGGGACAGGTCTCGGGGTGATGCTCGCGGTCGCCGGAGGTCTCGTAGCAAGCATCGGAGCCATCATGTGGACACGCGTCGCTCCGCATTCTGCGCTTCACCCCCTTCGGGCCGACTTCTCCTGGGGGCGTGTGATCGGTGTCACTGTCTCCGTGCTGATAGTCGTCATCGGGTCGCTGGCCGTGTGGTCCAAGGACGCCCGCACCGATGTCGTGCTGACCCCGGAAGACCAGGCGGCAATCGAGGAGCTGGAGCAAGAGGCTCGAGAAAACCCGGCCGACGCAGCAGTCATCGCAAACGACATCGCCAACATCCGCAATGCGGCTCAACTACGCGGCGCGGTGAACGTGAGTGGTGTCGCCTCCGATGGCGCCCAACTCGGTGTCACATCGATGATCCTTGCGTTCGTCGCACTGCTCACCACGTTGCCGGCGGCCGGGGCGCTGGGTCACGACGAGCAGACCAAGTGGCTTTGGAGCACGATCACCGCCGGAATCGGTGTGGGGATCGCGTCGATCGCGTTCTCATGGATCTTCACATTCGTGAGAAACGGAGATCCCAACTTCTTCAGCGGTGTCGGCTCATTCATGGCCATGACCGGCGGTCTGTTCATCCTTGCCTCCACCATGTCGGTGCTCGGTGAGTTCAGACGATCGAAGGTGTACGACGACGAGCCCGCCGGCGACAAGGAGGCTGCCGAGGAGGCCGTCGAGGAGCTGGTTTGACCGTCGAATCGCAGGTTGTGGCCAACTCCCCATAACATTCGGGTTTGCGGGCGCCCTCAGCCCGCAGCGTCATCCGGCCGTGGAGACACGTCCGGTGACGAAGCAACAGAGGAGGAAAATGCAGAAAAAGAGATACAGACTGCTGGCACTCTTGGCCGTACTGGCCATGGTGGTGGCGGCATGTAGCCCCAGTGGCAGCTCCGACACGACGGAGGCATCGTCAACCGATGACACCGAAGCGTCGACCGACACCACTGAAGCGGAGATGACCGACACGACCGAAGGTGAAATGATGATGCCCGGTGAGGGCGTCACCGTGAACATGGGTCGCGCAGACTGGTCAACCGGCTACTTCCAGGCCTACGTGTACCAGGCGCTCCTCCAGGAGCTCGGGTACGACGTGACCGATCCGTCGGAGTTGGAGTTGGGTCCCTCGCTCGCCTATCTGGGCATGGCGCAGGGCGACTTCGACTTCTGGGTCAACAGCTGGATCCCGGGTCACTTGAGTTGGCTCGAGCCGGAGTTGCCCGATGGCTCCCAGGTGGGTGACCATGTGAAGATCTTTGGCCCGACACCGGCCGCTGCCGGCGACTACGCATCCGCGTTCGTCGATGCGCCCGGTGAGATGGTTGCCGGAGGGTTGCAGGGTTTCCTGATCACGAAGTCGTTCGCCGACGAGTACGGCGTTACGACGATGGATCAGCTGAACAACGATCCCGACATACTGGCCGCTTTCGACGCCGCTGACCCTGAGCCCGGCAACGGGATAGCCGACATATATGGCTGTCAGGAGTCCTTCACGTGCGACAACATCATCACGAACCAGATCGCGTTCGGGAATGGTGAGCAGCCGTGGGACAACATCCAGCAGGTCATCGCCGGCTACGACGCGATGGTCGCCGAGGCCCTCGCCAAGGTCGAGAACGATGAGCCGATGGTCATCTACACCTGGACGCCGAGCTCGTACATCACGCAGCTCATCCCGGGTGACAATGTCGTCTGGTTGGGCGTCGAGGCTGTTCTCGACGACTCGAACCCGTCCGGTCAGGACGGAGGCGAGTCGCACGACCAGCGTCCCGGCACAGCGAATATCGGCCCTGACCAGTGCCCGTCCGCAGCGGACATGGGTACCTGTCAGGTCGGCTGGATCGTCGCCGACATCTTGGTGACGGCCAACTCCGACTTCGTCGACGCCAACCCGGCGGCCGCCAAGCTCTTCGAGCTTGTGTCGCTCTCGGTCATCGACGTGTCGTTGGCCAACGTCGCACAGTCCGGTGGTGCCGACACCAACGAGGCCATTCAGGGCCTTGCCGCCGACTGGATCGCGGAGAACCGCGACATGGTCGACGGTTGGTTGGCGGAGGCTGCCGCAGCAGGCTGATCGCACACGAACCGACTATGAAACGGCGCCCCGCTCGGGGCGCCGTTTCTCTATTCGGACAGCTCCGGCGATACGAGACCTACTGGGCGTAGGCAGGCTTGGCCAGCACCCGCCGCAGCATCGGCTCGAAGAACTCGAGAGGCTGGGTCGTGTAGTCGGGATCGAAGGACACCTGGTCGTACTCGGCACAGAAGCGGACCGTGTCCTGGTACCACTCGTGGTCCCGGTAGATGTCGCGGGCGTTGGGGTCAGCCCCGAGATGGTGGTTGTAGTAGAAGCCCTGGAACAATCCGTGGTGCTTGATGATCCAGTAGACCCGCTCTGACACGTAGGGCCGCAGCATGGCCGCAGCGACTTCGCTGTGATTGGCCGGCGCCAGCACATCGCCGATGTCGTGGAGCAGGGTGGCGACCACCATCTCCTCGTCCTCCCCGGCCCGATGCGCCCGAGTCGCCGCCTGCAGTGAGTGCCCGAGTCTCGTGATCGGATAGGGACTGGGGGTGTCCATGTCCCTCAGCCATTCCAGGACGCGGTCGGGGAAGGCGGCGATCTCGGCGGCTTCGTCACTCGCTATCAGCTCGTAGTCCTGCTTGGTTCCCTCATCCATTCGGGTGAAGCTCACCTTCTCCATGTCACATCCCTGCTCGTGTTGCCTTCGAGATCGGCAATCATGCCCCAAAGACCTCGTCCGGTGCCGGCGCTCGGTCCCTGGAGCCGTAGACGGCAGCGGCGATGACGATGATGCCGCCGACCACCGTCGCGGGTGGTGGCGACTCGCTGAGGAACAGCCATGCCCATGTCGTGGCCGCCACGGTCTCGACGGGAGCGAACAAGCCCACCTGGGCCGCCGGCAGGTATCGGGTCGAGGAGGCGAGAGCCACTCTTCCGGCAGGCCCCGTCACCACGCCCATCAGAGCAAGGATCAAGAGCCCTCTCCCGTCGATGGCCAGCGGGTCGGCCGGCGCAAATGCGACGATCGCGGTGAAGAACCCGGCCAGGCCGATGACGGCGAGACGGCTGATGTCGTGATACCTCCGCCAGAGCGTGACGTTTCCGGAGAATGCGAGCACTGCCACCACGGCGAGCAAGTCGCCGGCCACGGATCCCGAGCCGATCGAGCCGGTGACTATGACGAGGATGCCCGCGAGCGAGGCGATGACTGCCCACCAGGTTCGCTTCGACGCTCGCTCCCCGATGAGGATGCGGGCTACCACGGCGGCGGTGAGTGGGACGGCAGCCACTATGGCAACGGTGTTGGCGACCGAAGTGAGTCCTATCGAGAGGATGAACATCGTCATGCTGAGAGTGCTCAGGAGAGAAGACGAGATCAGTGGCAACCTGTCGCGCCTGATCACGGTGAGAAGGGAGTTGCCGGTGCGTATCGGCAACACGATGGAGATCGCGACGACCGCGAAGACCCCGGCCCAGAATGCAACATCCCAGCTCCCCAGCTCACTCAGTCGTATCCACAGAGAATCGAGGCTGATGAGCAGGATCCCGCCCAGTGCGAGGATCACCCCGGACTGGCGCCGTGACGTGTCGACCACGGCCGGAGTATGACCGCTGCGACCGGCGATTGTCGGTCGCAGCCCGGGACGACACAGGCCCGGCAGGCAGTCGGCGACGAGGACGTCCCCCGAAGCCCTAGGTTCACGTCGACCAGCCGCGCTCGCGAGGATCATGCGCCGAGCATCGACCGTGGAGAGAGGAATGTGATGACCCCCGAAGCAGTAGCCGCGATCGGTGGGGTGGGGGAGTGAGCATCCCGGCCACGATGCGCGCGGTGGTCCTCACCGGGCACGGCGGCCCGGAGGTCCTCGAGTTCCGAGACGACGTCCCGGTGCCAGAGCCTGGCCCTGGCGAGGTCCTGGTCGAGGTGTCCGCCTGCGGCATGAACAACACCGACATCAACACCCGCGTCGGGTGGTACGGCGGAGGGTCCTGGGGTGGAGGCCTCGAGTTCCCTCGAATCCAGGGGGCCGACCCGGTCGGGAGGATCGTGGCTGTTGGCCATGGCGTCGCCGAGGAGATGGTCGGCCGGCGTGTGCTCATCGATGGCTGGCTACGCGGCGAACGTCTCGAGGAGGCGCGCTATCTCGGCTCGGAAGTCGATGGCGGCTTTGCCGAGTACGTGGCCGTGCCCGTCACGAACGCCCATCCCATCGAGACCCCGCTCAGTGATGTCGAGCTGGCCAGCTTCCCGTGCTCGTATGCGACAGCTGAGTACATGCTGCACCGGGCGGGTGTGCGAGAAGACCATTGGGTCCTGGTGACGGGTGCCTCGGGCGGCGTCGGAGGTGCCCTCATCCAGCTTGCCCGGCGCCGTGGGGCGAGGGTGATTGCTTTGACCAGCCAAGCCAAGATCGATGCGATCGAGGGGGCCGAGGTCGTCCTCGACCGCGAGGCGTCGGATCTCGCTGCCTCGATAAGATCTGTGAGCGATGGTGGGGTCGACGTCTTTGCCGACGTGGTCGGGGGTGACCTGTTCGCCACACTGTTGGAGACCGTGCGCCGCGGCGGGCACTACACGGCGGCCGGTGCGATTGCCGGCCCCATCGTCTCACTCGATCTTCGCGTCCTGTACCTTCACGACCTGACAATGCACGGTGCAACGGTCCTCCCCCCGGAGGTCTTCTCGAACCTCGTCGGCTACATCGAGCGCGGTGACATCCGCCCCATAGTGGCTGCCACCTACCCCCTAAAGAGGATCCATGAGGCCCAGGAGGCATTCGTGGCGAAGAAGCATGTCGGAGCGATCGTCATCGAGATAGCGGGCGGGTGACCGAGGAGGTGGAGATGAGTCTTTCCGGCAAGTGCTTGTGTGAGTCGATCACATATGAGATCACCGGCGAGGTGCGAGACGTCGTCAACTGCCACTGCAGCCGATGCCGCCGCCACACCGGTCATTTCATGGCTGCGACGGCAGCGGATCCCGATGACGTCGTCATCGAGGGTGACACCCTGAACTGGTACGACGCCACCGACGAGGTGCAATACGGTTTCTGCGGGAGATGTGGCTCGACGCTCTTCTGGCGGACGAGTCGTCGTCCGAAGTCGTTGTCGATAGCAGCCGGCACCTTGACACCGCCCACCGGTTTGCGGACGTCGTCGGCGATCTTCGCCGACTTCGGAAGCGACTACCACGTTTACGACGACGGGATCCCCACCTATGGAGAAGACCGACCTGACCGCTGATCTCCCCGAGGTCCCGCTCGCCTACGGAGCACGGACCAGGCCATCCCCATTCTTCGAATCCACGCTGCACCACGGTGTGGGGGCGTTCTCCGTCTACAACCACATGATGATGCCCGACTACATCGAGGGCGTGGTCGAGGACTACTGGAATCTGGTCGAGGGGGTGTCGATCTGGGACGTCGGCTGCGAGAGGCAGGTCGAGATCACGGGCCCTGACGCCGCGGCGTTCACCCAATACCTGGTGACGAGGGACGTCGAACGGATCGATCCGGGCTCGGCTCGTTACACCCTGGTCTGTCGGGACGACGGTGGCATCCTCAACGATCCGGTCTTGTTGCGTCTCGCCGAGGGACACTTCTGGCTCTCCCTGGCCGACTCCGACCTGCTGCTGTGGGCCATGGGCGTTTCTCACCACAGCGGCTACGACGTGGCGCTCCGGGAGCCTGACGTCTCGCCACTGCAGGTCCAGGGTCCGAGATCACTCGAGTTGATGCAACGGGTGTTCGGTGATCTGGTCGACAACCTCGGGTTCTACCGATTCGTCGAGACGACTCTCGATGGGGTGCCCCTGGTGGTGGCGCGGACGGGCTGGAGTGGGGAAGTGGGATTCGAGGTGTTTCTCCGCGACGGAAGCCGGGGTGGGTGGTTGTGGGATCGCGTCTTCTCGGCAGGAGAAGGCCTCGGCGTCAAACTTGGAGCTCCCAACAACGTCAGACGGATCGAGGCAGGCCTGATGTCGTATGGCACCGACATGGATGCATCCACCAACCCCTGGGAGGTCGGTCTGGACAAGTTCGTCGACCTCGACGGTGAGGATGAGTTCATCGGGAGACGTGCGCTGGCCGATGTGGCGGCAAACGGGCCGCGACGGCGTCGTATCGGCCTGGTTATCTCGGGCGAGCCCATCGGACAGGGGCCCATTCGATGGTGGAAGGTGACGCGGAACGGGGACGATGCGGGCTTCGTCACGAGTGCGGTCTGGTCGCCCGGGCTGGCTCGGAACATCGCCTACGCGCTGGTGTCCGCCGAATTCGCTGACGAGGAGCGGTTCGAAGTGTCCACACCTGTCGGCCCGCGGGCGGCGCGCCGGTCTCCCATTCCCTTCGTCGCTCCCCGATATCGATAGCGCTTGACGGCCACGTCTTCATCGTTTATCGTCGATTAACGATGAAAGCTCCAAATGTGATCCTCGATCAGACAACTGCGGACGAATACGCCAGCTGGTTCCGCTGTCTCTCCGACGGGACGCGAGTGCGGATACTGAACGCCGTGGCCAACTCGGATCACCCGATGACCGTCGGTGAGATCGTCGAGAAAGTCGGCAAGAGCCAATCGACGGTCTCACGTCACCTTCGGATCCTCGCAGACGAGCGTTACGTCCTGACCGAACCTGACGGGGTGCGGACCCTGGTCACGATCAACGAGGCCTGCATGGTGGCATTGCCGGAGGCGGCGGCTGCCATCATGGCCCGAGAGCACGCTCGGCTGTGATTCGGGGCACCGTCGTCCTCATCGTCGAGTTGGCGATCCTGTTCTTCTCGGTCGCTTTCTTGGTGCACCTCTCACAACGCTGGCTCGGGGAAGACCGTCTCAGACGATTGATGGGGGGTCGGCCCTTCGTGGCCGCCCTCAAGGGGATCGGCGTCGGCTTCATCACGCCCTTTTGCACGTTCTCGGCCATCCCAATGCTCGTGGGGCTACGCCGAGCCGGCGTGTCTCCGGCGGGGTACGTGGCATTCATCGTTGCGGCGCCGGTGCTGGACCCCGTGCTCTTCGGTGCCCTGGTCCTCATCGTGAGCCTGCCCGCTGCTCTCATCTACGTGGCCGTGGCATTCACGGCAGCGATGACGCTCGCCCTGATCGCGCAGAGAGTTGGCATCGAGCGATTCATGAAGCCCATCTCCGAACCGGTGGCGGTCGGCTCGCGCGTGTCCGCGATGGCTGTCGCCGGTGGAGTGGACGAGACGGACCTGTCCTGCGATCCGGCCGATTGCCCCCCCGGGTCCTCGGCTTGGCGTGGTGTCAGGGCGGAGAGCGCCGAGGCAGCCGGGACTGCACTCGGTCTGCTCAGGTCGCTCGGCCCGGTACTCCTCTTGGGCGTGGGGATCGGCGTCGCCATCGAGCTCTTCGTGCCCACCGACTTCGTCGCATCGGTTGCGGGGGGAGACAACCCGCTCGCCATCCCGGTCGCGGCCGGACTGGGCACTCCTCTCTACTTCAACACGGAGTTGTTCGTCCCTATCGCCGACTCACTCGCAGCGGTGGGTGTGGGCATTGGGGCGATCGTGGCACTCACCATCGCCGGAGCCGGGGCCAACCTCCCTGAGTTCGTCATTCTCAGCAAGTTGGCGCGAGCGCGGGTGCTCGTTGTGTTCGTCGGGTACGTCTTCATGGTGGCCATCGTCGGGGGCTTGCTGGCTCAAGCGGTCGTCTGACCCGCGGTGAGGAGCTTGTGGCTACTCGCCGAACATGGGGACCTGGTCCTCGGCGTCGCCCTCGGGCACACGGTCGACGCCAACCATCCGGTCGATGACCATGTTCTGGAATCTGTGTACCGGCTCCTCGAACCGGTAGCACATGCGACCGCCCTGGTACTCGGGCGTGGAGAGCCCGAGTTGGACGTCCTCGACGATGGCGATGTCCTCGCAGTTGACCTCGTCCCAGAAACCAAGGAGGTTCTCCAGCGCGGCCGCGGCGTCACCGGTCTCGACCGATGACGGGTGGGTGAGGATGTAGCAACGCTCATACGTCCGATCGTGGCCGACGGGCTCCATGAGCATCAGGAAGCAGTGATTGGGGAGCACGCTCAGAGTGGCGTTGGGGAAGAAGAGCATGAACCGTCCTGCTTCGACGTCCTGTCCCTGCACCCCGGCGTGGGGTGGCAGGGCGAGCCAGGCCGGGTTGTCGCCGGAGATGGGCGTGGTGGTCATCCCCGTGTACATGCCTTGGCCCTGAAAGCGATAGTGGTCCTTGATGCGAGACACCTTCGCCAACTCGGGATGCACCCACGGCAAGTGGTAGTACTCCATGAAGTTCTCGGCGATGAGCTTCCAATTGGCCCCGATGTCGTACTCCTTGCGCGCCTGGACCTCCCAGGACTCGAGCGAGTAGCCGTCGAGACGCTCTCCCAGGTCGCCCGTCCACTCCTCGAGCGGCATCACGTCCGGATCGAGCGACACGACGATGAGTGGCCCCCACGCTTCGGCTCGCAGTTCGAAGAGGGGGTAGTCGTCGCGATCGAATGACTTGACGTCACCCATGTCGAAGGCTGCTTGCATGTCCTCGGGGATGTCCGAGCCCTCGAACAAAGGCGTGCCGATGCAGTTGCCGTCGAGGTCGTATGCCCAGGCGTGATATGGACATCGGAACCGTCCGGCCTTCAAGACGCAATCCTCACGCACCAGTTTCGACCCTCGGTGTCTGCACACATTCAGGAACGCCCTGACCTGGTGGTCCTCGTTCATCGTCACCACTACCGAGCGTCCGGCTACGGAGCGAACGACCGTCTGACCGGGCCGCGACACCTCGGGACGAGCTGCCACGGCCACCCAGCTCTTTCCGAACAGCTGGTCCCTCTCCTCGGTGAAGTACTCCGCTGACCGGTACGCCTCGGGCAGGAGGGTCGAGGCATACTCGACCGGCAGCCTCGTCTCCTTGTAGGTCGTTTCCATGAGGTAGTCCATGTGCCGGCGAATCTACACCAAGCGTTGGTCGGGTATCCTGACGTCATGCGATGGACGGCTTTGGCGAAGGAGTGGCTCGCACGACGAGCCGGCCGACGAAGCCTGGACAGTGATTTGCCGCGTTCGGCGCGTGACATCGTCGGGCCGACCGGTTGGGTCTGGTCGAAGGCCTGGGACGAGTTGGAGAAGCACCAGTCGACCTATATGCGCTCGTTCGATCCCAAGGTCCCGCGGAGCATCTTCGTGTCCGAGCGAGAGGGGACCACGCACAACATCCCCATCCCGGTTGCGGAGAGAATGCTGGAGACACATCGGCGCCAGGAAGAGTCCGAGCCCGATCGCCCAGTGTCTGATAGTCTGTAGCGGAGAAACAGCGCCAATTTGATCGACCAGCTTGCGGGCGCTCTACAAGTGTTGCTAAAGCGGCAGAACAGCCGCTCGGTCCGTTGACTCGAGCGGTTCTCTCGTCTCTCCAGCGACCCCGCCGGCCCGGACGATCCGGAAAGGTTGAGTCCTCATGAGCAACAAACTCGCTGATCTGCTGACGGAGAGGGGTCGTCTCGTGGCAGACGGTGGCATGGGGACTTCGCTCTTCGAGCTCGGCCTCGAGGCGGGCTCGACACCCGAGGTGTGGAATGTGGAGTCCCCTGACCTCGTCGGCAAGGTCCACTCCGGCTTCGTGGATGCCGGCTCGGACATCATCCTCACCAACACATTCGGCGGCACACGAGCGCGTCTGGATCTCGACGGTCAAGGGCATCGTGTGGCCGAGCTCAACGAGGCCGGCGTCGCCGTCGCACGCAACGTGGCCTCTCAAGCCGACCGGGAGGTCGTCGTGGCCGGATCGGTCGGGCCCACCGGTCGGCTCTTCGAGCCAGTGGGTGAGTTGACCCATGAGCAGGGCGTGACGATGTTCACCGAGCAGGTCACGGCGCTCGCATCGGGCGGTGCCGACGTCATATGGATCGAGACGTTGTCCTCGACCGAAGAGCTGGCCGCTGCCGTCGAAGCGGCAGAGACGGCGAGTCTCCCCATCGTCTCGACCATGAGCTTCGACACACATGGCAAGACGATGATGGGGCTGCCACCGTCACGGTTAGCCGAATGGTGGGCTTCTCACGGCTCGAGACCCGCCGCCATGGGCGCCAACTGCGGTGTGGGGCCTGCGGACGTCGTCATCGCCGTCGGTGAGCTCGCCGAGACCGACCCCGACACCGTGATCGTGGCCAAGGCGAATTGTGGTGTTCCCCAAATGATCGACGGGACGCTCTGGTACCCGACCGCCTCCGACGACATGACGGCCTATGCCGAGCTGGCCCTCGACGCCGGGGCTCGTATCGTTGGCGCCTGTTGTGGTTCCGTTCCAGTTCACATCGCACAGATCCGAGCGGTCGTCGACTCCTACGAGCCCCGAGATGGTGTCGAGGTCGCCGAGGTGGACGCTCGTCTCGGAGGGTCGGCCTCGAGTCGGAGCCGGGATCGGACACCCCGTCGCTCGCGGCGGAGACGATCAGGCAGACCCTCCGCCTGAGTCGCGATATCCCCGGCCGAGCTCATGACGACGCGGCCGGTCACGCTCGAACAGCTGTCGGCTGACCCCCACCCTCTCCTCCATGCATTGCGGAGGGCGTCGCCGGTCGCATGGGTACCCGCCCTCGACGGATGGCTGGTCACCAGTCACGAGCTCTGCAAGCAGGTGATGCTCGACTCCGAGACATTCACGGTCGACGATCCCCGGTTCTCCACTCAGCAGGTCATCGGCCCCAGCATGCTCTCTCTGGACGGGTTGGAGCATCGTCGGCATCGGGATCCATTCGTGCCGGCGTTCACCGCATCCCGGATTCGCGGGTTGGAGGAGTCGGCCTCCGAGCGCGCCATCCGTTTCGTCGAAGATGTGAGGGCCGGCGGCGCCGGTGACCTTCGTGCACGGGTCGCAGCCCCACTGGCCGTGGCGATGATGGCCGAGATCCTCGATCTGAGAGGTGGCCAAGCCGACGAGTTGCTCGACTGGTACGACGCCATCGTCGACGCCGTCCACGTCGTCACGGCAGGGGGACGTGTGCCTGAGTCCGGTCGGCGCGCCTTCGACGAGCTTCGAAGTGTGGTGCTGGCCGATAGCGAGCGAAGTGCCCTGTTGGCTCCTATCGCGAGTGCGGGGACGATGGAGACCGACGAGATCGTATCCAATGTGGCGGTTCTCCTCTTCGGAGGCATCGTCACGACCGATGCCAGCATCTCGATCGCCTTTCGCCATCTGCTCGAAGACCCGAGCCGACTGGAGGAGCTCCAAGCGGACCGCACGCTGATCGCCACCTTCACCGAGGAGACTCTGCGTCTCGAGCCGTCCGCCTCGGCAGTGGACCGATATGCGACCCGAGACATCGAGATCGGCGGCGCCCCGGTGACGGAGGGTGACCTGGTGCGGGTCTCGCTGAGCGCGGCGAATCGCGATCCCGATGTGTTCACGAACCCCGACGAGCTCGATCTGGCGCGTCGGCGACCCGGCAAGAGCCTCACGTTCGCACGGGGGCCACATGCCTGTCTCGGTGTCCATCTCGCCCGTCTCGAAATCGACGTTGCCGTCCGGGCGGTGCTCGACGGCCTACCGGGCTTGAGAGCGGGAAGGCTCGAACCGGTGGCGGGTCTGGTCTTTCGAGCTCCTCGGACAGTGAACGCCGTCTGGCCTGGAAACGGCGGTGTCGACAACTAGAATCCACCAATGTCGACCAACGGTGGGATCGTGCCAGAGACGGTCAGTTTGGGACCTTTCGACGTCATCAGTGAACGCCCGTTCACGGCAGTCGAGATGACAGCGCGTGACAAAGACGTGCTTCACGACATCCTCGCCGATTTGAGGGGTGTCGCCGCCGAAGTCGAGGAGGGGGTCCGCAAGCTCGATCCGTATCAGAAACTGGCGTGGCGAGTCGGGGGACTGACCCATCGTCTTCTCGTCTGCAACTTCGAGCGGCTCCGATTCCACCCGGGCCTGTGTGTCGTCGGGTTCTTCGCGGAGCGTCGCACCGACGTCGACATGTGGCCCTTGGAGGAGGCCAACTCGGAGATCGTCTCCGAGTTCGTCAAGTACCCGGGGATTCTCAGCTACAGCTCGGTCGAACTCCCCGATGGCCACTGGGCGAACATGGTGCTCCACGACGATCCGGTGGACACGAGTTTCTGGCGAGAGTCCAAGCTCCACGCCCAGGCGGTCGAGAGTCTGTCGCCGCAGCATTACTTCAACGTCAGGATTCACAACGGGAACCTGACCGCCGGCGTGTTCAACCGCCCGTCGATCGACATTCACAAGACCAAGTACTTCGATTACACGGGCCCGGTCGAGTGGCGTGCCGAGCGAGTGATGGCCACGGTCGGTGAAGGTGGTTGAGGCTCGGTTCGATATGGCCGAGCCGGGGGATTGGCCCGGCATCTACCGCGTCTTCAGTGCCGTGACCGCCACCGGAGACAGCTATCCCTACACGCCCGGTCTCTCCGATGCCGAGGCGAGATCGATCTGGCTGGCGCCGTCTCACACCGTCTACGTCTCCAGAGTGGGCGACGAGATCGTCGGGACCGCGTACGTGAAGCCCAACTCGCCGGGGCTGGCGGACCACGTGGCGAACGCCGGGTGGATGATCCACCCTGATCACCAGGGGCGAGGCATCGGACGGAGATTCGCCGAGTATGTGATCGAACGTGCTCGACACATCGGGTTCCACG
>JASFVB010000050.1:0-13609 GCA_050050035.1 Acidimicrobiia bacterium | reverse complement strand
TGGCTGATTGGCGAAGGGCGGGCGACGGCTCCCTACGTGGCGACACAGGGCGCCGGCTTGGGCCGGTCGGGGAGGATCGAGATCGTCACCGATGAGGACGGCTCGATATGGGTGGGGGGACGGGTGTGCGATGTGGTGAGCGGCTCGCTCTGAGCCATAAGTCAGGCGTACGCGGTTCCCACCGCAGCGGCGAAGATCGCGATCAGCAGCAGCAGTACGGCGTACCCGACCTCCCCACGCTGGCCGAAATCCTCGTTGAGCTTCGCCGCAGTCAGCCCGATCGCGGCGAAGAACAGAATCGTGCCAATCACCTCGGGCACGCCCCGCCTCCTCATCTAGCCTCCGAGAGTGCACTCTACGCACTCAGAGTGACCGTGTGCCCGGAGATTGGGGTGACCGGTGACAACGGCCCGGATGCACTAGACATCGGGATGGGCGGATTCGGGAAGAACTCCGGCTCTCTACGGTTCCCCACGACATGGAATTGGGAATCACCAGCTTTGCCGAGATCGTCCCCGCTGCGGGCGACGAGCCGATCTCCTACGGAGAGCGACTCCGTCAGATAGTGGAAGAGATCGTCACGGCTGAGCAAGCCGGTCTCGATGTCTATGGGCTCGGGGAGCACCACCGCCCGGACTTCGCCTCTTCGGCACCCGCCGTGGTTTTGGCCGCGGCTGCGGGACAGACTTCGCGGATTCGTCTGTTCCCGGCCGTCTCGATACTCAGCACCGACGACCCGGTGAGAGTCTTTCAGCAGTACGCGACCCTCGATATCGTCTCGTCGGGTCGTGCCGAGCTGTTGGTCGGTAGGGGCTCGTTCATCGAGTCGTTTCCACTGTTTGGCTACACCTTGGGCGACTACGACGCGCTGTTCGCCGAGAAGCTGGATCTCTTGCTGCGGATCCGGGATGCCGACGGGGCGATCGACTGGCAGGGGAGTTTCCGGCCGCCGATCCAGGGCCAGGGTGTCTATCCCCGCCCCGACCGTCTTCTTCCCGTCCGGGTTGCGGTGGGGGGCACACCACAGTCCATCATCCGTGCCGCCACCCGAGGTCTTCCGGTAGCTTTGGCGATCATCGGTGGCAGCCCGGACCGGTTCCGAGTGCTCGCCGACCTGCACAGGAAGACACTGTCCGACTCCGGGTTCGACCCCGAGGAAGTGCCGTTGTCGGTCCATGCCCACGGCTACATCTCCGACAGCAACGAGCAAGCCGCCGAGGAGTACTACGAGTCCTACGCCGTGGCGATGAGCCGTATCGGAGCCGAGCGTGGTTGGGGCCCGATGACCAGACAGCAGTTCGACTGGATGCGGTCCGAGGACGGGTCACTCGTGCTCGGTGATGTGGAGACTGTCGCCGCCAAGATCCTCAGGTGGAAGGAGGTGCTGGGCGTCAACCGGTTCGAGCTGCATGTCAGTGTTGGGACCTTGCCTCATGCGCAAGTGCTGCGCAGCATCGAGCTGCTGGGAACCAAGGTGGCGCCGATCGTCAACGAGTCCCGGACCTAGCCGGGGACACTCAGGCGATGAGCTCCAACGGATCGGAGTCGGAGCGACGTCGAACACCGAGACGCTCCTCGTCGGCGAAGGGATTGTCCGTCGGCTCGTTGGCGGCATGCGCCTCGTCGGCAGGTCTGGCGAAATGATGCCGGGTCACCGGGCCGGAGACCACCGACGAGAAGTTGACGCTGATGTGACCGCATGTCTCACAGATCGATCGCTCCACACCGGGCGTTGCCACCGTCAGCACCGAATCGTGGACGCACTCCGCAGGTCGCACCCGGTGTCTTATCGCCAGTTCGATGCCTCCCAGTGCAAGCTCCGCCATGGAGGGATCGTTCCACAAGAACCCGGGTGCTGGCTATGGGCCAGTAGCCCCATCTGTGGATAACGAGGCCATCGTTTTCTACAACCCCGACTCACACGTTGGAGTCGTACACGACCTCACCGTCGCTCAGTTCGATCACCCGGTCTGCAATCGCCAGAGGGGCCGGGTCGTGGGTGGCCACGATGGCCGCCAGGTTCTCACTGCGCACCAATGAGCTGATCAAGTCGATGATCGTCTGGCCTGTGCGTGAGTCGAGCTGGCCGGTGGGCTCGTCGGCCAGCAGCAGCATCGGGTTGTTGGCCAGTGCCCGGGCGATCGCGACCCGTTGTTGCTCTCCGCCGGAGAGCTCGTGGGGGCGATGGCCGGCTCGGTCGGCCAACCCGACCTTCTCGAGTAGCTCACGGGACCGTGACCGCCGGGTGTTGGCCGGGGCCTGAGAAAGCCGCAGCGGGATCTCGACGTTCTCTGTTGCGGTCAGTATGGGTATGAGCCCGAACGCCTGGAAGATGAAGCCGATCTTCGATCGCCGGATCGCCGCCAGGGTCGTTTCGTCCATTGTCGAGACGTCCTCACCGTCGAGCATGACGGAGCCGGTCGTTGGATGATCGAGGCCACCAAGCATGTTCAGCAGTGTCGTCTTCCCGCTCCCGGACCTGCCACGGATCACGACGAACGAGCCCCGATCGACCTCGAGGCTCAGATGTCGCACGGCTTCGACCGGCGTCGGACCGGTCGTGTAGGTGCGACCCAGGTCTCTGGCCCGCAGAAGCCTCGTGAGGACGGGAGTCTCAGCTGTCATCGCGTCCCCCGGGTCGATCCGGCCAGACGTTGATGTGGTCTGGATCCATCGTCAGTCGCACCCTCTTCTCCAACTCGAGGGCGTCGACGTACTCGTGCGGCAGTTGGAGTCGCCCGGCGCGATCGAGGACGGCGAACTCCTCTGCGATCGTCCGATGCTCACCCGCGGCGTCGATTTCGGTTCGGCGGAGCACCTCGCTGCTGGTGCGCCCGTCTCGAATGGCGACCGTGCGATTGACGTGCTCGGCGACGAGCGGATCATGGGTCACCACCACGATGGTCACGCCATTCGCTCTATTGACCGACCTCAAGACCTCGAAGATCTCGGCCGACGTAGCCGTGTCCAGCTCTCCGGTGGGCTCGTCGGCAAAGAGGACTCGGGGCGAGTTGGCCACCGCGGTCGCGATCGCCACCCGCTGTTGCTCTCCACCCGAGAGCTCGTCGGGACGATGGCCTTGCCGGTCGGCCAACCCCACCTGTTCCAGGAGCTCCATCGCCCTGTGACGCCGAAACCTGGCCTTGCCACCGTCCAGCGTCATCGGCATCTCGACGTTCTCGACGGCGGTGAGATAGGGGAGCAGGTTCCTGGCCGTCTGCTGCCAGACGAACCCGATCGTCCTTCGGCGATACACGGTCCGTTGTGCGGCCGTCAGGTTGAGGAGGTCGAAGCCGGCCACGGTCGCCGTGCCGGCCGATGGTGTGTCGAGGCCACCGAGGATGTTGAGCAACGTCGACTTGCCACTCCCGGATGCACCCACGATGGCGATGAACTCGGCTTCGTCGACCACTAGGTCGAGACCCTGCAGAGCGACGACCTCCAGGTCGGCGATCTTGTAGATCTTGACGAGGTTGTCGCAAACGATGACAGGTCCCGAACTCGGCTCGATCGTGGTCACAGATCGCCGATCCGCAGGATCCGGGCGGGGTCGTCCCTCTTGCTCATCGAGCTCGAGACTACGACAGCCACCGACATGACGGCCAACAGGATGCCCGCCAACATCATCACGGTTGGCCACGAGACGACAACCGACGCGGGCACGAGATCGCCGGTGAAGCCACCCAGATCGACCGCAGGGGCCAGGGCGATGGCGGTCCCGACGCCGGTCAGCGCACCGGCGACGGCACCCGTCAGAAGGGCAGGGAATTGCTCGATCACGGTGACGGCCATTGCGTGACGGGTGACCAGGCCCATGGTGGTGAGATAGGCGAGGTCCCGGCGTCTCACTGCGGTGGCGAGGGCGAGCGCAGATACCGACGATGCGGTGGCGAACACGACCGCGACGATGAGGACGAAAGTGAGACCGGTGTCTACCCACGAGATGAACGGGTCACGTGCGACTGAGTCGAGAACCTCGTACCGCGAGATCACGCGCGCACTGGCGGATTGCTCGGTGACCGTGTCCCTGAGCCGTTCCTCGAGTGATCGATCGCCACGCAGATACGCCACCGTGGCCGGCAAGGGGAACTGGCTCACGGTTCCGAGCGTGTCGAGGCTGAGCACGACGAAGGGGCGGCCCAGTTCCACGTCGGGGTAACGTTCTCGGACTTCTACGACCACGACGGAATACCTCGGGCCGTCGAGATCCACCTCGAAGACATCACCGACCACCGGCTCGAAGCCGGCCGGCCATCGGTTCGAGATGATCACCGGGAGTGGATCGTCTTCTGTCCCGGCGGCTTCCTTGGCGACCGCCTGAGGCAGTCGCCGCTCCGTGGGCGAGCCGCCGGTGATGTCGTCGTATTCGGACGTCACGGCGATGGCCTCCGAGGGGAAGATGCCGGAGTCGGAGACGACCTTTGCGTTGAAGAAGGACCTGGCTACCGCTAGAGGGCCAAGGGCCCTGAGCCCGTCGACATCTAGGGACCGGGGGAGGGTCACGTCGGGCCCGAATCCTTTGATCGCGTAGTCCGACCCGGTGACTTGCCAGGAGGACGCTTCCTGCGCCGCGACGATGGAGTCTTGTTGCACCGACGCATATGAGGCAGTCGCCACACACATGAGGATCACGAGCACGGGGAGTCGCTGAGCCCACGTCTGTTGGAGCACTCGTCTGAATCCCACGAACCAGACGAGACCACGACCGAGCGAGCCGACCCACGCCGCCAGCCTGATGAGGTATGGATACACCCGCAGGACGATCAGTGCCGCTCCGAGGCCGATGAGGGCTGGCATTGCCACGAGGAGCAGATCCGTCTCGAGTGCTGTGCTTTCGGCCTGGCCGCGTCGTCGAAGCGAGATCGTCGCACCTGCCGCGAGCGTCACAACGAAGATGTCGAAGACCAGACTTCGACCCGTAGACACCGCGGTGTCGGCCTGTTCTCTCTGCAGTGAGCCCAGCCGACGCCGGAACAGCGGAACACCCGCGGCCACAGTGGCCACGACGACGGCGCCCGTGGTGACCACGCTCGACCTGTACGACGGCAGGTCTTCGGTCCCGGCCAGGGCGAACCTGGCACCGAAGTACCCGAGGACCGCCGCGGGGACCACCACGAGAAGGGCCTCGTAGAGCCGGGTCAGGGTGAGTTGGCCTGCCGAAGCGCCGCGGTTTCGCTCCAGGACGATGGAATGCCGCTGACGCTCCGTCATCAGATACGCCAGCAGCACAGACATGGCCACGACGATCGCCAGGAGACTCGCGGCACCCAGAGACATCAGGGCAACAGTCTCTGCCCGCTGACGCAGATGGGCTCCCAGAAGCTCTGGCAACACGGTGAAGACGCGTGGCTCGTTGCGGAGGGCCGCGATGGCGGAGTATTCGAGCTCGAACGCCGTCAAGTCGGACTGCAGCTTGGCTGCGTCGGAGTCACGAACCCTCTCCGGGCTCACGAACCAGCGCCATGTGTACCTCCATGCCGATCGGCCGAGCGACTGCACCAGGGAGAGGTAGTCGTCCTTGGCCAGGAGTCCCTTGCCATAGATGACCCTCAGGTCCGCGTTCTCCCTGATGCTGGGACGATGCAGGGTGGGATCGCCGAACCAGTACTCCTCGTCGACGTCCGTCAACTCCATGATTCCCGACACCGTCAGGAGCATTTGGAAGGCGAGCTCGTTCCCGGGGACACCGAAATAGAGCGAATCCATCGTGTCGGGTGTCAGCACGACCGGGTGGCCGACCTGCAAACCCATGTCCTCGGCCGTCTCCGCGGTCACCGCCACCTCGAAATGAGGGACCTCCTCCAGACGGCAGTCGGCGTCGATGACCATCTCGCCAACCTCCAGCGTCGCCTGAAGGGCATCACGCTCCTCCGGCTCATGTGGGCAGTCGATGCCCACCAGCATCGGAACGGGCTCCCGTGGTTGGGGCGAAGTCCCCTCGACAATGGTCACGCGCTCGTCGATGCCTTCCTGGCTGTGAAACCTGAAGAACGTCGGAAACGGATGCGGTGGCTGCTCACCGGGCAGACGGCCGACCGTCAGCTGCGCGCTGTCCAGCACCCACTGGCGATCCGAGATGATCGTCTGAACAGACTCGGGAGCCTCCTCCGCAAAGGAGTCGCCAATGGCGACGAGGGGGTCGAAGATATCGGCGTCACCTCGCCCGACGCCGATGCGCCCGATGCGCTCGATGCGGATGTTGCGCTGGGAGGGCAAGGGGTCTGAGACCGTCGCGTAGAGGTCTTCGGCGGCGACCTTCTCAAAGAGTCGGGGAGTGGCACCGATCACGAACACCGCCACGAGGACCCCCACGAACAGGCTGACGACGACTGCGGGTTGGTGCCTCAACTCGCGTGAGATCACACGGGCGCCGAGACTCAGGGAACCGACTCGACGGGCCATCTCAGTCTTCTCCAAGTCGCAACATCGAGCCGAGCCCCACCCTCCTCAGGACGGACGTGAGAATGGCGACTATCGCCGCCAGAACCGCCAAGACGGAGGTCTCGAGCACCACCACCGTTCGCCACGGGTACACGACGATCACATCGGGCACGGCCGGCCCCCCACTCTGCGTCAGAGTGATCAGAGGCAGGATGACAGCGGTCAGCAGGACGCCGACGGCGGTACCCAGGGCGAGACTGGCGACAACGAGGGCGCCCTGCTCGAGAACGAGCCATGAGCCGAGCTGGCGTGGTGACAGCCCCAGCGCTCGAAGGAGTGCGAACTCGACGAGGCGCTCTCTGGCAGAAACCGTTGCGCTGACCGCAAAACCGACGGCGGCAAACACCGCGGCGGCCACGAACCCCACGGTCAGGGCTCCGATGGTCCCTAGCGCCACCGGGTCGGAGACGAGCTCGTCGACGAGCTCCTGGACTCCCTCGGTGGCAAAGCTGTTGAGTGGTGGCGTCTCCAGTGATGCGAGGACGGCCTCGGGCTCACCGGAGACGCTGAGCCAGTACTCGTCGACTCGATCGAGACCGAACCCGGGCTCATAGTCGATCATCTGGTAGGTGGGCAGGTCGACGATGAGGGCGGTCTCGGTATCATCCCGGACGCTTGGGAAAGACTCGACAGTTCCCTCCACTACCGCCCGGGCGTTCCCCAGTCGCAGCTGTGGAGCGGCGAGGACCTGGCCGAGGCCCACAAACCCGGATTCGACCAGAGCATCGGACACCACGACCGGGAACGTCTCGGGCAACGTCGTGCCGCTGGGTCGGACACTGAAGTACGCGGGAGCTGCGCCGAACCCCTCGCCGGTCTCGATCTGCAGTGTCAGCACGCCGGGACTGGAAGGAGCGGTGGGCCGCATCACCGGGGACCGGTTGACGAAGGCGACCTGGCTCGTCGACACAGCCACATCTTCGAGCTCGAAACTCATCGGCGCCGGCTCCCAAGAGCCGTCTGCTTGGGTTACACCGATGTCGATGAAGTCGAGCAGCACGTCTCGGGAGTAGCCGGTTGGGACCTGTGACTGGATCTCCACATTCACGAGGCTGAGGGGATATGCAGGCCGGGCAAGGGAATCACCGGCCAGGTCTGCTGTCAGGTCGACCGTGAGCCGGGTGGTTCCGTCGTTGACCGGGATTCGGTCGACGACAACACGATGAAGCAACCCATTCCCGTCTTGCAGGATCAGGCTCACCAGGGCGTTGAATCCAATCTCGATATCCTCCGGCGCCACGCCTGGCAGGTCCTCGGGCTCCGGGATCTCCTCCTCCGCCTCCAAGTCGAGAGTGATCGCGGTGGGCTCACCGGGCAGGGGGACGGTGGCGACCTCGGGCCGCTCGGCGACCAGCGAGTCCATGAGGTCGGCGAAGTTCGGTGCGATGTCGTCGCGAATCTCCACCACGCGAGCGGCCTTGCTCGCATCCAGGAGCAGAAAGCGGCCAAGCCCCACGTCTGGTCCCACCTGGCCACCAAACCGTGCCACCGGCATGGATTCGTCGATGCCGTCCACCGACAGGTGGGCCGATTCGAGCACGACGTCGTCCAGAGAGGCAACGGCCATGTTGGGCACGATTCGGATGTCGGCGCCCGTCGCGTGTGCGGCCTGGTCCCTCTGTGAGGAGATCCACGTCGTCGAATAGGACGCGGCGAAGAACCCGATGGAGATCGCCATCATCAAGAGAAGGGATGACCGCGCATACCGAACCGGTCTCCTCGCCACTTGCCATGAGGCCAGCGCCGAGACAGTCCATCTTCCCGCTGCGGCAAGGCGCTCGGCGATGCGGGCCAGGAGTGGGACTATTCGCAATGCCAGGACCGCCCCGGCAAGGAGACCGAGTGCCGGGGCGAGCACGAGCAGCGGGTCCACCCCGAAGCGGCCACGCACCCGGGCGCCGATCTGAGATCCGAGCTCCTGAAGCTGCCAGAACGCGATCACGGCCAGAGCGACGAGAGCGAGATCGACGCCGAGCCGCTGTGTCGCCGACTGGGTCCTTTGCCTATCCCTCTTGGAGCCACCTTCGGGAAAGGACCGGGCCGCTCTGAGAGCGGGCCAAGTCAGTGCTACGAGCGAGAGTGCCGACGCGAGGACCGCCAGGACGTAGGCCTCGCTGGTCGGCATGGGCTCGATGCGCAACCCGATCGCGGCCAGGGGCCCGACGGCATTGAGAATTCGCAGCAGCCACGTCGCCACATAGGGGCCGAGGATGACGGCCGGGACCGTCAGCGCCAGACCCTCGAGCAGGGAGGTGGCCAGGACCTGGCCGGGCGAGGCCCCTCGAGAGCGCAATAGGGCCGTGTCTGTCCTTCGGGTGCCGACCAGCAACCCGGCCGTGAGCACCAGGGCGTATCCGGCGAGGAGGGCGAGCTGTACGAGCAGTGACAGCACACTCGACCGTGTCACGGTCAGCGATCGGTTGACACCGGCGGCGAGCTCCGCGAGCCCGGTCTTCACGGTGTACTCGGATGCCCCCGTCGTGGCACGGTCGATCTGGGAGAAGAGGGCCAGGTTGAGCTCGTTCTCCAGACCTGCGACGGACGCTCCGAGCCCGTTGACCTCCGACACGGTGAGTTGCTCGTAGTCGGGGAGGACACGCCAGCCGGCGCCGATGCGCTGTGGTGTGAATCCGGTGAGCATCGTTTCGAGCGTCACCACGAACGGGCCGAACGACCTGAATGTCCCGGACTCGACTTGGCCGCGGAGGGCGAGGCCGTCCTCGAACCAGAACGGGTCGGTTGGGTCCTCGACCTCGTAGACGCCGACGATCATCGCCATCGTCTGGAACCCCGGGTCGCGGCGGCTCGCCACTTCTATGGAGTCTCCTACACCGAGTCCCAAAGCGTCGGCGGCAGGAGAGTTCAACGCCGTCTCGTGGGTCGTGCCACCGTCGGATGGCCAGCGGCCATCGACTATGGATGCTCGCTCGTCGATTCCCTCGAAATACTGGAAGGAAGGCAGGTCGACCACACCGTCATCGGGACGGTCGGCGAACCCGAAGGCCTCGGCTTCGACATGGGCGAAGACGTCTGCCCCGGTTGCGCTGAGCGCATTTGCCACCGTGACCCTGACGGTGTCATCCGCCTGTTCGTAGTAATCGGGGAAGACATTGATTCGCGCGGTCAGAGCGGAGTCTGTCACCGGGGCGTCCGCGAGAGTCCTCTGGAGGGCGCTGATAGTCACCGCATCGGCATAGATCGGGCCGGAGGCGAGCAGGGCGACAGCCAACAGCACAGTGGTGAATGCCGCACCGACTATCAGCCAGTCGGCAACCATCCTCTTGACCATGGTGCGCCAGGCGACGACGACCGTTGAGAGCATCGGGCTGTGAATCCTCCCTCGTCGGCCGTCGTGCTCGCCGAGCGATGTTAGGCGTGAATCGCTCCCGTGGGTTGACGCCGATCTGGCCTGCTAGTAGAACTTGTCACCCACATGAGCAGCAGAACTGTTTTCGCGACCCGGAAGTGGTGGTGGCCCAACCCATAGAGGTGGCGCCGCGCAGCTCAAAGACGACACGACCCACCTCAGGCACGAGGTGGGTTTTTCGATTTCGAAGCACACCTCGGGCCCCGATCCGAGGAAACAATGGAATCGATATTCGACATCCCGGCCGACCTCCACACTCCGGTCTCGGCGTATCTGCGGCTCGGCTCGCTGGAGCCGCGCTATCTGCTCGAGAGCGTCGAGGGCGGCCACACGGGCCGGTACTCGTTCATCGGCTTCGGTGACACGCGGCGTTTCACCGTCGAGAGCGATGGGGTGCGTGAGGGGGACCGTCTCATCGACGGCAACGTGCTCGACGGATTGCGCGCCGCATTGAGCGAGACGCCGGCATGTGAGCCTTTCGACCCCGTGGCCGAGCCACTCGGTGGCGGCCTGGTGGGTGTGGCTGCCTTCGATCTGGTCCGCCGTCTCTACAGGCTGCCACCGGCGCCTCATGCAAGCCCCGGACCGGACGGTATTTACCTGGCGACGTCGTCGATCCTGGTGTTCGACCATCTCACCCGGAGGATGGCCATCCTCCATTCGGGCTCCGAGAGCGAACGGCAGACCCTGCGAGCCGAGGTCATGTCCGTCTTGCGCGGTCCGCTCGAGAACGGTCACACCGCGGCGTCTCATGGGAGAGCGACGGCCAGCATGTCGCGGAGTGAGTACATGGATGGTGTGGAGGCGGTCAAGCGCCACATCGCCGCCGGTGACGTTTATCAGCTCGTCTTGTCGATTCGGTTCTCCGGAGAGACCGATGTCGAGCCCTTTGCCGCCTACCGGGCGTTGCGTCTGCTCAATCCGTCTCCGTACATGTACTTCATCGACACAGGGGACCGTCAGGTCGTCGGCTCCTCACCGGAGGCTCTGGCGCGGCTGAACAGTGGACGCGCCGAGCTCAGACCGATTGCCGGCACCAGGCCCCGCGGGCAGACCGATGAGGAGGATCAGCATCTGGAGCGTGAGTTGCTGGGTGACCCCAAGGAGGCCGCCGAGCACGTGATGCTGGTCGATCTCGCCCGCAATGACGTCGGGAGGACGGCCACCGCCGGGTCGGTCGTGGTGGATCCGTACAAGACGATCGAGCGGTACAGCCACGTCATGCACATGGTCAGCGGTGTCACCGCAGATCTCCGTCCCGGTCTCGACGCCTTCGACCTGTTCGCCGCAACGTTTCCCGCCGGGACCGTGTCGGGAGCCCCGAAGCTCCGCGCCATCGAGATCATCGACGAGTTGGAGCCCGTTTCCCGTCAGCTCTACTCGGGGTCGATCGGGTACTTCGGTCACGGTGGCTCGATGGACCAGGCGATCACCATCCGGACACTGGTGTTCGAGGAAGGTGGCTACAGCTACCAGGCCGGAGCCGGGATCGTCGCCGACAGCGACCCGGCCACGGAGCACGAAGAGGTTCTCTCCAAGGGGGCGGCCCTCGAGTCGGCGCTGGAGTTGGCCAAGGAGGGTTTATGAGCCACGTGCTTGTGATCGACAACTACGACTCTTTCACGTACAACCTCGTCCAGGCGTTCCTGGCTGCTGGGGCGGAGGTGACGGTGAGGTACAACGACGAGATCGGGGCGGAGACCGCTCTCGGAGTCGATGCGACCCATCTCGTCGTCTCGCCGGGCCCGGGTCGGCCCGAGAGCGCCGGGACGTCGGTCGAGATGATCAGCAGGCACGCCGGTCGGCTGCCGATCCTCGGAGTGTGTTTGGGTCATCAGGCCATCGCCACCGCGTTCGGGGGCCACGTCGAGTCCGCCATGACGCTGATGCACGGGAAGTCCTCCGCCATCTATCACGATCGGCGATCGATCTACGCCGGTCTCCCCAACCCACTCGTCTGCGGCCGGTATCACTCCCTTGCCGTCTCGGAGACGACGTTGCCGGACGAGTTGATGATCTCTGCCTACACATCGGATGGTGAGGTGATGGGCATACGGCACAGGTCGCTTCCGGTCGAGGGTGTTCAGTTCCATCCTGAGAGCGTGTTGACACCCATGGGCGACCGGCTCATCTCCAACTTCCTCTCCCAGAAGATCCGTCCTGCGGGCGTCGAGACGATTGGAGCGGCTCTATGAAGACCCTCATCGACACGATCCTCTCCGGGAAGACCCTCACCGAGGCCGAGGCAGGCGAGTTGCTGGGCCATCTCACCTCCGATGAGCTGGACCACGCCCAGGCTGCGGCTGCGCTGGCCGGAATGCGCACTCGCGGTGAGACCGCAGACGAGATGCGTGCCTTCGCCATGGGGCTACAGGAGAAGGCAGTGGCTCCTGCCATCGACGACGTCTCGGGTGCAGTCGACGTGGTGGGTACCGGAGGGGACGCCTCGGGCAGTCTCAACCTGTCGACCGGAGCCGCCCTGGTCGCCGCAGCAGCCGGCGCCGAGGTGATCAAGCACGGCAACCGCTCGGTGTCCTCGAAGAGCGGGAGCTTCGATGTCCTCGTGGCCCTCGGTCTCGACCTCCCATGGGATCGTGATCGTGCCGGCGAGGTGTTCTCCGAGACGGGGTTCACCTATCTCTTCGCTCCGGCGTTCCATCCCTCCATGAAGACCGTCGCGCCGGTTCGCCAGGCGTTGGGCACCCGTACGATCTTCAACCTGATCGGCCCTCTGGCCAACCCGGCGAGGACACCGCACCTGGTCGTTGGCGCCTTCAGCCTCGAATGCGCCCGGATGATGGCCGACACACTGTCCGGCATGGACATCACGCGCGCCTTCGTCGTCCATGGCGAGCCGGGCTGGGACGAGCCGACACCGGTGGGTCCCTATGCCATCTTCGACGTGCGACCCGGCTCAGTGTCCGCGGCGGAGGAGGATCCGGAATCGTTCGGGTTTGCCAGGTGTGCCCCGGAGGACCTCCTCGGGGGTGACGCCGAGCACAACGCAGAGGCCATCCGCGACGTGTTCTCCGGTGCGCCGGGTCATCACCGTGACGCTCTCGTCCTGGGAGCCTCATTGGCGCTTCGAGTAACCGGTGCTGCGCTCGGAGAATCCCTCGATCGCGCGGCGACTGCAATCGATGACGGATCGGCCTCGACCCTTCTCTACCGGCTCACCGGTGCGTCCGATGTCTGATTTCCTCGCCGAGATGGCTTCGGAGAGCACGAGGCGGGCCAGGGAGACGAAGTCGACGGCATCCGCGGCAGCACTCGAGAGTCGCGCCGCGTCGGCGCCACCGGTCACCGCACTCCATCTCGCCCGGGACGGCTTCGACCTGATAGCCGAGGCGAAGCTGGCCAGCCCGGCGGCGGGCCGGCTCGCGTCGGGAGGGGTCGAGCGGGTCGTTGCCTTGGCGGGCGAGTACGCGTCCCACGGTGCGGCAGCGGTTTCAGTGTTGACCGAAGACACCCGGTTCGCCGGGTCGCTGTCGCATCTCGAAGCTGCAGCTGCCGCCGTCGAGGTCCCGGTCATGAGGAAGGACTTCCTCGTCGACCCGATCCAGGTCACCGAGGCGAGAGCCGCCGGTGCGTCCGGTGTCCTGCTCATCGCCCGGATGCTGCCGGGCGCCTTGCTCGCCGAGATGACCGACCTGGCCCTCTCGCACGGGATGTTCGTCCTCCTCGAAGTGTTCGGTCGCCCGGACCTCGAATCGGCCGCTCGGGTGTTCGACCGTGACGTTCTCGTGGGTGTCAACTGCCGCGACCTCGTGACGCTCGATCTCGACGTGGAGAGATTCGAGA
>JASFVB010000049.1:0-13799 GCA_050050035.1 Acidimicrobiia bacterium | reverse complement strand
ACGGTCATCGGGACCTGGTAGGCGAAGTCCCTGACCACCTCCATCTCGCCCTTGGCTTCCACATCGTCGAGCACATCGTCAACGATCTGACGCACCTGCTCTCGGTAGCCGGCGACGGCCTTCGGCGTGAATTGACGATTGACCAGGGACCGGAGCTCGGTGTGCAGGGGAGGGTCGGCGAAGACCATCCAGCTCGACAAGACGTCGAAGATGGGGGTGATCGGCTCTCTCTCCTCAGGAGTCAGCTCCCGATCCAGGAACCCCATCCGATCGGCTGAGAACGCCTTCGCATTGCGGAGGATCTTGACGACGTCGTCGTAGCGCGTCACGACCCAGCCACCCCATCGGTCGTTCCAATGGACCGGGTCGGCCTCGCGGAGACCGTGGTAGTAGGTGTGTGGGTCGCGGATGACCTCGGGAGCCATCAGGTCGTCGCTCGGCAGAGCCATCAGTCTTCCTCCTCACCAACGAACGTTCGTTTGTCACGATACCGAGTGGATCTTGTGCCGGTCAAGTGACGCCCTTCAGTCGTTGCGGCGGTGGACGGATGATCGGTAGGCGGCGAGCCAGAGGACTCCGAACGTGCCGAACAGCACTGGGGACAGGGTCCGCTCGGCGGTCCCTTCGACGGCGAATCCCCTGACCACGAAGAGGACCGAGGCCGTCAGGCTCAGCAATCCGAGGATGAGGAACCCAGTTGGTGGAAGGGCCGGCTATCGGGCCACGCTGTTGCTCCTTTCCCAATGGAGTGTGTCTTCTCTGACCTCCACCGCCAGAGGCTCATGGGTCATAAGAGCTGAGAGGGACCGAAGCTGCGAGCCCTTTGCGGCTAGCTGCGGTGGGTCAGGTCGCTCGTCAGAAGTGAGAACGACAGGGCGTCGAAGACCCCGTCGTCAAACGTCAGGAACGACCGGAGTCGCCCCTCCTCGGTGAATCCGCACTTCCGCAACAGCGCGATCGACGCCGTGTTCGCCGGCTCGACATATGCGACGAGCCGATAGAGATGCGTTTCACGGAGCGCCCAGTTGCAGACGAGGCTCACGGCCTCGGTCCCGAACCCCTGGCGGTGGATCTCGGGTACGAGCCAGTAACCGAGGGCCCCGTGCCCTTGGATCCCCTGCAGACCCATGTAGACCATCCCGACCGCAGTGCCGGAGTCACGATGCGCCACCGCCAAGGACAGGCCCAGGCCATGCTGCTGTCTGGACCACTGTCGCTCGATCCATGCTCTTCCCTCCTCGTCGGTGTAGTCACGAGGGATGGTGCTTCCCCGGGAGTATCCGGCTCGGCTCGCGGATTCGACACAGGCCAGATCGTTCATCGACCATTTCCTCAGGATGACCCGAGCCGAGGCCAGCTCGGGGGTCGGGTAGGTGAGAGGCATGCGTCCCATTCAACAACAAGGCCTCTGTCAGCGTTGGACGCTCCCCCACCCACTCGTGGAGAACTTGTCATCCGCCCCTGATACCTTCGTGGTGTGAGTGCGCTCGAGGCCTTCACGCCCGCCACGAGAACCTGGTTCGAGGCTTCTTTCGCCGCGCCCACCCGAGCCCAGGAGGAGGGCTGGCCGGCCATCGCCAAGGGTGATCACACCCTCATCCACGCCCCGACCGGCTCCGGCAAGACTCTCGCCGCGTTCCTTTGGACCCTCGACCGGCTGCTGACCGAGCCCGTGCCCGACAAGCTGGAACGATGCCGGGTCCTCTACATCTCGCCGTTGAAGGCCCTGGCCCACGATGTCGACAGAAACCTCCGCGCCCCCCTAGCCGGCATTCGTCACGCCGCCGAGCGTCTCGGTGGCGATCCACTCCCCGAGCTGTCCACCTTCCTCCGCACCGGGGACACACCCCAAGAAGACCGACGTCGCATGGAGCGAAACCCGCCCGACATCCTCATCACGACGCCGGAGTCGCTCTACTTGATGCTGACGTCGGCGGTGCGCTCCACCCTCCGCACCGTGCGCTGGGTCATCGTCGACGAGGTGCATGCCGTCGCCGGCAGCAAACGAGGAGCCCATCTCGCCCTCTCCCTGGAGCGGCTCGAAGAGATCACCGACGACCAGCCACAGCGAATAGGTCTCTCCGCCACACAGAGACCCCTCGACACGATTGCCCGGTTCCTCGGTGGCGGCACCGTGACCGACGAGAACTGGAATGCCAGACCGGTCACGAAGATCGACATCCCATCGGAACGCGACCTCGACATCGAGATAGTCGTGCCCGTGGAGGACATGAACGAGCCGGGTGAGCCCGATCCACTCGACCCGGCGCAGACCTCCACCCGGTCGATCTGGCCCGCCGTCTACCCGGAGCTCCTCGACCACATCAACGCACACAACTCGACGATCGTCTTCGCCAACTCCCGGCGACTGGCCGAGCGGATCTGCTCCGAGGTCAACAACATCGCCGGTGAGGAGATCGCCAGAGCCCATCACGGGTCGGTTGCCAGGGAGCAACGTCTCGAGATAGAGGAGGCGCTGAAACGAGGCGAGCTCAAGGCGGTGGTCGCCACCTCGTCACTCGAACTGGGCATCGACATGGGCACGGTCGACCTGGTGCTGCAGATCGAGGCCCCGACCTCGGTGGCCTCGGGTCTCCAGCGGGTAGGCCGATCCGGCCACCAGGTCGGAGGCATATCGAGGGCGAAGGTCTTCCCGAAGTACCGCGGTGACCTTCTCGTGGCCACGGTCGTCGCCCAGCAGATGAGTCATCGCAAGGTGGAGACGACAACCATCCCGTCCAACCCCATCGACGTCCTCTCCCAACAGCTCGTCGCTCAAGTCGTATCCGGCGACACGACATCCGACCGGCTCTTCGAGCTGACCAGACGGGCGGCCCCCTACGCCGAGCTGAGCCGCTCGGTCTTCGACGAGACCCTCGACATGCTCTCCGGCCGCTACCCGTCAGATCTCTTCGCAGAACTGCGACCCCGCATCAACTGGGACCGCGCCACCGGAGAGGTGAGTGCCCGGCCCGGCTCACGCCAGCTCGCGGTGACCAACCCCGGCACGATCCCCGACCGCGGTCTCTACCGGGTGACCCTTCCCGACGGCAGTCGTGTCGGAGAGCTCGACGAGGAGATGGTCTACGAGTCACGCGAGGGCGACGTGTTCACGCTCGGGTCGAGTGCGTGGAGGATCAGCCAGATCACCCACGACAAGGTGGAGGTGATACCAGCTCCCGGGGAGGCGACGGCGCGGATGCCGTTCTGGCACGGCGACATGCTGGGCCGTCCGCTGGACACCGGCAAGGCCGTCGGCCGATTCGTCAGGGAGACGTCGAGTCTCGATCCGGACGAGGCGCGAGCCAGGCTCACCGAGGAGTTCAACCTCAACGAGTTCGCCGCAGACAACCTCATCGCCTACCTGGCGGAGGAACGCGAGTCGACCGGTGTCTTGCCCACCGACCAGACGATCGTCGTCGAGCGTTTTCAGGACGAGATAGGTGACTGGCGAATGGTTCTCCTATCACCACTCGGCGCACGCATCCACGCGCCGTGGGCCATGGCCCTACGACACAGGTTCCGGGCTCGATTCGGGACAGACGTCGATGCCATCTGGTCCGACGACGGCATCGCCTTCCGTTTCCCCGACTCGGACGACCCTCCCGCCTCGGACGACTTGTTCCTAGAGCCCGAGGAGGTCGAGAGCATCCTCGTAGAGCATCTCTCCGACACCGCCCTCTTCGCAGCACGTTTCCGCGAGGCAGCGGGAAGGGCGCTGCTCCTCCCGAGACGACGACCCGGCGAGCGAACACCGCTCTGGCTGCAGAGACGCCGCTCCGCCGACCTCCTCGGGGTGGCGAGGCAGTTCGGGTCGTTCCCGATCCTTCTCGAGGTATACAGAGAGATCCTCCAGGACGACTTCGACCTCCCGGCCCTACAGGAGATCCTCGGTGACATACGGGCCAGGAAGATCCGTGTCGCCTTCGCCGACACCCACAGCCCGAGCCCATTCGCCTCCTCCCTCCTCTTCTCGTTCATCGCCGCCTACATGTACGAGGCCGATGCCCCTCTCGCCGAACGACGCGCCGCAGCCCTGACGCTGGACCGAGACCTGCTTCGAGAGCTGCTTGGAGAGGGTGAGCTTCGTGACCTCATCGATCCGGAGGTCGTGGCCGCGGTGGAGTTGGAGCTGCAACGTCTCACCGACAACCGCCGTGTTCGTCACGCCGACGCGATCCACGATCTCCTCAGAGACCTCGGGCCCTTGACTACCGACGACATCGACGTGCGAAGCGATGGTGTCGACGTCCAGCCTGCCCTCTCCCAACTCGTCGAGTCGAGACAGGTCGTCGAGGTGGTCATCGCCGGCGACCGGCACTGGGCTGCCATCGAGGATGTCTCCCGGCTACGCGACGGTCTCGGTGTCCAACCGCCTCAGGGCGTGCCCCAGGTGTTCCTGGAGCCGGTCGACGACCCCCTGGGCGATGTCGTCGGCCGGTACGCGCGCACCCACGGGCCGTTTCTGGCTGTGGATGCCGCAGCCGCGCTCAGCCTCCCCGTCGGAGTCGTGGAGACCGCACTCACCAGGCTCGAGCAGTCGGGACGTCTCGTGCAGGGAGCGTTCCGGCCCGGCGGCAAGGACCGAGAATGGGTCGACGACAGTGTGCTCAAACGTCTCAAGCGCCGCTCACTAGCCGCGCTTCGCTCCGAGATCGAGCCGGTGGAGACGTCGGCCCTGGCTCGATTCGAGATCGGCTGGCAGGGCGTTTCCGAAGACCCACCACATGGGCGCAATGCGCTGGCCGATGCGGTGAGCAAGCTGACCGGAGTCGCGATTCCTGCGTCGACTCTGGAGCGGGACGTCCTGGCTGCCCGGGTGGCCGACGCCGGATCTGGCATCGACTCTCTGCTGTTGGCAGGAGATCTCGTCTGGGTGGGTCGCGGCGCCACGGGCACGAGGGATGGGAAGATCGCCCTCTACCCGAGGGATTCGTTGGCGACCTTGTGGACGGGGCCGGACGCCGAGTACGAGCCGGGCGAGCGAGCCTCAGCTCTGCTCGACACCCTCCGCGGACGCGGAGCCAGTTTCTTTCGCGACCTGTACGAGACGACCGGTGGGGGTGATCCCGATGAGGTCCTGGAGAGTCTCTGGGACCTGGTCTGGGCGGGTCACATCACCAACGACACCTTTGGCCCGGTGCGCGCCTACACCGCCAGGAGAAAGAGCCGAAGCCGGGGGCGTCCCTCGTTGTCGAGCCGATTCCCCGACCACGCGCAAGGGCGGTGGTCGTTGACCGAATCGCTGATGAGCGCTGCTCCCGAAGCCACGTCGTGGCATGCGGCGTGGGCGCAACTGCTCCTCGATCGGCATGGTGTGGTGACACGGAGCATCGTCCTCGCCGAGGGCATCCCGGGTGGCTTCAGCGCGCTCTACCCCGTCTACAGCCATCTCGAGGAGACGGGTCGCATCCGCCGTGGCTACTTCGTCGAGGGTCTGGGTGGTTCGCAATTCGCCCTCCCCGGAGCCGTCGATCGGCTCCGAAGTGAGACGACAACCGGTCTGTCGGTCATAGCTGCCACCGATCCCGCCAACCCATACGGTGGGGCTCTCCCCTGGCCCGACATCGAGGACGTCAGGTTGGCCAGAGACGCCGGGGCCTACGTCCTCCTCCACGATGGCGACCTCGTGGGTTATCTCGACAAGGGGCGGCGCGGCCTGACACTCATCGACGTGTCTGCCGATCAGTTCGGTGAGATATCACGGGCTCTCGCCGATGTTGCCGTTCGATACCGACGTCTCACCCTGACGACGGTCAACGGGCAACCGGCCAACTCGTCACCTCTTGCCGCTCCCCTGGGGGAATGGGGATTCGCCACCGCTCCGCGCGGTCTGACCTACAGAGGCTGAGGCACTCCCGAGCCGAGTGGGGTCAGGGGACGGGTTCCAACTCCTTGACTCCGACTGCCGCCGAGCCCTCTCTCGACGCGCGACTCATGACGACGATCGTCCCCGACAAGAGGATGATCCCAAGCCATTGCGACAGATCGGGTGCGGATTCGAACCGGACCCAGTTCACGAAGATGGCACTCAACGGGAACGCCAACTCGGCGAGTGTCGCACTCGAAGCCGGAGTCGAGGAGAGACCCTTGTAGTAGATCATCAGGGCGGCCAGACCTGGCACCAGCGCCAGGAGGACGAGGGCCCAGATGTCCGAGAGCGAGACATCCATGACGATCGAGGTCTCGTTGCGAGCCATCAAGATGATCAATGCGGTGGGCAGACCCACGGCGAATCTGACGGCCGTGAGCTCATTGGGGGCGATCTTGTGTGTGAGATGCCGACCCAACACGGTCCCCATCGCCCACAGGGCGGCAGCGCCCAGAGCCAGCAAGGCTGGAGCGACCTCACTGACCGAGACGTCGAATGGGTCGGTGAACGATATGAGCCAGCCACCCACCACCGCCGACAGGAAATACCACCCGTATCTGGGCATGAGTCGCTCGCCCAGCAAGAGATAGGCGCCGAGGATGGCGATGACAGGTTGGAGTTTCTGAAGAAGGAGCGGGGTGGTCGGGTCGCCGTATGTGAAGGCCTGAGTGAACAAGATGGTGGCCAATGCAGATGCCCCCGCCCCCACGAACAGGAGTGCGACCAGATCGTTTGGGGTCAACTTGGGGCGGTTGCGCCAGAAACGCAGCAGGAGCGGCAGCGTGACCACGACGAGGATCAGGTGCTCCCAGAACACCACCACGGCCGCGGGCAGCTCGAAGGCGAGCGCCCACCGGAACAATGCGTCGGTGCCCCACAGGGCAGCGCCCGCGGCGACCAATACGAACCCGATTCCGAGTCTTTTCATGTTTCGATCCTCCTCAGGAGATCCCAGACGACCCGGCGCCGGTGACGCCTCCGTCGATCGGGACGGTTACACCGGTCATCCAGTCAGAAGCGTCCGACCCGAGAAACGTGATCAGACGTGCCACGTCCTCCGGCTCCCCGACACGGCCCAAGGGGTGACGTGCCGCGGCGGCATCCTCGTCGGCGAGAAGGGCACCGGCAAGTCGGGTCTTGACGACCGCCGGGGCGACTGCATTCACCCTGATGCCCGGAGCCAGCTCGAGTGCGAGTTGCCGCGTCATGTGGATCAGCCCTGCCTTGGAGATGTTGTACGCCCCCATGTACCTGCTCGGTTGCATGCCGGCGATGGACGCCACATTGACGATGGCGCCGCCGTTCTCACCCATCCATGCGTGATGGACGGCCCTCACCCACAGAAGGGGCGCCCGCAGATTGACGGCCCAGGTCTTGTCCAGGGCACCCAGATCCACGTCGATCATGGTGCCCGCGGCCGGGTTGGTCCCCGCGTTGTTCACCAGGATGTCGCATCGGCCGAACTTGTCCACCGTGGCCGCGGCGGCGTCGTTGGCAGCCTGCTCGTCGTCGGCGCGGGCCGCGAGCGCCAGCACCCGATCTGGCTTCACGCCGGCCGAGACCAGCTCGTCGCGGGCGGCTTCGCTGTTCTCCGGCTTCCGTGACGTGATCGTCACACCCGATGCTCCGCTCCGGGCCAGCTCCAAGGCGGTCGCCATCCCGATTCCACGGCTGGCGCCCGTGATCAAAGCCACCTTCCCGTCCACGGCTACGTCCATTGCTCTCCCCTTCTCACTGCCCGCCGCGCTTGACGCCGCCGTACTTCATCCTGGTGTCGGACATGGCAGCAGCGCGTTGCTCGTCGTCGTTGATGCCCGCATCCACGATCTCGCCGACGAACAGCGTGTGAGTCCCCAAGTCCATCTGTTGGCGAACCTGGCAGTCGACCCAGGCAATCGCCTCCTCGAACACAGGCGCCCCGGTAGCAGCTGTCGTGACCGGCCGGCCGTTGAGGGTGTTTCCCTCGCGTTCGGCGGGCTTGGAGAACTTGACGAACGGTCGTGTGTCCTCCGCCGACCAGAGGTTGACCGTGAAGGAGCCACCTTCCGAGATGAGCCGGTGAGTCACCGACTTGTTGTCGACGCCGATGCCAACGAGAACCGGCTCCATCGACAGCTGGCTGATCCAGCTGGTGGTCATGGCGTTCCACTCTTCGCCCGAGGCGGAGCCGACGAGGGCCAGCGCATTCGGGATCTTCCAGGTGACTTTGTTGATCAGTTCGGGGTCGACCATCGCCTCGGCGTAACGGGTAGCGCCACCCTAATGTTCCGCCTGTGCGGATCCTCATAGCCACTACAGGCGTGTTGCCCGCTGCACCCACGGCCGAGTTCTGCCGCCAACTACTCGGCGACGACGCGTCCGTGACCGTGATGACCGTCATTCGTGTCCCGCGCTCGTTTCTCGAGTCCCTCGACGACGACACGCGGCGTTCCTTCTTGGACACCGACGATCAGACGACGTCCGAGGAGGAGAAGGCAGCCGCGTATCTCGAGGAGCGAGGTCAGCGAGCCGTAGATCCGATATGCGCCGCCCTCGCCGCCGAGGACATCGACTGTGACATCCGGTTCGTGGAAGGCGACGACCCGGCAGAGGCCATCATCCAGACCGCCGAGCAGGTCGGTGCCGAGCTCGTGGTCATGGGAGCGACACGTCGGCTCTTCACCGAAGAGGCATGGCGCAGTGTCTCCGCACGTGTGATGGTCAACTCGCATCTCCCGGTTCTGCTCGTGCCTGGAGCCAAGATCGAGGACACCATGGAGATGCCGGTCCTCGACGTCTGAGCCCGAATAATCCGCGCCCGGCCAACGTTGCCCACCGGTATGACTGACTTCAACCAACGAATCGTCAAGGAGTTCCGCGCCAAGGACGGGAGGGTGGGCGGCATGTTCGCCAAGCTCCCCCTGCTCCTTCTCCACCACAAGGGCGCCAAGACCGGCACCGACAGGATCAGCCCTCTCGCCTACCGAGAGCTAGACCAGGGTTGGGCGGTATTCGCATCGAAAGCCGGGGCCGACAGCAACCCGGCGTGGTTTCACAACCTCATGGCGAACCCCAGGACACGGATCGAAGTCGGAGCCGAGACGGTCGATGTGCAAGCACGCATCGCTGGAGGAGCCGAGTACGACGAGATCTGGGAAGCTCAGAAGTCGGACTTCCCCGCATTCGCCGACTACGAGAGAAAGACCAGTAGAGACCACATCCCGGTGGTCGTGCTGGAAAGGGCCTGAACAGACCTAGGTCCAGCTCTCAGGCGGCTCCCGCCCCGCCTTCTCCGCTTGGGCGCGGGCCACGTAGGCGGCGGCCTCACTACGTCGGCTCATCCCCATCTTGGCCAGCACGTTCGACACGTAGTTCTTCACCGTCTTCTCGGCCAGGAACATCTCCTCGGCGATCTGCTTGTTCGTCAACCCGTCGGCGATGTGGGCGACGATGACCCTCTCCTGGTTGGTGAGCCGATCGAGCAGCGGGTCGGACTCGGATCCGCCTCGAATCCGTTGGAAGAGACTGTCGGTCATCTCGGGGTCGAGAAGGGACTCCCCGGCAGCCACCTTGCGGATGTCGTCCACGAGGTCTTCGGTCTTCACACGTTTCAGCACGTAGCCCGACGCACCGGCGAGGATCGCCGCCATCAACGCATCCTCGTCGGCGAACGAGGTCAGCATCAACACACTCACGTCCGAGAAGCGCTCTTTGATCTCACGGCAGGCTTCGACACCGCTCTTGTCAGGGAGTCTCACGTCGAGAATCACCACGTCGGGCTCGTCGTATCCCACCCTTCGCACTGCCTCTTCAGCCGTCCCGGCCTCTCCGACCACCGACATGTCGTCCTGGGACTCGATGAGTGCTTTGAGCCCGGCGCGGACCACTTCGTGATCGTCGACGAGCAATACTCGGTGAGGCATGGGACCAAGCTAGCGGCTTGTATCCTCCAACCGGTGACTGCCCCCGACGTCTCAGGCCTCACACCACTCATCACGAGTGCGGCAAGAGTCGTGAGCACCGATGACCTCGGCGAAGTGCTCCAGACTCTGGTCGCACAGGCCAAGAAGGCAACCGGCGCCCGGTACGGCGCGATCGGCGTCGTCGGCTATCACGACGTTCTCACCGAGTTCATCTACGACGGCATCGACGCCGATCAGGCCGCGATGATCGGACACCCACCTGTTGGCAGGGGCGTCCTCGGCACCGTGATCCGGAAGAAGGAGCCGATCACCCTCGACGAGATCTCCCAACACCCCGACTCCGTCGGCTTCCCAGAGCATCACCCCGACATGCACTCATTCCTCGGAGTGCCGGTGGCGGTTGGGGACGACGTCTTCGGGAACCTTTACCTGACCAACAAGAACGGAGGGTTCACCGACCGTGACCTCGAGGTCGCTACGGCGTTGAGCCGTATCGCCGGAGCAGCAGTGCAAACGGCAAGGCTGCAGAGACGGTTGCGAAGGGTCGCAATCGTGGAGGACCGGCAGCGGATCGCGAGGGATCTCCACGACTCGGTCATCCAGGACATCTTCGCCACCGGGCTCACCCTTCAGGGTCTGGCGAGCCGTCTTCTCGACGACGACGCGACCGAGCTGCTCAACCATGCAATCGACACACTCGACCGATCGGTGAACTCCTTGCGCAGCTACGTCTTCGAACTCAAGGAGTCGACCCATTCCCCGATGGGCCTCGACGAGCGGCTCCAGCAGTTGACAGCCAGGATGGGAGCCACCTATCCGGCCCAGGTGGAGCTCAACATCGAGGGCGAGGTCCCCGACGAATGGGACGAGGAGTTGCTGATACTCGCCACCGAAGCGTTGTCGAACGCCTTGCGACACTCACATGCGGACAGTGTCACCGTCGATCTGGTCGTCGCGCCCACGGAGCTGACATTGCGGGTCGAGGACAACGGTGATGGGTTCGATCCGAGCCTGGCGTACGCGGGGATGGGTCTGTCGAACATGGCCGCCAGGACAAAGGGGCTGGGTGGTGACTTGCAGGTGGAGAGTGAGCCGGGAAAGGGCACGGTGGTGAAGGCCAGTATCCCGCTCAATCACCCTCGTCAGCGTTGAGAGCGTCGGTGAGACGATCCATCCAATCCCTCACCGTTGCTTCGGCCACATGGCTCAGACCGGCACGATCGACGAGACGCCCGAGAGGGCCAAGCGGAGGCTGATAGTTCCCCTTCAGCGTCAACACGGTGCGTTTGGAGCCACGTTTGGTCAATATCAAGTCGGCGGTGAGCTCGGGGAAGAGCAGTGTCGATCCGACCGCCGTCCAGTGGATCGGGAACACGAGCCCTGAGCTGTGGATCTCGGCCATCCCGATGTCGAGCTCGACCTTGCGCGCCAACTTGTCATTTGGCCCCACCCTGGCCTGCAACTTCTCACCATCGCGGTAGGCGATGTCGGCCCATTCCTCCAAGTTTGCCCTGACACGGTCGAGATTGTTCTCGACATCGCCGAGACCGGCTTCCACCTCGGTCTCGTATTGGACAAACACTCAGAGGCGCCCCGGTCGTGTCCGCGCCGCGAAGCCCTTCCCCGATGTCATACCGGTGACCTCGTCGAACGAAACCTGAACCACATGAACTCGACTGGCGTCGAGCTGTGGTCGGCCCGGTCTGCTCAGCGGCGAGCCCATAACCTGCTCGTACTTGCTGAACAGCAGCGAAACGGTTCTTTCCTTGACTTGCGCGTCCTCGATGACCGAGGCCGTGCCGCGGATGATCACACTCTCCCAGTCTCCGGTCCCCGAGTCGTATCTGGATGCCTCGAGACAGACCTTCGGATTCTCCTTCAGGGCGTCGAGCTTCTTGCCGGCGACGGTGCGAAGGAAGATCGCCTCGTCTTCGACGACGAACGACATCGGAGTGACATAGGGCAAGCCATCGTCGACCGTCCCGAGATGGACCACCGGCACCTCGTCGAGGACCGCCAGCGCCTCTTCACGGGAGATCTCGTGCATCTCAGTCCGCCGTTTCCCCCGTCACCGCCCAGAGAATGTCCTTGATGGAGGCCATCCCCAACAGCGTCCCGTTGTCCACGACCGGCAGGTGTCGGTAGCCGGCTGCCAGCATCCAATCGGCGGCCTCCTTGACCTCCATGTCGGGCAGGAACGAGTCGGGGTACGAAGTCATCCAATCCCCCACCGCCGCCGACGAAGGCTCCTCTCCCCCGGCCACACACGAAACGACATCCCGCTCGGTGATGATCCCGGCGAGAGCATCGTCCTCGAGTACGGCCAGCGAGCCGACGCCCTCCTGCTCCATGCACTCGGCCGCCTCGGCCACGGAGGCGAGATGAGGAATCGTGAAGATCTCCCCGCTGAGCAGATCGCGCAACTCCATTCTCATACCTCCAATTGTCCTGACACGGCCGATTCTGGAAGCCACCACTTGTGCGAGACACGGCCGAAAGTCCCTAAAGGACCAGGGACTTGTGCGACGCGAGTTCTTGTCACACCCGTCTCCTACCTTGATGGCTATGGACATCGGCAACACATGCGAGCACAGGCCCACATGGGTCGGGCGGGTCGCCGTCACCGCCTGCGGCGATTGCGGACGAGTCGACTGGATGTCGAGTGACGGTCCCCTCGACCACGCCGAAGCAATGGCTGCGCTCTTTGGCTCATACGATCTCGTCGGGCCCATGGACGCCCTCGGCGCGCCGTCGTCTCGTGTGCTCGTGTACCGGCCGCCGACTGCACGAAAACGACGTCATCTCTCCACCCTGCCCATCAGGGTTTGGCTGAAGGCGGGGCCACACCTCTGGATGTCCACCGACGGCGAGCACCTGCTCCTGGCGGTCACCCAGCGGCTTCTCTACGAGAACCTCATGCGCGGTGCCTGAGCCGGCCGGAACCGTCAGACAACAGTGAGATCAGACGGGGGCTCCCACCAGCTGGGTACGGCTCAGCTCGGCATACAACCCGCCACGAGCAAGCAGCGAATCGTGGTCACCACGTTCCACGATCCGACCCTCGTCCACGACGAGGATCTGGTCCGCCGCCCTCACCGTGGAGAGCCGATGGGCGATCACGATCGACGTTCGACCTCGCATCACCTCGGTGAGCGCCTGTTGGATCAGTGACTCGGAACGAGAGTCGAGGTGGGATGTCGCCTCGTCGAGGATGAGGATCCTCGGGTCCTCGAGGACGACTCGGGCGATGGCGATCCTCTGCTTCTCCCCACCGGAGAGCCGATAACCCCTCTCACCGACGATCGTCTCGTAGCCGTCGGGGAGACGGTCGATCATCTCGTCGATGTTCGCCGCGGTCGCCGCTGCTATCAGCTCGTCGCGTGTCGCATCGGGACGGGCGTAGCGGAGGTTGGCAGCGATGGTGTCGTGAAACAGATACGTCTCCTGGGTGACGACGCCCACCAAGCCCGACAACTCCTTCAGGTCGATTCCCCGCACGTCCACACCGTCGACCAGGACCCTCCCCGAGGACACGTCGTAGAGACGGGGCACGAGATACGAGATGGTCGTCTTTCCGGCTCCCGACGGCCCGACCAGAGCGGTCAACGTCCCCGGCTCCGCCACGAAGTCGACGTCTTCGAGAGCCCACTCCCGTGTGCTCGACTGTGTCACCGCCGGGCCCTCATCCGACGAGCGATGCCAGCTGAAGCGCTTGACCGCCTCGAGACCCTCCGGCTCCCCGCTCTGATAGCGGAACGAGACGTTCTCGAACTCCACCCTCCCGTTCCCACTCGCGGGCGTCGGCTCGGCAGGGGCCGGGATGTCGGTCTCCAGGTCGAGGACTTCGAACACCCGCTCGAAGGAGACCAGCGACGTTGCGAACTCCACGCGGGAGTTTGAGATCGCGGAGAGCGGTCCGTAGAGCTGGGTGAGCAGTGTGGAGAACATGACGATGGTCCCGAGTGTGATCACCTCGTTGATCACCATGAGCCCGCCCACCCAGAACACGGCGGCCGTCCCGATGG
>JASFVB010000048.1:0-13815 GCA_050050035.1 Acidimicrobiia bacterium | reverse complement strand
CCGAGCCCACGGCCAGCAGCGCGTGCGACCCCTCGACCACGCGGCCGTCGTCACAACGAACCGTCACGGCCTCGTCATGGATGTCGATCGTTTGGGCCCGAGCGCCGATGATGAGGTTGACGCCTCGTTCGAGGAAGCTCTCCTCGAGCACCGCAGCCACCTCGGCGTCGCGATACGGCAGGATCTGTTGTCGCGAGACGACCAGGCTCACCTCCGATCCCATCGCCTCGAAGATGTGCGTGAACTCGACACCGGTCACGCCGGACCCGATGACAATCATGTGCTCGGGCACCGAGGCCATGTCGTAGCAGTCCCGTGTCGTGAGCACCCGCACACCGTCGACCGGGGCCCAGTCGGGTACACGCGGTGCCGAGCCCGTGGAGACGAGGGCCTTGTCGAAGCCGATCGTCCTCTCACCCTCTCCCGTTTCGACGGCCACCGTGTCTGGTGCGGTGAATCGCGCGGTGCCGTGGACCATCTCGACACCCTGGTCCTCCAAGAGGGCCACCCAATTGTCGTTGATGTCGGCTGTGATCTCGGTGATGCGATCGGCCAGGACGGTCGGGTCTACACGCCCAGGATCGTTGACCAGACCGAGTTTGACGGCGTTTCGCACCGACGTGTTCCGTATGGCACTGGCAGCCATCGTCTTGGACGGGATGCAGTCCCAGAGATGAGCGGCACCGCCAACCACGTCCTTCTCGACGAGTGTGACCCGTGCTCCCTTCGTGGCGGCCGTCGTGGCCGCCTGGGTGCCGGCGGGTCCTCCGCCGACGATCACGAAATGCGTTCTCGCGTCGCTCAAACCCTGCGCCTACCCGGACGGCCTGTGTGTGCCGAACACGCCCCTGAGGGCGTCAGAGACCTCACCGATGGTGGCTCCCTCAGCGAGGGCGGCGCGCATCGACGGCATGAGGTTCTCATCGGAGCGGGCGACCCGGCCCACTTCCGAGATCGCCGCGGCCACGGCGTCGCCGTCGCGCTCCGATCGGCGAGCCGCCAGCTTCTCCTTCTGACTCTGCTCCAGCGCCGGGTTCACGTCGAGGACCGGCACGACAGCGCCGTCGGCCGTCTGGTAGCGGTTGACTCCCACCACGACCGACTCGCCACGAGACTGTCGTTTGGCCTCCCGGTATGCCGATTCCTCGATCTGAGCCTGCATCCAACCCACCTCGATCGAGGCCACCGCTCCACCCATCGACTCGATCTCCTCGATCAGCCCTTCGGCCTTCGCCTCCAAGTCGTTGGTGAGACTCTCCACGTAATAGGACCCGGCCAGGGGGTCGACGGTGTTGGCAACCCCCGACTCGGCGGCGATCACCTGCTGGGTGCGGAGAGCGAGGAGAGCCGACTCGTCTGTTGGCAGTCCCAACGCCTCGTCATAGGCGTTGGTGTGAAGCGATTGCGTCCCGCCGAGGACGGCCGCCAGTGCCTGGATCGTCGTGCGGACGACGTTGTTCAGCGGCTGCTGCGCGGTGAGCGTCGAACCGGCCGTCTGGGTGTGAAAACGCATCGCCCACGACTTCGGTGACTTCGCCCCCACCTCCTCTCTCATGTGCCTCGCCCAGATGCGACGGGCCGCGCGGAACTTGGCAACCTCCTCGAAGAAGTCGTTGTGACCGTTCCAGAAGAAGGAGAGACGTGGGGCAAAGACGTCTGCGTCCAGACCTGCGGCGCGGGCCGCCTCGACATAGGCGAGACCGTTGGCGATGGTGAATGCGAGCTCCTGGGCGGCCGTAGCCCCAGCCTCCCGGATGTGATAGCCGCTGATCGAGATCGTGTTCCATCGCGGGAGACGCTCATCTGCATAGCCGAAGACATCGGTGACCAGCCTCATGGAGGGTGACGGCGGGAAGATGTAGGTACCGCGCGCCACGTACTCCTTGAGTATGTCGTTTTGGATGGTCCCTCTCAGCCGATCGCCATCGATCCCTTGCTCCGCTGCCACGAGCTCATACAGCAAGAGCAGGAGCGGTCCGGTGGCATTGATCGTCATGCTGGTCGACACCTCGTCGAGCGGGATCCCATCGAAGAGCCTTCTCATGTCCTCGATGTCGTCGATGGCCACGCCCACCTTTCCCACTTCCCCCGCAGCGAGCGGGTGGTCCGAGTCGAGCCCCATCTGCGTGGGTAGGTCGAAGGCGACGCTCAGGCCGGTCTGGCCGGCCGCGAGCAGATCGCGAAACCTCTTGTTCGTCTCCTCGGCGGTTCCGAACCCGGCGTACTGACGCATCGTCCACGGCCGGCCTCTGTACATGGTGGGATAGGGGCCCCTCGTGAACGGGTACTCACCCGGGCTGCCGATGAGCCCCGGATCGGCCGGCGTGTCGTAGACGACGTCGATCTCGATGTCGCTCGACGTGCGCGGGTTTTCATCCATGACACCAGTATCCTGTCACCGTCCGGGATCGTAGGCGGGAACTACTCAGCCACCCGGATCGTCGTATACCTCCAAGTGCCCAGAAAAGCCCTCATTCACCAGATCGAGGCACGGGAACGGCGGGGCCGCTGGTTCGGCGCCCTCGCAAGCCTCCTCTCCATCTCCCTCCTCCTCTCCGGGTGGGTGGGTTTGTTCGCGTTCCTGGGGGCCAACTCGGCATACGGGACCTTCGAGGACCTGACCGAGGAATGGGTCCCCGACACCCGATCGATGGAGCTCAACCTCCCCGACCTGAGTCGGGTCAGCAGGGTCTACGCCGCCTCCGGCGAGGTCCTCGCCGAGCTCCACGACGGCCGCAACTCCGAGCCGATGGCCTACGCCGACGTCCCCGAGGTGGTCGTGAACGCAATCCTCGCCGCCGAGGATGCCGACTTCTTCGAGCACGACGGCGTGGATTTCTCTGCCATCGCCTCCGCGGCGGTCGACAACATCATCTACGACGTGACCCGTGGCGGCTCGACGATCACCCAGCAGGTGGTGAAGAACGCGTTCGTTGGCAGCGAGGTCACCATCAGGAGAAAGGTCACCGAGGCCTTCGTGGCCGCCGAGTTGGAGCGGAGATTCCCCAAGGAGCGGGTTCTCGAGTACTACATGAATTCTGTCTACTTCGGCTCCGGTGCCTATGGCGTCAAAACCGCCGCCGAGGAGTTCTTCGACAAGGACATCCACTCACTCCGGATCCACGAGGCGGCCACGTTGGCGGTGCTGGTGCGGAACCCGTCCCTCTACAACCCGCGCAAGTTCCCCGAGCTGACCCTGGAACGGCGTGACGAAGTGATATCCCAGATGGCAGAAGAAGGGTGGATCACCGAGCCACAGGCAGCCTTCGCCGCCCGCCAGCCGCTTGGCGTAGTGGACACGCCACCCCTACGCGGCGAGGCCGACCATGTCGTGGCCGAGGTTCGCCGACAGCTCTTGAACTCACCCGAGTTCGATTTCCTCGGCGACACCAACGAGGCAAGAGAGAGGGCCATTTTCGGCTGTCCGGCAGACGACACCGAGTGCGAGGGTGGCGGTGGCCTTCAGATCATCACGACCATCGACCTCGACCTTCAGAAGGAAGCCAACGAGGTCCTCGAAGAGTGGCTGCCGCTGGCGCCGTATGAGGAGAACTTCCAGGCGTGCGCGTCCATCTTCCCCGACTTCGAGGAGAGGAAGGAGTACTACGCCACGTACGCCGAGACCCACTCGTGCAAGCCGACGGGTGCCATAGCGATGGTGGACAACCACACCGGTGCGGTGAAGGTGATGGCATCGGGCCTCGACTTCGAGTTCAACCAGTTCGACCTCGCCGTCCAGGGCCGACGCAACCCGGGCTCGTCGTTCAAGGCCATCGGGCTGGCGGCGGCACTGGAACAGGGCATCACCATGGGCAACCGCTATGACGGTCGCAGCCCCCTCGATGTCAAGTGCCCCTTCATCTGCTCACCCAACGGGACGAACATCTGGCGCGTGTCCAACGCATCAGGGAGCGGCACCGGTGTGATCAGTGTCGAGCAAGCGACGTATAGGTCTGTCAACACCGTGTACGCGCAGATCTCCCGGGACACGGGGCCGGAGAACGTGGTCGACATGGCACGACGAATGGGAATCACCGAGGCGTCTCTCGACCCGGTGCTGTCCATCGTCCTCGGCTCATCAGCTGTGTCACCACTCGAGATGGCCTCTGCCTTCTCCAACTTCGCCACCAACGGTCTGCATGCCGACGACTACATAGTCGCCAAGATCGTCAACCACGAGGGTGACGTCATCTACGAGAAGCAACCAGAGCCCGAACAGGTGGCCGACGCGGCGATCTTCGCCGCGGCACGTCGGGCGCTGGTGAAAGTACCAACCTCGTCGGGAACCGCCTCCCGGGCCAACATCGGCCGTCCTCAGGGTGGTAAGACCGGTACTCACCAGAGCTACCTCGATGCCTGGTTCGTCGGATTCACACCGGAGTACTCGACCGCGGTCTGGGTGGGATTCGAGGCAGAGCAGATCCCGCTGCGCAACGTCGTTATCCACGGTCAGACGTATTCGAGGGTCTTTGGAGGGTCCGTCCCCGCCCCGATCTGGGCCCAGTTCATGACGACGGTCATGGAAGGCATACCGGAATCCTCCTTCCCCGAGGAGCCGTCCAACATCCGCGAGTACTTGATACCGCCGCCGACGCAGGTACCGATAGTCGTTGGTCTCACACAGGACGAGGCGGTCGACGCACTGGCCAAGGCGAAGCTCAACCACAAGATCCTCGAGGTGGCATCTCTGGAGCCTGCCGGCATCGTGGTCAACCAGTCCATCGAAGCCGGTGCGACTGTTTCACAGGGAACCATCATCACCATCTGGGTGTCCAACGGTGAGATCCCGTTGGCACCGTTGCCCAACTTCGTCGGCATGACTGTCGAGGAGGCGAATGAAGCCGTGACGCAGTTCGAGTTGGACACTGGAGTCGTCCTGTCGATCGTCGAGGAGACGGTCGAAGTGGAGGATCCGGGCCAGCTCGGTGTGATCGTGAGCACCAACCCCCCACCCGGCACCGAGATCAGCGAGTCGGCGTCCGTAGTGGTGTTCGTTGGCGTCGAACCGGCCGAGACCGACGGCTAACACTTCTTTTCGCGGCTTGCCTTATGTGGGTTGACGATAGTTAACGATACTTGTAGTTGTTCTTGCATGAGAGCTGGAGCACCCGCAAGTGGCCAGAATCGTCCTCCGATCAGAAGCGCCGTGGGGCATGTGGGTGCTCCGCTCCGACCATCCGCGAGGGTGAGACCAACGATGAAAGTCGGCCTCATTCCGCGTGCGGAGGGGTTCGAGGCTTCGGATCCCTATGTCAGGAAGTTCTGGGTGGCCGCGCTGGGACCCGGCGCCGTTGCCGAGCTGCTCCGTCTGGTTCGCGCCGCCGGCAAGGGGGAGGAGGTGCGGCTGCCCAGACATCTTCCCCAACTGCTGCGAGCCGGTCTCGTCGTGATCGTGGACGGTGAGCTCGCGGTCACGGAGCGGATTCCCGAGGTCCCACGTGAGCTCCGCTGGCGGTTCTCACCGGACATCTCGGCGCAACATGCGACCTGGGTGAAGATGGCCGGTTGAGTATCAGCGTCGGGTGGCCAGATAGGCCATGACGGCGAGTGCCACGAGCTCACCGGAGGCGAAGCCGATCCCGACTCTGGTGTCGGGACTCCCTATGGCGACGACCATCACGACCAAACCGACCAACAGACCGGTGAACCAAGCCCAAGCCAGTCGTGATGTGCGTCCTTCGGCAACCAGAACCTGGCTCGTCACCTGAGCGGCCGCAGCTGCCATCACCCCACCGGCGGTGAGCATCGCCACGGTCTGTGTCGGGGCGAACTCGGGCCCCAACAGAACCCTCATGACGTCGGAGCCCACCAGCCAACCCACCGCGGCCCCGGCCACCACGAGTACCACCCCGCCGCGTAGCACCCATTTGGCTATGCGCACGAGCTCCGCCTTCTTGGCATTCCCGGCCAGACCGACGAGAAACGGCAGTATCCGGCCTTGGAGAGCGAAGATGAGTGTGAGGGGTGCTCGATAGATCGTGAAGGTGAAGAAGACAATGGAGATCAACTCGTCCGAGCCACCGAGAGCGGCGACACCCAGCGGAGCGCCCGCCAACAGGAGCTGTGAGGACGAGGTTCCCCCGGCATAACCCGCCAGGAAGCCGCGAGCGGGTGTGGGCGCCTGATCGGCATCACCTTCGTCATATCTCCACCAGCGCAAGCCGAGAACGGCAAAGCCTCCCACCACCATTGCCCAGCCGAGCGAGACCGCCGTGCCGATGGCCACGATGGCGAGAATCCCCGCGGCCAACCGGGCAGCGGTCTCGACGATGAGCACCCAACCGACACCGGCGAACTTACGTCTCCCCGCCAGAACACCCTTCGCCGTCATCAGAAGCCCATATCCAGCCATGAGCAGGACGATCTGTGCGATGTACTGCGGATCCCCCCGAAACAGCTCGTCGAGTGTCAGGGCGACGAAGCTGCCGCCCAGGACGGCGCCGACCGCCGCCATGACCGCTCCCGGTCGCAGATCTCGAGGTAACGCCTTCCGCCCCGACGCCACCTCACGTGTGACATATTGCTCGAGGGGGACGAGGAGGACGGTGGCGAGGATGAAGAACGTGGTCCAGAGGACACCCACCGGTGCGAAGTCCGCCGTCCCCAACGCCCGACCACCGATGAGCTGGAAGAGATAGGCGCCCAGGGCACCGAGCAGACCCCCGGCAATCATGAACGTCGTGCCAGGTGCCCTGAAGCCCCTCCGCTCGATGGCGGCGGCAGGTGTTGTCATCGCGCCCCGGCGCCGGTGAGGACGGTCCAGATGCTCTTCCAGAAGATCCGCAGGTCCATCACCGGAGACATGTGCTTGATGTAGTAGAGGTCATACGTGAGCTTCTCTATGGTCTCCGCCTCATCATCGGCATAGCCGTAGTTGACCTGAGCCCAGCCGGTGATCCCGGGCCTCACCATGTGGCGGTGGTCGTAGAAGGGAATCTGACCACGGAAGTCGGACGCGAACGGAACCTGTTCGGCGCGCGGGCCGACGATCGTCATATCGCCCATCAACACGTTCCAGAGCTGGGGGATCTCGTCGAGTCGAGAGCGTCTGAGAAAACCGCCCCCGCGGATGAGCCTGGGGTCGTCTCGCGTGGCGAATCGCGCACCCTGGCTCTCGGCGTCACCATGCATCGTGCGGAACTTGTACATGGTGAAGACCCCACCATTCAGCCCCACGCGATTCTGCTTGAAGATCACCGGCCCACGGTCGACGATCTTGATATAGGCGGCGACCCCCGCCCCCAGGGTCACCCAGAGCGGAGCAGTGATCAGCGTCAGCAACATGTCGCCGACACGCTTTCCGGGCAGCCACTGGGCCACCTCGAGCAGAGGTGCCGAGATTTCCCATCCTTCACTGAGGTGTATCAACGGCACACGTCCGGTGTGTTCCTCGTAGATCGAAGAGAACGGTCTGATCGTGTAGCCGGCGACGTCACACGAGGACAGATACCGCGCCATGGAATCGGAGAGGACCGACCTGAGGTCGACGGCAATGGTGAGGTCGCGATCCGGTAGGTCTGAAGGTGCGTCGCCGTCAGGCTGGACGACCCACACCACCTCGCCGTGGTCGGAGGAGTGAAGATCGTCGGCGAGCTGCTTCTCCCTGGTGATCACCCCGAAGCTCTCCTTCCACGGCCGCCGTCTTCTGACCAGCCGATGTGTCGTGGCCGGAATCAGCCAGATCACGGAGGTGAACAGGACGAACTTCTGCGAGAAATAGGCCTCGCGGAACAGGGCCAGCAATGCGGCGGTCATGAAAAGGGTGCCGAGGAGGATCACGACCATCCGCCCGTACGTGGGTCGAGGCACACCGGGCCCCGACATCTGCTCGGTGAAGACCGACGCAACGATCATCGACAGGAGAAGAAACGTGAGCATGGGCCACACCGGGTCACGCAAAGGGGCATCCCAGGGAAGCCACGTGCCGTACACGAGTATGGATGCGACCGCGAATGTCAACGTGAGCGAGAGGAGGTCGGTGAGGGCCACAGATACGAGGAAGCGGGTTCGCACGATCGCTCCAGGTTAGGGAAGTCGAGGTGTCAGGAGGCGTCAGCCATCGACCTGGCCAGTTCGATCAGGGTCCTGACGGCGACACCCGAGGCACCCTTCACCGCCTCGCCCGAAGTCTCCTCGCTCCGCGCCGGGCCGGCGATGTCGAGGTGCGCCCATGGGCCGTCACCCGCGTACTCGGCGAGAAACAGGGCAGCCACGATGGCAGCTCCGTATCGAGAGCCTGAGATGTTCTTGACGTCGGCGATGTTCGATTCGATCGATTTCCGATAACCCTTGAACAGCGGCATCTCCCAGAACTCCTCGCCCGCCCGGCCGGCAGCACGCAGAACTCTCTGGGCGGTGTCGGCGTCGGAACCAAAGACAGCTGCGACCTTCTTGCCCAGGGCCACGGCGGCAGCTCCGGTGAGAGTTGCCACATCGATGGTGAGGTCCGGCTCGTGACGTTTCGCCAGGCCAAGACCGTCGGCCAGCACCAGCCGCCCCTCGGCGTCGGTGTTGAGCACCTCGATCGTCGGGCCGTCGACCGGGCGGAGCACGTCTCCGGGCCTGGTCGCATCCCCACCCACGGCGTTGTCGGTGAGTGGAGTGATAGTGGTGACCTTGACCGGCAGCTCGAGCTGGGCGATGCCGATCGTCGCTGCGACCACGGCCGCGGCACCTGCCATGTCGTCCTTCATCTCCTCCATGGACCCGGACGGCTTCAGGGACAGACCACCGCTGTCGAATGTGATCCCCTTGCCCACCAATGCCAGGTGGGCCACCGGCTCTTCGGGGGTGTAGTCGAGGACGACGAGCCGTGGGTCCCGATCCGAGCCTGCTGCCACTCCCAGCAGGGCCCCGAGCCCCTCCTCGGTGATCCGCTTCCGGTCCCACACGGCCGCATCGATGCCCGCGGCACCCGCCAGCTCGGCGAAGAGGCCGGCGAGCCGCTCAGGTGCTTTGTCCATCGCCGGGGTGTTGACCCAATCGCGCGCCAACAGCGTCGACTCAGCCAAAACGACCGCATCAGCGAACTCGTCGGGGTCTGCGTCGACGATCTCGACCAGCCCGACGTCGAGCTCTTCCTCATCGGTCTTGTAGAGGCGAAACCGGTACCCGCCCAGAATCGTCCCCTCGACCGTCGCCCTGGTCGCACCGTCGATGCCTGCCTGTGCAAGGAGGGTGACGGCACGCTCGGTCTTGACCCTCCTCACCCCGTTCCCGGAGGCGGCTCTCACCGTCTCGAAGGAGACCTCGTCACCCAGACCGACCAGCAGGGCCGCTGCGGCCGTCTCGAGGGGCACTGTCAGAGTCTGGCCGACCTTGCCTTCGAAACTGGTCGGTTCGATGGCCTCGGCCGCGATCTGGGCGAAGACCTCCTCGGAGCCGGGGGCAGGGACGAGACCTTCCAGGACACCGGCGATGACCGTTGCCCCCTCGAGGTCCACGTCCCGTGATGCGATGGTCGTTTCCAACATGGCTCTCCTCATCCGAAGGCGAACGGTCCAAGCCCGGCCGAAACAGCTCGACCGACGAAGACGGACCCCAGAGTGGTCAGCACCGCCAAGTAGGACAAACCCGTTGCGGCCATCACGCCGCTGTACGCCGGATACCGGAGCGCGGCGATGACCGCGCCCATGAGGACGACGGAGGTCCCGAGAAGCACCCAGAACGCAATCGCACCACCGGAGAGCCCTATCTCGAGCCACGCCTCGAGGAGGCCCTCCAGCACGAGACCGACGATGCCAACCTCGGCAAGTCTGGTGAGCGCCGAACGTGGCAGACGGGGATCGACGAGATACCAATGACCGAGAAGCATCTCCCCGGTCACACCACCGAGGGCGACAGTTGCGACGACGGCCGGAACCCAACCCGCCAGCAGCGAGCCTTGAACCAAGAAGAGTGCTCCTCCAGTAAGAAGGGCAAGAGAGGAGATGGCCCTGTTCTTGGCCAGCACTGCGGACAGCAAAACGAGGACGAGGCCGGCCCGCGCCCACCAGGCGTCATCTGCCAGCGCACCGGCGAGACCGATCAATGCCGAAACGCCGGCCGCGAGCCAGGTGAATCCGACGCCGACGATTCGCTCCCATCCGATCGCGCCGGCAACCAGGGCGAGACCGGCGGCCCAGGCGAGAAGGATCAAACGAGGATCGGCGATTGACTGCAGATCAGTGGGCACGGCGGGGCATGATATGGCACGGTGTCCGAGAACCAGCCAACTGTCTCTGTGATCATCCCGGCCCGGGATGCAGTGGAATCACTGCCCCTCGCCTTGAAGGCGGTGGCGAGGCAGAGTTACCCCAACGTGGAGGTGGTCGTCGCGGCGGCCGACGAGGCCACTGCGAACGTCGCCAGGGCAGAGGATGTGACCGTCGTGGACAACCCGACGGGAACGACTCCGGCGGGGCTGAATCTGGCGTTGGCTGCAAGCAGCGGAGAAGTGATCGTCCGCTGCGATGCACGATCCATCCTTCCCCCTGACTATGTGAGCAAGGCCGTCGCGACCCTCCAACGCACCGGTGCAGCCAACGTAGGAGGGATGCAGGTGCCGGTGGGCAACTCGGCGTGGGAGACCGCCATCGCCCGGGCCATGTCCTCACCGTGGGGCTCCGGAGACGCCCGCTATCGCGTCGGTGGAGAGGAGGGAACGGCAGAGACCGTCTACCTGGGCGTGTTTCGGAGAACGGCGGTCGACGCCGTCGGAGGATTCGACGAGACGTTCGTCAGAACTCAGGACTACGAGCTGAACCATCGGCTCATCGAGTCCGGTGAGACGGTTTGGTTCGACCCCGAGCTCAAGGTCGGCTATCGCCCCCGACGCTCGCTCGGTGAGCTCGCCCGGCAGTACTTCGACTATGGACGAGCGAAGCGCCAGTTCAGTCGGAAACATCGGGGGTCACTCAGGCCACGGCAACTGGCCGCGCCGCTGCTCGTGGTCGCGTTGGCCATCAGTCTCGTGGCCTCCATCTGGTGGCCGATCACACTGGTCGCACCGATTCTCTACATCCTGGCGAGCATCGCTGTGTCGGTGAACGCGGACGGAGGATTGTGGAGAGTCACCGCAGCCCTGGTCACCATGCACATCTCATGGGGAGTCGGGTTCCTCACGGGTTGACGAGGCACGTGTAGAAGGCCAAGACGTCCTCCGCCGGCCAGCGATACCGGGATCTCACGACCTCGACCTGCGCAAGCGCGGCCTTCTTCTTCGCGGGATCAACGCTGGCCGCGATGGCTGCTGCCATGGACCTCACGTCTCCCGGCTCGACCAGCTCCACCGCAGCGAGTTCCGCAATATGGTCCCTGGTGCCGGGGAGATCGGTGGCGACGACAGGCACTCCCATCGCCAGATACTCCAGGGTCTTCGTCGGGAGGGAATTGACGTAGTTGGGCTCGGCGCGTAGGGGGGACAGCCCCACCGAAGCCTCGGCCACATGACTCATTGCCTCACGGTGGGACAGACGACCAAGGAGCGTCAGCCCTCCCCCGCTATCTCTCGATGTCTCGCCAAGCCGCCGGCCCATCTCCACCGATACCGGGCCGACGACCTTCATCGGCACGCCGGCCGCGGCGCAAGCACGCACCGCGTCGCCCAAGCCTCTCTCCTCCGACACGTCCCCGACGTAGATCGCCGAGCCGTCGCCGTCGGCCACCAGGTCACCGGTGAGATCGTGTGGGAAGTTGGGGAACACCGGGTGCTCGGTCTTGAAGAGATGTTGGTAGCTCGCCTCGGCGAGGGTGAGAGTCAGTGTCCTCTCGGCAAGCCAGAGCACCCCGCGGCTGATCAGACGGACGAATGGCTTGAGTGCCGAAGGGATCCAAGTCTTCGAGCCGATCTGTGCTGGAAGGTCCTCGTGGACGTCGAAGACCACGGGACGCCGCCGCACCAAACGGGCAAAGGCTGCGGCGGGGACCAGCTCTGGGTCGTGGACGACGGCCAGGTCCCATCGGCTGCGGAGCAGCGGCCTCAGCGCACGGACGTTCCTGGCGACTCTGCCGCCCGCGAGGGGCACCCACGTGAGACCACCGACGTCGGACGGGCCGGGCACTCGCGCCGCGTACAGGATGGAAAAGGCTCCGCCCAGGGTTCGTATGAGACGCTCACGAATGCGAGTGTCATCAGGGTGGTGGACGGTGGTGACGACCAGAACGGTCGCGTTCATAGAGGTACGACCGACTCCGAGATGATCCCCAAGCGACGGAACACGCCGCGTGTGTCGTAGACGAGGGGCACCTCTCGAGCGAGGCTGGCGTAGTCGATTCGCGAATGGTCGGTGAGGACTGCCGCAATCGCGTAGTCGCTCAGATCACCCTCGCCGGTCTCCACCGCGAAACCGTGCTGCTCGATCCTCTCGGCGCCCACCACCGGGTCGAGCACGGAGATCACCGCACCTCGCTTGGCCAGCTCGCGGAGCACTTCGAGCGAAGCGGACTCACGGTCGTCTGCGATGTCGGGCTTGTAGGAGATGCCGACGCCGAGAACACGTGACCCGAACACGGGCTGACCGCGATCGTTCAACAACGCTGCGATCCGCTCTGCGTTGTAGGCCGGCATCTTCGTGTTCACCTGTTCGGCCGTGTCGATGAACCGGGTCGTGAAGTTCGCCTCTCTCGCTCTCCAGGAGAGGAACTGAGGGTCGAGCGGGATGCAGTGCCCACCCACACCGGGCCCGGGATAGAACGCCTGGAAGCCGAAGGGCTTTGTGGCTGCCGCGTCGATCACCTCCCAGATGTCGATGCCCAGCTCATGTGCCAGCTGAGCCATCTCGTTGACGAGACCAATGTTCACCGAGCGATAGGTGTTCTCGAGCAACTTCGCCATCTCGGCGGCACGGGCCGAGGTGACACGATGGACGGATGGGACCAGACGTCGGTAGGCCGCCTCGGCCACATCGCCCGACGGCTCCGACACACCACCGACGACCTTGGGGATCTCCGCCGTCTTCATCTCGTCGCCAGGCGAGACTCGCTCCGGCGAGAAGGCGACAAAGACGTCCTCGTCCAGGCGAAGACCGGCACGCTCGACGGCAGGCACCAACACGTCCTCGGTTGTGCCCGGGTACGTCGTCGACTCGAGGACGACGAGCTGGCCTGGCCTGACGAAGCCCTCCACTGTCTCGGCCGCAGCCTCGATGAAGGACAAGTCGGGTTGGCGGTTCCGACCCAAGGGGCTCGGGACACAGATGAAGATGGCGTCGGCCTCGGCCAGGCGGCTGGGATCGTCGGTCAGCTCGGCTCCGTCGGCCAAGGCCTTCTCCAGATCCTCGTCGGCCACGTCGTCGACGTGCGAGTGACCCTTTGCCAGGGACGTCACCCGGTCGGAGGCGACATCGAAGCCGATACCACCGAGCCCGGCCTTCACGGCCGTCACCAACAACGGCAAGCCGACGTAGCCCAGACCGATGACACCGGCCGTCCATCGGCTCTCTCCGAACTGACGCACGCGCTGGGATGCTTGGGGGCTGGCCATCAGATGGGAGAACGATACAGCGACGTGTCAGTCACCCAATGCCCGATGCAGAAACGCCGACATGGCTCCCCGGCTCACTGCCTGTTCGGGGCAGTACCTCGTGTTCGCCGGTGGGTTGCATCCCTGGGTGATCTCGGCGGCCCCGAGCCGGTCGATGTCCTCCTGGAAGATCGAGCTGTCGTCGTCGTCGAACAGGTCGCCGCCGCCATCGTCGGTCAAACCCAATGCCCGAACCAGGAACGCGGCCATCTGACCACGGTCCACGACTCTTCCCGGGCAGAAGTCGCCGGCCCCACAGCCGCTGGTGATGCCGGCATGGGCCATCCGGTTGATGTCTTCCTCGAAGAGGTTGT
>JASFVB010000047.1:0-13994 GCA_050050035.1 Acidimicrobiia bacterium | reverse complement strand
CTCCGACGACCTCTTCAACGTTCTGCTCGCGATGATGGCGGTGGGCGGGATGCGCGGCCGGGGAAGGCGATTCGGCGGATCGCCTGGTGGATGGACGGGCAGCGGAGGAGGGGCGCCACGTCCCCGTATCGGTGGTGGTGGCGGCCGGATCCGTGGTGGTGGCCGCAGACGCGGTTGATGGTGGCGATACCTAGACTCACCTGAGGTCGGGAAAGGAGACCCTCACCCATGTGGAAACGCTGGATTGCCTACATCAAGTCTTGGTTCAAGAGCACATCCGAGGACCTGATGGATCCCGAGATCGAGATCCAATCGGCCATCGATGAGGCGAAGTCACAGGACCAGGCTCTGCGGAACCAGGCTGCGAAGGTGATAGCTCACCGCACACAGCTCGAGGGTCAGATCGAGGATGCCGCTGAAGCCGTCGGCGAGGCGAAGGAGATGGCCAAGCAGGCATTGATGAGAGCCGACGAGGCGAAGAAGTCCGGTGACGATGCCGGTGTGACGAAGTGGACACAGACAGCTCAGAGTCTCGCGATGAAGCTGCAGGCGTCGGAGAACAACCTGTCCTCGCTGAAGGAGCAGTTCGGTACGGCGGAGACCCAGGCGGCCAAAGCCAAGGAGGCTGTCCAAGCCAACGCCATGAAGGTGCAGGAGCTGAGCGCCAAGCGGCTGGAGATGCTCGGGACCCTGGAACAGGCGAAGATGCAGGAGGCTGTCAACAACGCCGTCCAGACGATGTCAGCGACCGTCACCGACGATGGTCCGAGCCTCGATTCGGTCGAGGCGAAGATCGAGCAGCGGAAGGCCGAGGCCATGGCCAAGGCCGAGCTGCACGAGGCAACGCCAGAAGGTGCCGAAGCCGAGCTGCGGAAGGCGGTCAACATGGCCGAGGCCGACTCGAAACTCGAGGAGTTGCGGGCCGAGTTGGGGCTCTAGCCGAACGCTTTCCGGAGAAACCGGCGTGCCGGCGCTTCTCTTGATGAGGCACGCCAAGTCGGATTGGAGCGCCGAGTATGGCGCCGACCACGATCGGCCGCTCAACGACCGCGGTGTGCGGAGTGCCCGCGCCATGGGCAGGGTGCTGACCGAGGATGGGATCGCCCCCGACCTGATCATCACGTCGACGGCGGTTCGCGCCCGCGACACGGCGCGATTCGCCGCCGAAGCCGGGAGTTGGGACTGCGACATCATTCTCGAGCCTCGTCTGTACGGGTCAGGTGCAGACATGGTGATGCGGGTGGCTGCCGAGGCGCCACTCGTGGAGCGGCTGATGTTGGTAGGGCATCAACCGACGTGGGCGATCGTCGTGTCCGTCTTGACGGGAGACCGAGTTGACATGAAGACGGCGACGGTGGTCAGCATCACGTGCGAGGTAGACGACTGGGCCGACCTCTCGTCGACCCGTGGGACAGTCGACGCCGTCTACCAGCCTCGCGACTATCTGTGACCTCGGTGTGCTCGGACCTCATGGCGACCTCCCCCGGGATGCCAGGTAACGTCGTGTGATGCGCAGACTCTCAATACTCGTTTTCGCCCTTGCTTTGTTGGTAGCCGCTTGTAGCCCTGGTGGCGGTGACGAGACCACGACCTCCGCTTCGGGCGACACGGACAGCACGGCCGCCGAGACGACGGATACGGAGGCTGCGGCTGCCACGACCACCACGGCCCCGCCAACAACGACCACCACCGAGCCGCCTGCCTCGGCAGGAGCCGACTGCGTAGAAGGCACCTGGCTTCTCGACATCCAGTCGTTCATCTCTCTCATGCAGGACGAGTTCACCGCCGAGGGTTTCGGCGACGGTTCGGTCACTGCGAACGACGGCACGTACACGGTGACTCTCGCCCCAGGCGGCGACTTCACCGCGGAGCGCGATGGCTGGGGGTTCAACGTGTCGACTTCCGATGGGGACTTCAGTCTGAGCATGAGTGGTACGGAGACTGGCACTTGGACTGCTGACGACACGACGATCACCGTGACCGTCGCATCCTCCGATGTGACGGTGTCGTCGACGGTGGAGGTGGACGGTCAGGTGATAGAGATGCCGGACTCCCCGGTCGACGTGCCGGACGCCGTCGCGGAGGCGAGCTCATACACCTGCGACGGCGATGTGCTCACCGTGACCACCGACGGGGTGGCCATAACCCTCAATCGGGCGTAGCCGGTCTCAATGACCTGGAAGCTCGACTGTGGCAGGTACACGCTGTTCGTGATCGAGGACGGCTTCTACTGGCGCGACGTCGGTGAATACCACAAAGAGGCCACGGATCACGACTGGAGATTCCATCCCCGCAATGCGGAGGGACAGGCCCGGATGAACTTCGGCTGCTATCTGATCACCGACGGGGACCGCACCATGATGATCGACGCCGGGATCGGAGAGATCGCCCAGGAGGGCATGACAGCCGGCCTCATGCCCGCTGCCGTCGACGCGCTTGGAATCGCACGCGAGTCGGTTGAGATGGTGCTCTACACCCACATGCACTACGACCACATCGGCGGCAGCCAACGTGGCGGGAAGATCGTCTTTCCCGATGCGCGGCACGTGTTCCACAGCAACGAATGGGACCACTGGAAGTCGTTGAAAGACGAGTTCGGTGAAGCCGCCCGGACGATCATGGGCCCGCTGTTCGAAGCCGACGTGGTGGACTTCATAGACTCGGACACGGAGTTCCTCCCCGGTGTCACGGCGGTCGAGTCTTTCGGGCACACTCCCGGGCACCTCACCGCGAGCATCATCTCGGATGGAACGAGAACCATCATCGGTGGTGACGTCAGCAACCACCCGTTCCAGGTGGAACATCCCCACTGGAGTCTGCCAGTCGACAACGATCACGCTCTTGCCGGCGCCACCCGTGACCGGCTGTTCGAGCGGATCAAGGACACCCCCACGACCTTCGTCGCCGGGCACTATCCAATGCCCGGTGTTGGCAGGATCGTCACCGACGACGATGTGCGGGTATACCAGCCCGGGTCACCTCGTTTGGTCGGCTGAGGGGCATCTTCGCGGCGCGCATGACCGGTGTCTTTCTCGACGGTGAATGGGTAGTCACTCGTTATCTGGGAGCAGACGGGTATGTCGAGCCGGAGACGCAGACCCAGCTATTGATCGACGGTGACCACGTCTCCGGGACGATGGGCGTCAATCGCTTCACCGGGGGACTCGACAACGACCTCCTCTGCACACCTCTTGCCGTGACTCGGATGGCGGGCTCACCGGAGGCGATGCTCCAGGAGCACACTCTGCTCGGGCATTTCCAGGAGGCCGACCGCATCGAGGCCGACGAGTCGGGAATGCGCATGAGCCGAGAAGGGTTGATCACGATCCATTTCGAGAGGTCTGGAACCGCTCCAAGCGGTCGATCGTCCTAGCCTTGTGTAAAAGAGGGGGGTTCACAAGCCTGCCCCGATGCGTATAGTTGGATGCTCGGGCATCCCTACGCCCAGCCGAATCGTGTTGGAGGACACTGAGGATCTATGGCCGCTACTGAAACGCGCAAAGACAAGACCGAGAAGCCGCGCCGTTCGCGTCTTCAGTCGAAGCTGACCGACGAGCGCGGTCGTCTGACGACCGATCTCGTCTCGCAGTACCTGACTGCCATCGGCGAATACGACCTGCTCACTGCCGAGTTGGAGGTCGAGCTGGCCCAGAAGATCGAGGCCGGGGAGGATGCGGCTGAGCGGCTGGAAGAGGGCGATTTCAAGGGCAAGCGCGAGGAGATGGAGCTGCAGAGGCTCGCTCGACGTGGCGCCCAGGCCAAGGACGACTTCCTCACCGCCAACCTTCGTCTCGTAGTGGCCAACGCCCGACGCTATGCGAACACCTCCGGAATCGACTTCCTGGACCTGATCCAGGAAGGCAACCTCGGTCTGATCCGCGCCGTCGAGAAGTTCGACTGGCGCAAGGGCTTCAAGTTCTCCACCTACGCCACATGGTGGATACGGCAGGCCATCACGCGTGCCATAGCCGACAAGTCGCGCACGGTGCGCATCCCGGTCCACCTGCACGACACCCTCGCCGCCGTTCGCGCAGCGCAGGCTTCGCTCAAGGCCGAGTTGGGTCGTGACCCTCGTCCCGACGAGATCGCCGAGGAGGCCGGTGTCACCGTCGACAAGGTCGAACTCGCTCTATCGGTCGCAGATACCGTGTCGCTCGAGCAGCCGATAGGAGAGGATGGAGCCCAGTTGGGGGACTTCATCGAGGACGAGGATGCCGCCGATCCCGTCCAGATGACCGAGGAGATGGACGTCGCAAACTCGCTGCGGCGGTCCATCGATCGTCTTCCCGAGCGTGAGGGTCGGATTCTCGCTCTTCGCTACGGCTTCTATGACGGGGTGCCACGCACTCTCGAGGAGATCGGTGACGAGTTCAATCTGACCAGGGAACGGATTCGCCAACTCGAGAAGCTGGCTCTCTGCCGTCTCCGCCACCCCTCCTTCGGCATTCGTGAGGCCGATCTGGTCTAGTCCACATCCCTCCTTGTGGGAGTCGAGCCCGCCCGCACGAGGGCGGGCTCGGTCGTTGTACCGTGGTCCGTGCATGAGACTTGGTGAGCTGGTTGGTGACGCCCCCTACGTGTGTGGTCCCGACACGACGTTGCTGGAGGCCGCATCGGCCATGGAGGAGTCGGACCTCGGCTCGCTCGGCGTGGTCGAGGGGGCGACCCTGATCGGGTTGGTGACGGAGAGGGACATCCGCCGCGCCGTGGCCAGTGGGATCGATCTCGCGACGGCAGTGTCAGAGGTGATGAGTGACGAGCCGGACACGTTCGACCCCGACCTGGATGTTTGGGACGCGGCGGCGTGGATCGTGGAGTCGGGCTACCGCCATCTTCCGGTCGTGGGTGACGACGGGAACCTCCAGGGCGTCGTGTCGGTCCGTGATCTGCTCAAAGCCCTGGTCGATACCGTCTGAGCCGGGACCAGGAACCGGCGATCATCTACCGGGCTACCGGCACCCACACCAGTTTCAGGTCGACGACGCGGATGTCGTTCTTCTCCAACGTGATGTCGACGGTGGCGACGTCGTCTGAGTGCTCCTGATACTTGGTCACGATCTCATTGACCTCGTCGGCCAGCTCGCGTTCCGTTTCCTCGAGCTCGGCTGCCTCTGCGTGGTACTTGGCCGCCGCCGTCTCTGCCTTGGCGACGGCCTTGGTCGCCGCAGTACGGCGGCGGGCTGCCCCTTTCAGGGCTGTCGATCCCGACTTTCCGCCCAGGAAGGCGCCGAGCAGGTCGCCTGCCGTCCCCAACACCGTCTCCTGGCTCTTGGCCGCCGCGACTGCATCCGCTTCCTGCCAGCGGGCCTGGGCCGCGGCCATTCGCTCCTTGATCGCGTTGATCCTCTTCTGGTACCGATCCCTCAGCTTGGCGAGCTCAGCATCGGCGGCGTCTTCGGCGGCCATGGCGCATCGCTCCTTGAAATCCTCTTCGGGCTCGTCGACTCTCGAGTACAGCTTCAGAGAGCCGTTCCTCCAGACGGTGAGTGGCCGATTGGCGACCAGGTGGTTCTTCAGATCCGTGCGAACGCCTTTCCAGTAGGTCTTGGTGTCGAGTCTGCCGTCGGGGAGCCGATAAGTCGCTCCGGCGGGCTGCTCCTCACGGAAGTCACGCTCATCGTGGTCGGCAGTGATGACGTCGGACATGTCGACCACGCCGTCGAGGGGGTAGATGACAGCCTCGTAGGTCTCGGAGTGGTTCAAGTCGGCGTTTGAGTCGTCGTACACGAGCTGCACGGTGGCCGCCGCAGCCGGCTCGTAGACGTTCGCAGTCGGGTCGGCGCCGACCTTCCCGGCCCATGACGCTGCCGGGTCGAGATACGCCACGGGCACACCTTCGGCTACGTCGGGTACGACCTGCAACGTCTCTTCGGGTAGCGATCCCTGATCGACGTCCGACATGAGCCCTGTGGTCTCGACCGGGATCTCGTTCCGGCGATCGGCCATGAGGGTGGCCACCTGGTCCCGGGTGAGAGGTCCGGTCAGGTAGGACATGGCCCAGCGTGTGTTGAATATCAGGGGCGCGCTCAGTTTCGTCGAGTGCAACACGAACTGTCTCTTCCCGAGATCGGAGATCTGCTTGTCGATCAGGCCGACATCGACGTCTCCCGAGGCTGATTCGAGGCCTTCCAGTATCCGTCGCTTGTCGTTCTCGGTCTGGAGCCGTCCCACCATCCAGGTTCCGGCGTTGGACATGGCCTTGTAGTCGAGGTCGACTGGATTCTGCGTCGACAGCACCATCCCTACCCCGTGGGCACGCGCCTGCTTGAGGATCGTCAGGATCGGCGTCTTCGACGGCGGTTGCCTGGTGGGAGGTGCGAAGCCGAACACCTCGTCCATGTAGATGAGGGCGCGAAGCTCGGATGTCCCGGGCTGGGAGCGGACCCAGGTCACGGTCTTGCCCAGCAGGAGCGTGACGAGAAACTGTCGCTCCTCGTCGGAGAGGTGCGCCATGTAGATGATCGCGGCCTGTGGCCGGTCGCCGCCGATCAGGCTCTCGATGTCGAGTGGCTCGCCTTCCATCCATGCCGCGAACGACGGTGACGCCAGCAGGCCATTGAGCTTCAGCGCAAGCTCCATCCGATCGTCCTCGGGGAAGAACGTGTCGATCTCGAAGACACCCATCTTGCGAAATGGAGGCTTGGGGACCTGACCGACCAGAGTTGCGAGATCGAGGTCGTGTCCCTTCTCCCAGAAGTGCTCGATGATGGTGGCCAGGAGGATGTGCTCCTGCCCTGAGACCGGGTCCGACTCGATGCCGGCCAGGATGAGGAGTGACGATACGAGGGATCTGATCTCGTCACGCGCCACCTCGGCCTCAGAGGACCAGTCCAGGTCGGGGGCTCGCATCGAGCCGAGGACGTTCAGCCCCACACCTGCGCCCGAGCCCGGTGTGTAGATCGTGATGTCGGCACCGTCCTTGAGCCTCCTCAGGCGCTTCGAGTCGATTCCGTGTTTCTCGAGACCGGTCCGCCATAGCGTCGCTGTCTCCTCGGCCTCCTCGGATACGGTGTTCCCCTTCTTCTCGGCCGTTGCCTCGTCGACCCACGGCTCGAAGTCAGTCGGCGTCAGCTCGGGGAAGTTGAGGGCGAGATTGCCCATGTCCCCCTTGGGATCGATGATCAGACACGAGATGCCGTTGAGCAGCGCCTCCTCGATGAGGTCGATGCCGAGCCCGGTCTTACCTGAGCCGGTCATGCCAACTATGACACCGTGGGTGGTCAGGTCGTCGGCGTCATAGGTCACCGGGTCGTCTGTCGACGAGTCCCGACCCACGTAGAACTCGCCTCTCTTCAAGTCCATGAGGCGGTCAAGGTACTCCCGGTCAACAGGCGAGGAAATTCCGCGACAGCACGCCCGAGTCCTCCGTACGATGCCCCTGCGAAGACGGCTTGACCTCAACCCCACTTCAAGGTCTACGTTGCGATCTGACCATGTCTGAAAGAGTGATGACACCCTGGGACGTCGTCCGGGACGGCGCGAAGCTCATCGGGCGGTTCGTGAGAATGCACCCGTGGGCATTCACGCTCGCCGTGACGGGCGCGGCCGCGTATGCCGGAGCGATCATCGCGTCGTCGGCGGTCATCGGGTGGGTGACGAACAACGTGATCATCCCTGTCCTGGATCGTGGCGAAGAGGCCGATCTCCTCACGGTCGCCGGGTTGGCGATCCTCGGTGTGGCGACCTTCAAAGCACTGGGGATAGTCCTGAGGAGGACTTCCGCGGCCTACTTGACCGGTGCCACCCGTCGCGACATCAGAAACGAGCTGCTCGCCCATCAACTCACATTGAGGATGTCATGGTTCAACCGCCAGGCAATCGGTGACTTGCTCGCAGTGGCCGACGCAGACACCGATCAGGGAACGGGTGTCCTCGGCCCACTGCCCTTTGCCACGGGCGTCTCGCTCCTCTTGGTTGGGACGACCGTCCTCATCACATCGATCGACCCGTGGCTGGGTCTCGGAGCGGTCGTCGGTCTCCTGGTTGCGATCGCCATCGATGTTCACGGATCCTGGATCACTTTCTCGATGTGGGAGGAGGTGCAGAGGGGCCGAGGCAAGGTGGCTTCTATCGCCCACGAGAGCTTTGACGGGGCACTAACCGTCAAGGCGCTGGGGCGGGAGTCTTTCGTCTCGAGGAGGTTCGGCGATGCAAGCGACAGGCTGAGGGACCGAATCATCGTCGTCAACTCGACATGGACGAAGTACCAGGTGATCATTCGGGCGCTGCCCCAGGCCCTCATCATCCTGTTGCTGGTCGTGGGAGCGGCTCGCGAAGTGGACCCTGGCGAGTTGGTCACCGTTGCCTATCTGCTGAGCCTGCTGGCCTTTCCGATCCAACTCATCGGCTTCGTGCTGTGGGACCTGGCTGGTTCGTTGGCCGGGTGGCGTCGTGTCCAGCAGGTATTGGATGCCGACGAGTTCGTGGTTTGGGGTGCGTCCAGGGCCGACTCTGGCTCCGGGGCGGCTCCCGTCGTCGGCCAGACCGTTGGCTTCTCCTATGACAGTGAGCCTGTGTTCTCCGATCTCGATCTCGATCTGGCGGCTGGGACGACACTTGCGGTCGTGGGGCCCACGGCGTCGGGGAAGACGACGCTCGGTCTTCTCCTCGCACGTCTATGGGACCCTGATTCGGGGGCGATCCATCTCGAGGGCCGCGACCTTCGCCATTTTGCGCGATCCGAGTTGCCGAAGGAGGTTTCGTACGTAGCTCAGAACGCGTTTCTGTTCGATGCGACGATCAAAGAGAACGTCACCCTGGACAATGACTTCGACGACTCCGAGGTGTGGCGCGCGATCCGTCTCGCCGGCGCCGAGGACTTCGTGCGACATCTTCCCCAGGGCCTCGACACCCAGCTCGGCGAGCGGGGCACGACGCTTTCCGGTGGCCAGCGGCAACGTCTCGCCCTGGCTCGTGCCCTGATCCGACGACCACGGCTTCTGATACTCGACGACGCCACGTCGGCGGTGGACCCCTCGGTCGAGGCAGAGATCCTCAAGGCCCTGAAGTCAGCCGATCTCCCCTCGACCATCGTCGTCGTGGCCTATCGCCCGTCATCGATCCGTCTCGCGGACGAGGTCGTGTTCGTCGACCAGAAGCGCATCCTCGGTCACGGGACCCACGACGAGCTGACCGAATCGCTTGCTGGGTACGCACGCTTGGTCAAGGCATACGAGGAAGAGGCGAAACGGCTCAGGGAGGCGTCGTGAGCGAGCGTCACTCGACCGGATCGCTGATTCGCCGGGCCCTGGCCGAGGCGCCATCGCTGCGCAAGGGCCTCCGCCTGACTCTGACACTGGCCATGGTCGGGCAGGCCGTGACCGTCATCACCCCGATCGTCCTCCAACTCATGATCGACAACGAGATCCTCGACCCGAGCGGGGTCGATATGCCTGGTGTGCTGACTCTTGCCGCGATCGCCGTGGCGGCATTGCTGGCCGGAGTGGTCGTGGGTCGGGCTGCCCTGCTGCGTCTGGTCAAGTCGTCGTCGACCGGTCTGTCCGATCTGAGGACCAACACGTTCACCCACCTCATGGACCGGTCGGTTCTCCACGTTCAGGCAGAGCGACGGGGGAACCTGTTGTCCCGGGTCACGTCCGACGTCACGACGCTCCAGGAGTTCATGGAATGGGGCGGCGTCGGCATGATCATCGCGGCCAGCCAGGTGCTGCTGGCACTGTCAGCGATGTTCTTCTACGAGTGGCGTCTCGCGCTGATCTCGCTCGGAGGGATCCTCATCTACCTGGCGATGATGCGTTGGTTCCAGCGGATTCTCGCCCGCAACTACGACATGGTCCGAAAGGAAGTCGGCATCTCGCTGGGTGTGCTGAGCGAGTCGATCACGGCGATTCCGGTCGTCAGGGCGTACGGCACCGAGGACGCCACGAAGGCGAAGGTCGCAGCTGCTCTGGAGCGCCGGTTCCGCGTGGAGTTCAAGACGTTCCGTTTTGGCAACATCTTGTTCTCCACGGCCGAGGTGTTTGCGGGCTTGCTGACCGCCGTCCTGGTGGTGGTAGGGGTGCTTATCGGGATCGAGCTGGACACGTCGGCGGGAACTCTCATTGCCTTTCTCTTCCTCGCCAACCTCTTGATCGAGCCACTCCAGATCCTGGTGGAGACCCTGGAGTTCGCGCAGTCGGCGGCGTCGGGTCTGCGACGCATCATCGAGGTCCTGGACGGTGAGATCGACGTCACCGACCCGGATGATCCGGAAACGCTGCGACCCGGGGGGCTGAGCGCGTCATTCGACCGGGTCCACTACTCATATCCGAATGGACCGGAGGTCCTGACCGATGTGAGCGTCCACATCCCGGTCGGAGGGAGGGTTGCGGTCGTGGGCGAGACGGGGTCGGGCAAGACCACATTCGCCAAGCTGCTGGTCCGTCTGATGGACCCGAGTCGAGGGACTGTCCACGTCGGCGGCGTCGGAGTGCGCAAAGTGCGTCTCGAGGAGCTGCGCTCACGCGTTGCGTTCGTGCCCCAGGAGGGTTTCCTCTTCGATGACTCGGTCGCCAACAACGTCCGCTACGGGCGAGTCGAGGCGACCGACGCCGAGGTCTGGTCGGCGTTCCACGAGCTGGGCTTGGGTGAGTGGGTCCGGGGACTGCCCGATGGGCTCGAGACGAAGGTCGGCGAACGTGGCGGCAATCTCTCGGCAGGAGAGAGGCAACTCGTGGCGTTGGTGAGGGCATGGATCGGCACACCCGATCTGCTGGTGCTCGACGAGGCGACTTCTGCCGTCGACCCCGCCCTCGACGTGGCGCTGCGGCACGCAATCGACCGTCTCACCGAGGGGCGGACGTCGGTCACCATCGCCCACAGGCTGTCGACGGCCGAGGGAGCGGATGAAGTGCTCGTATTCGACCAGGGGCGACTTGTCGAACGGGGACACCATCGCGAATTGCTGGAGCGGCGCGGTGTGTATTCGGCCCTCTACGCGGATTGGACTGCCGGCACGAAGAGCGTGTAGCCCGGTGTGTTCGATGCCCGTCCATGCCGGGGCCAACCAACTGCAAGCCCAGTTCGAGGTTTGAGTGCGCTCCGAACGGGTATGGGTTGGTATGGCCGAGCATCCCCGCATCGGCATTTGCATGACCCGGAGCATGGGACGGCGACCGTGGCTGCAGGTCTAGGGCTCATCGAGGTCGCTCTGGTCGCCGGCCTCTGCCTGTTGCTCGTAGCCGTCGTCTTGGCGATGCGACGTCGGTCCTCGTTCCCACACTCGATGTCTTCGCGGTCGTCCGGGGGCCGTAGGGCGGCGGAAGAGGAGTTGAATCTGCTCAAGGGTGGGTCGCTCTGGGGTGACGTCTATGCCCCACGCTTCGTGTCCGGGCGACGGCTGCGCCGTGTCCGGCGTCGCTAGGCGCTCGTGGCTGGACGGCGCTCGACGACCCCTGGAACGAGACCGCCACAGGTCATCTCCCCACGTTGTCTCTCGTGGCCTGGGTCCAGCGATTCAGGCCGTCCGCTCTATCTAGTAGGGCGTCGTTCACGCCGAAAAAGTGGGCATGACGTTCTTCAGGCGAGTGCAGAACAGAGACCGCGGAGCGACGATGGTCGAGTACGGCTTGATCGTCGGAGTGATCTCCTTGATGTCTCTCTCGGCGGTCACACTTCTCGGTGACAGCACAGGCGAGTCATTCGATCAGGTCACTGAGGCGCTGGACAATGGGTCCGCTGGGGGTTCTGGCGGCTCCGGTGGAGAGGACGATGGCTCCGGCGGGAATGGTGGCAGCGGCGCCACCACGACAACGACGACGCCTTCGACCACGACAACCACTGCCGCCCCGACCACCACCACGACCGCTCCGACGACGACCACCACGATCAGCCCCAATGGGACCCTGAAGACCGGATCCGCCTCTGCGACCCTCACGTCGTGGAAGCGGAACAAGGGTGATTGGACTGCATCGGTCGAGTACTCAAACGACTGGGAATACGACCAGTACCTGACCCTCGTCATCACCGAGACCAACCACAAGGGCCAGACGAAGACCATCACCGTCGAGGACTTCCGGGTCCCCGCCGGTGGCAGCGCCACTTTCGACCATGAGGACAACGACCTCCGGAAGTGGCGGAAGGACTACACCGGCGTTCTCGAGGTCGAAGTCGAAGTGGTCTCCGTCACGACGACGAATCAGAACTCCGACGAGGTGACCTACGACGTCGAGGGCGAGACGGCCAAGATCTCGGCGCCGACGCCCTAGACCTTCGGTGGCGGCACGTATCTCCCGGTCGTGAATCTCCCGGCTTCGAGCCCGATCTCCCAAATCGAGCCCTTGGAGCAGTAGAACCGGGAGTCGAGTGTGAGCCCTGCCCACATCATCCTGTTGATCACGGCGGGGATCACGTCGCCGTGGCTGCACAAGACGGCGTTGAAACCGACCAGACCATCGACCAGTTCGTAGGCAGCGTCGATATCCGGGCCTTCGGCCAGGGCATCGTGCTCGATCGCCTTTGCGCCGATCGCGTCGGCAATCGGCTCGGCCGTCTGCACGCAACGCGTGTATGGGCTCGTGTAGACACGCTCAATGCCTGCGTTGCTCAGCGACTCGGCGAGGGCCGCAGCCTGACGCCGGCCTTTCTTGGTCAACGGTCGGACGGCATCGATCCCATCCCACTTCGCGCGATTGCCCGCCGCCCCGTGTCGAAGCAGGTAGATGGTCCCGGTTCGGGTCAAACCCCTCAAGCCTGGAGATGCGACGAGTGCGCGATCGTTCTCGTAGTCCAGAAGTGCCCTCGCCTTCTTCCGGCTGAGCCAGCGAACCTCGTCGACCTCGCGGTTCTTCTCGAACCCGGGACTGTCGGGCAGGGGCCGCATCGCGTACCAGCTCACCTCCTTGACGCCATTCTTGATCCTGTAGCGCGTGGTTCCCATCGACGCCACGATCCGACAGTGATAGCCGGTCTCTTCTAGGACCTCCCGAACGGCGGTCTCCTCGGGTGTCTCGCCTTTGTCCGCCTTGCCCTTGGGAAGTCCCCAGTCGTCATAGCGGGGGCGATGCGCGACGAGGACCTTGAGCTTCCCTTTCGACGACTCGCGGAACACGAGTCCCCCGGCTGCCTTGATGACTCGGGTCACGGCGAGACAGAATAGAAGTCGGTGAGCGGTCTACGAACCCCGTCTGCGGGACTTGATGCTCTGATCGGCTGGGGCAGGGGGTGCCTGCGACGGCTCTGCGCCGGTGAGGTCGATCGTCACCTCTCCGCAGGTCTCGCACACGCGGCGTTGGATTCCGGCACCGATGCTCTGTGAGCCACCGTAGGCGTGCCGCCCTTTGCGACAGTCCGAAAGTGTCCGCTTCGGTCTTTTCTCGGGTCTCAGGTGGCTCACGGCCGTAAAACTAGATGCGTCGACCTGGTCGCTAGCGCATCTCGGGCTGGTCGAGCAGCCAGTCGACGGCTTCTTCGGCGGTCGCCACGGTCGCGATGTCGCCTCCAAACGCACCCAGTCCTGTTGTCATGAGGCGGGCGAGGTCTCTCCAGCCCCCGCCTACTGCCACCGTGGGCAGCCGGCTCCCGGAGTTTCTGCGTGTGATGTGGTTGAGATTCCATGAGACGAGCAACTCAGTGGCGGTCCCGATCGAGCCGGGCAGTGCGATGACACCATCTGCCTCGGAGGTCAGGATTCCGAGCCGCTCGCTCAACGATCCGGCCTGGATCTCCCGGGTCACGTATTCGTTGGCGGCTGAGCGTCCCGTGAAGAGCTTCGGCGCGGTCACGCCGATGGCCATTCCGCCGTTGGCCACCGCACCTTTGGAGGCGGCTTCCATCGTCCCGCCGTAGCCACCCGTGACAACGGCGAGTCCAGCCGAAGCGAGACGCGCCCCGACCATTTCGGCTTGCCTCCATTCCTCAGAGCCGGGGCCGGCCTGGGACGAGCCGAAGACGGCAACCGCCCGTGCGGTCATTCGGCCATCACCTGGTCGATCCCGGCGGAGACACGTTCGACGTCGACCAGGGCATGGGACTCGATGGCGAACTGTGGCCAGGGA
>JASFVB010000046.1:0-14115 GCA_050050035.1 Acidimicrobiia bacterium | reverse complement strand
CCTCATCCCAAAGGTGTCCATGTCTCTCCTAGAACCGGTTACTGCCGGAACCTAAATGATCGAACATCGAATGTCAAAATTCGTATGATTCGGCTATCGTGCGGTCACAACCTCGACCAGCAAGGACGTGACATGCCAGAGACTCGCCGAATACTCCTCGACGGGGTCACCGTGCTCACGGTGCGCGACGGCGAAGACCTGGTTGCGGGAGACGGACGTCGTGTCCCCGTCGCCGAGGCCACCCACCTCCCTCCGGCCGAGCCGACCAAGATCTTGGCGGTTCACTTGAACTACAGTTCTCGCGTCGAGGAATTCGGCACGTCACTTCCACCCGCACCGACGTATTTCCAGAAGCCGCTCTCATCTCTGAACTCCCATAGGGGCCATGTCGTCCGCCCTGCCAACTGCAAGTGGCTCAACTACGAAGGCGAGATCGCGATCGTGATTGGGCGCACTACTCGAGGAGTTTCCCATGATGAGGCCTGGGATCACATCGTCGGCTACTCCATCGCCAACGACTTCGGTCTCCACGACTTTCGCGACACCGATGCAGGCTCGATGCTGCGAGTCAAAGGCTCCGACACGCTTTGCCCCATAGGACCGGGGCTCGTCACCGACTGGGACCCACGCGATGGCCAGGTCTTGCGCACTCTCGTCAACGGCGACGTGGTCCAGGAAGCCTCAACGGCCGAGATGACGTGGGACATGGCGTACCTGGTAGCCGATCTCGCCCGAACCATCACGTTGTATCCCGGCGACGTCATCTTGTCTGGGACTCCGGCCAACTCACGGACGGTGTATCCCGGCGACGTTGTCGAAGTGGAGGTCGACGGACTGGGCACTCTGTCCAACACGATCGTCGACAGCCCGCTGCCGGTCTCTGACGAGGTGGGGGCCCAACCCACCGAGACGGAGGAGGTGCTGTCGACCGCTCGAGGCGGCGATTGGGAATTCCGCGGCCAGCGCAGCCCGCGGACCAGCGACTTCGCAGCTCTCCCCAGGCCTCGAGTAGCACCTCGTCTTTGACATTCCGCGTATCGGGCGACGCTCGATTGATCGGCGGAGGTGCCGTTCCCACTTCCCGGGTGTGTCGCTAACTGACCGAACTATCCAGGATCTGGAGTGTCTTCAGGTCCGCATGGAACTCCAGGGCGTGACGACCGCCCTCGCGCCCGATGCCGGAGATGCCACAGCCACCGAAAGGAGCGGACAGGTCACGCACCAAGAACGTGTTGACCCAGACCGTGCCAGCACGGATCGCCTCGCCGACGCGCACCGCCCGTCCTTGGGACGTCGTGTACACAACCGCTGACAAGCCGTAGTCAGTCGAGTTGGCCAGCTCGATGGCCTCCTCCTCGGTGGCGAAGGTCTGGAAAGTGAGAACTGGCCCGAATACCTCGCTCTGCACCACCTCAGACTGATTGTCGCGGGGGCGAATGAGGGTCGGCTCGATCCACATGTCTCCCCGTGCAGACCGATGGCCGCCTCGCACGATCTCATCGCCGTGGGAACGCGCCCGATCGATGAACCCGAGCACCCTGGCGACGTGATCCGGGTGAACCATCGGTCCGATGTCGGTGTTCCTGTCAGTCGAGGTTCCCAACACCAGTTTGTCGACGTGGGAGTGGAAACGCGTCAGGAACTCGTTGGCCACCGATTCCTCCACCAACAGCCGCGTCCCCGCCAGGCACACTTGCCCCGAGTCGTCGTACTGTCCGGCTGCGGTCTTTGCGGCAGATTCGATGTCGGCGTCGGCGAACACCAGCAACGGCCCCTTGCCGCCCATTTCGGCAGTCAGAGGAACGAGGTTCGCCGCCGCGGAGAGGCCGATCGCGCGTCCCGTCTCGGGCGACCCTGTGAAAGCGATCCGTCTGACCCTGGGGTCTGACACCAGTGCAGCCCCGACCTCCTTGCCGAACCCCTGGACGATGTTGAGAACGCCTGGCGGGACACCCACCTCAGCGGCGAGATCGCCGAGCACCGACGCCGAAAGCGGAGACCATTCCGCCGGCTTCAGCACGACCGGGTTGCCCGCCGCCAACGCCGGAGCAACCTTCCACGTCGCGAGCATCCACGGGGCGTTCCAGGGCGTGATGATGACCGCCGGCCCGGCGGGCATACGGATGACGCGGTTGTGTGTTCCTTTCGAATCCCACTCTCGCTCGACGTGGTCGAGGGCCATGTTGGCGTAGCTGCGGAAGTTCTCGGCGCCACGATGAACGAGGCGGGCACGCATGGACTCGAGGTTGAAGGCCATGTCGTGGGTCTCGACCAGCGAGATCTCTTCGACGCTGTCATCGATGGCGTCGGCGAGACGATGCAGCACGTCGGCGCGTCCTGCCGGCCCCAAGTCCGCCCAACCTTGGGCTGCCGACGTCGCCGCGGCGACGGCCAACGACGCAGTCTCCTTGTCACCGCGGGCAACATCACCGAGAACCGTCACCCAGTCGTTGGGCGACCGGGTCTCGAAGGTGGTCGGAGAGTCGATCCGCCGGCCATTGACGAAATGGCACATCGAGACGTCGACACCAGCCACATCGACCCTGCGATCGTCGCTACCGGACGTCATTCGGCCTCCATCATGATCGTTTCCCCGAAGCAGCCAGTATCAGCCAGTCAAATAGGTTGCGGTCGGCGCCAGCCAACTTCTCCGGATGCCATTGGACTCCGATGCAGTCCGGCCAATCGTCTGGCTCGATGGCTTCGATGATGCCGTCAACCGCTCTGGCGGCGACAGAGATGCCGTCGCCCACACGCCCAACTGCCTGGTGATGGATTGCGTTGACCTCGCGTTGTCCTGGGCCGAGAATCGAGGCGAGGCGGGAGTCCGCTTCGATGTCGATCCAGTGACGCCGGCGCAGCAGGTCATCGGGATCTCCGACAACGGGCGGATGAGGCGTGCCGACCGACGTGACCTGCTGCATGAGGTCACCGCCATAGGCAACGTTCAGTAGTTGCATGCCACGGCAGATCGCCAATGTCGGAATCTGGCGGGCTCGCGCTCCGGTCAGTATTGCCAGCTCAACGGTGTCAGCCGCCGGGTCGTTGTCCTGGACATGCTCGGAAGGAGCACCATAGGACGAGGGGTCGACGTCTCCCCCACCACTCACCACGACCGCGTCGACCGCGTCGAGCACTTGGTCAACGCCCTCCGGGTCGATCTGTGGCAGGAGTAACGGGACACCGTGAGACGTCCGGATGCTGTCCACGTACTCACTTCCGAGTGTGTAGAGATCGGTCGACGCCGACAAGAAAGTCGGCAATCGACGACGCCATGTCGTTACGAGCACCAGAGGTCGTCTGCCGACATCACCCAGACTCATCTTGTCGGACGTCGCCGTTCCCGTTTGCGGCGTGTCTGTGCGCGACATTCGACTGGCATGCGTGGCGCTCACAGGGCGATCCACGTGGTCTTGAGCTCTGTGACCTTCTCGATGGCGTGCAACGACTTGTCGCGGCCACTGCCCGACTGCTTGCGACCTCCGAATGGCACGCTCAGGCCTCCCTCCTCGTAGCAGTTGACCCACACCGTTCCTGCTTCGAGAGCACGCGCCACGCGATGGGCCCGCGAGAGGTTGGCAGTCCAGAGCCCGGCGGCCAGGCCGTACGAGGTGTCGTTGGCCATCCTGACGGCTTCCTCCTCATCGTCGAACGTGAGCACAGACAGCACGGGCCCGAATATCTCCTCGCGTGCGATTCGTGCCTGGTTCGCCACGTTGCCGAACACGGTCGGCTCCAGCCAGAAGCCACCTTCGTGGCCTGCCACTGTCGCCGGGGATCCGCCTATGAGCAGGTCAGCTTCTCGACGACCCACCTCGACCCACTCCAACACCGAGTCGAGTTGGCGGCGGGACACAACAGGTCCGGTCTGGGTCACCTCATCGAGAGGGTCGCCAACCCGCCGCATGCGTGCACGATCGACCACTGCTGCGGTGAAGTCATCGGCGATCTCACGCTGGACCAACAGTCGGGACGGGGCGGTGCACATCTCGCCGGCGTTGAAGAAGATCCCCCACGCGGCGACGTCCGCTGCCTCGTCGAGGTCGGGGGCGTCGGCGAACACGAGGTTGGGTGACTTGCCGCCCAGTTCCAACCACACCGTCTTGAGGTTCGATTCCGCAGCCGCGTGAAGCAGTCGGCGACCGGTGCGACCGGACCCTGTGAAGGTGAGCACATCCACATCCATGTGGAGGGCGAGGGCACTGCCGGCGACCGGCCCGCGGCCCGGAACGGCGTTCAGCACCCCCGCGGGAACTCCAGCTTCCGCGGCCAACTCCACCAGGCGCAGCGCCGAGGTCGAGGTGTACTCGGCGGGCTTGAGTACGACGGAGTTGCCCATTGCCAAGGCCGGACCCAACTTCCACCCCGCCATCGTCAGGGGGAAGTTCCACGGCACGATGGCACCAACCACTCCGACAGCTTCCCGTGTGACCATGGCCAACTCGGTGGGGCTCGTGATCGGCAGCTCGTCGACGAGCTTGTCGGCCGTCTCGGCGTAGTACCTGAGGGTGTTGCACAGGGCCGGAACCTCGATGCCGAGGGTGTCGGAGATGGGCTTGCCCATCTCCATGGTCACCAACAGGGCGAGCTCGTCAGCATGCGATTCGACCAACTCGGCCCACGCCAGCATCACTCGACGACGATGGTCGGGCGTGGCCCGCGACCAGACACCCGAGGCGAACGCAGCGCGGGCAGCCGTTACGGCACGGTCCACATCAAAGACACCAGCCGCTGCAACGTCAGTCCACACCGCCCCTGTCGCCGGATTCACCTGCTCGAGCGGCTCATCGGTCCCATCGGGCTCCTGCCACCCGCCATCTATGAACAGCTGCGTCCGGGGATCCAGCACAGCCGCCCGGTCTACCCAGGTGGTCGTCGTCATTCGGCGTCCACTGATATTGCAGGAGATGTCGTTGCGGAGATGTAGCTCATGCCGGCTCGTCGTCGTTCGAATTCACCATCAGTGGAACGGGAGGTAGTGATCGCGCTCCCAGTCGGTGACGTAGACCATGAACTTCTTCCACTCGGTGCGCTTGATCCGGAGGAAGTGGTCGACGAACTCGCGCCCGATCGCCTGACACAGCTCCTCGTCGGCTTCAAGGACGTCGAGGGAATCGCCCAGAGACTCAGGAACGTGGCGGTCTGTATTCACCTCGTCGAAGCAGTTGCCGGTTTCGACCTCCGGGCACTCCAATTCGCGGACCACGCCGAGCCTTGCGGCCTGGAGCACGGCCGCGGCCGCCGTGTACGGGTTCGCAGCCCCGTCCGCGAGGCGGTGCTCCAATCGTGTGGCGGCACTACGAGGAGGTGGAACTCGGATGGTTGTGCCGCGGTGGTCCAGCCCCCAGTTGGCCCAATAAGGGACCAACTCAGCGGGACGAAGACGTTTGTAGGCATTGACGGTTGGGCAGCAGAGCGCGGTCATGCCCTCGTGGTGGGCCAGCATGCCCGCCACGCACCGGAAGGCGAGGTCCGACAGGCCGTACTGGCCGTCTTCATCGGGCATCGCGTTGGCGCCACTCTCGTCGTTCAAGGAGAGGTTCAGATGCAGCCCCGACCCGCTGGATCCGTTGATCGGCTTGCCCAGGAACGTCAGCATCAACCCGCGTTCCATGGCCAACTCTCGCGCCATCTGCTTGAAGAGGAAGGCATCGTCGAGGGCCTTGAGAGCCCGGTCGTAGTGCAGCGTTAGCTCGAACTGCCCGGCGTCGTATTCGGTATTGACGGATTCCAGAGGCAATCCGATCTCGTGGGCCATTGCCATGACCTCGTCGATGAGGCCGGTGGGGTCGCCAGCCGGTCCGGTTCCGTAGACGTAGTGGCCGGGTGTGGCGACGCGCCTCCAACCACCGCGATCGTCGGCTTCCATCACATAGGCCTCGAGTTCGACACCCAACATCGGGTCGTAACCCAGATCGTGCCATGCGTCGATGGCCCTCTTGACTGCCTGTCGGGGGTCGATGTCGACGGGGCCGCCTTCAAAGGTGATGTCGGCCACCGCGACGGCAGTCCTGGGCTCCCAGCCGCGACGTATGGCCTCGGGACTGAAACGGGCTTCGAGATCGGGTTGACCTTGCAGGACCTTGGCGCCAGGGGCGCCGAAGTCCAGTTGATGGTCGTAGTCCAACGCGAACAATGCGATGCAATGCGTCGTGCCCAACCTCTCCTCGGCTGTGGCAGCCGGCAGGTATTTGCCGCGCGCAAGGCCGAGATGATCAGGCCAAAGCACCCGGATACGTTCGTAATCCACGTTGCTGACTCTGCCTGTCATTCGATGGTGATCGTCAGGACCACCAGACGTTGGAGTCGGCCCTCGACAGCTTCAGCAAGGCATGCCAGATGGGGGCGAGGTGGTTGGGTTGTGTGAGGGTCACGTCCGGGCTCCGAGACGTTCGTGGCTCGCCGGCTCGTTGTTGGTTATACCGTCGATGACCTCTCCCCGGCCGGTCCAACCATCCGCAGGCCGGTCGAACCAGACGTGCACCTGACCGGTGCCCGTTGCGTTCTCATAATCGGAGAACTGCTCACCTGTCGCAATACAGTCACGGCCACCCACAGCAGCCTGCATCATCAAGAAATGCCCGAACTGCCCCTCAGGAGCATGACGTTTGTACTCGTCCATCCCCGCCACGATCGCCTGATGATCGCCATCCTTCATCCACTGGATCCGCTGCTCATCGGCCGCCCTCGCCTCAACGGTGATGATATGGCTCGGATCAGAAGCCTCATGCTTGGGCAACTCCTTCAACGACCAGAACCGGTGACTCATCCCGCCCGAAGCCAGAATCACCACCCGACGGTCACACCCGGCCACCGCCCGGCCAAGCGCCTGCCCCACCCGCATGAAGTCATCGTCCTCGCCCGTCTGAGCGATCGAAACCGAAATCACCCGCTCATCAGACCGCAGATACTTCACCAGATTCAAGGTTGCGTAGTACAAGGGCAAGAACGGGTCATGACTCGCATGGAGCGGTGTATCCACCCAATCACCCTCAGCCGCAATCGCATCGGCCAAATCAGGGTCCCCGGGATAGTCATAAGGAATCGCCGCCATCCCCCGCGGCAGCTCAGACGAGGTGAACGTCCCTGAAAAACGCTCCTGAGCCGTCACCACATGTTCAACCGTCGTAAACCAATGCGTATCCAGAATCACAATCGTGTCCACGCCCAAAACAGCCAGCTTCTCCTGCCGCAACCGCTCCAGACCAGGAACCAGACTGATCTCCCTCCCCTCATTCAACTCAAACCGCATCTCACGAGACATCATGATCGTCGGAGCATGCGACACCAGCCCCACACCAACAACCTCACCCACAATCACACCACCAATCTGTTCTAGAAGACTCAGGCAAACGATCGCTCTTTCGAATTCTCATACGTATGTGATCTCACGGACGACCAGACGCTCAACACGACTCGTATTGGCATCCGCATCCTCATGAGCATCCCGATCCGACTTGCCATAAACCGCATTGAACTCAGCCTCAGTAGCAAACCACTCCTCAGCAATCCCATCCCACTCAGGCTCAGACTCAGGCTTCGCCACCAAATCATCATCAACACGCACGTTCACCACATAACCAACCAGATGAGGAACCTGCTCATCCCGAATATCCGGCGCATGCACCTCAGTCCACCACCTGGCGAACTCCTCAGCCGACAGATGATCCGCACGCTTCACAAACCACATGACCTTGATCACACGTCACTCCACATCCACTAGACAACAAACAACCAAAACCGACCTACAACCGGCCCGGACGCCACCGCCGGAGCGGAGTCGACTCCTCGTACTGCATGGGTGAGGGCATCGTGGTCAACTCGATGATGCTTCCCCACGGACTCAACGTGTAGATCCACTTGTTGCCTTCACCGGACTCGGCCCCGGGAAGCAGCCACGGGCCCGCCAGGGGCTCCCCGCCGGCGTCGATCACCTGTTGGCGAGCAACATCGATGTCGTCCACGTACAGACCAAAATGCTGTATCCCCAGGTCGCCCGGGGTCGCCGGAGGCCGCGCCTCGTCGTCGGCATACTCGAACAACTCTATGCTCGGCCCCTCTCCCAGTCGCAGCACCCGGCTCTTGATCCAACGAACCCCTGGACGAACGCCGAGAGTTGCCTGGTCGGAGTCGTCTGCCCCCGGATCCTGATCGCTCAGGTCTCTGGAGCCCACCGGCTCGAGGTCGTAGATGACTTCGGCACCGAACGCCGAAACTAGGAAGGCCGAAGCTTCCTCGATGTCGGGAACCGTGATTCCCACGTGCTCGATTCCTCGAACCGTGCTGTTTGCTCTCATATCTCTCTCTTCTCCTGTGGATTCCGTACCGCTGATTTCATCAGACGATCAAGTCAGCCATCCTCCGTCGACCACAAACGTATGGCCCGTCACATACGACGCTGCGTCGGATGACAGGAAGGCCACTGCCTGCGCGATCTCCTCGGGCTCAGCCAGCCTTCCCATCGGGATGCGGTCTCGCGTCAACTTCTCGATCGCCTCCTTGGACAAGATCTCGCGCACGAGATCTGTGCCAACCGTTCCGGGTGCCACCGCGTTGACGCGTACGCCCGAAGCGGCAACCTCGCGGGCCGCCGACACTGTCAGCATGCGAACAGCCCCCTTCGACGCGTCGTAGATCGCCATGGGCGTGTTCGAGGACGTGAACGCGGACGTCGACGCAATGTTGACAACAGAGCCAGCGCCGCGTGGGACCATCAGCCGCAGAGCGGCCCGCATCACGAAGAAGACACCCTTCACATTGACGGCCATGAGGCGCTCGAAGTCGCGTTCGCTGGTATCGACAACCGATCCTGCGAAGCCGAGCCCGGCGCAACAGACGACCGTTGTCAGCGGAGCATCCCGGTCGGCCTGAGCCAGGATCTCGTCTATCTCGGCGACATCGGTCACGTCGAGACGCAACGCACTGACCTCGAGACCGCGCGCACGCAGGCTCTCGGAGCTTTGCTCTGCCTGATCGAGATCCACGTCGGCGATGACCACGCTGTCACCGCGTGTTGCCAGGGCCTCGACAATGGCGAGCCCGATGCCTCGAGCTCCCCCCGTGACCAGCGCAGCGGAACTCACACGCCACCCGGGCCGACCGGGAGCAGGTGTCCCGTGACTCCCGACGAAAGATCACTCGCCAAGAACAACACAGCCTTCGCCACGTCTTCGATGGTGGCGAGTCGTCCCAGCGCCGTCGTCTTCCCGTCCCGATCGAGCGCCTCGGCAACTGGCGGGCCACCTTCGTCCTCGCGGCGCTTGAGACGCGCCACATAGGCGTCGGTAGCAACCGATCCCGGCGCAACGGCATTCACGCGAATCCCGCGCGGGCCGAACTCCAATGCGGCCGAGCGCACAAGACCGTGAACCGCGTGCTTGCTCGCTACATAACTTGCCAGATTCGCGTTGCCTCGCCATGCGTTCTGCGATGCGATCACAACGATCGCGCCGTCGTCAGCGAGCGCCGGCAGAACCCCTTGCATGCTGCGCAAGACTCCGCGCGCGTTCACACGGAAGACATCGTCCCATTCGTCGACGTCGAGCTCGGCGATCCCTGTCCATAGTGGGACGATGCCGGCAGCCGCTGCAAGCACGTCGATCGTCCCCAATGTGTTCCTGACCTCTTCGAACGCGGCTGCTGTCGACTCATCGCTGCGCAGATCCACCGCGATTTCGAGCCATCCCTCGGGCAGCGGCTGCCTCCCAAGCGACGCTGACAGGTCGAGTACGACTCCAGGGGCCGCCCCTGCGGCCGCCAACTCTCGTACGATCCCAGCGCCAATGCCGTTGGCTCCTCCCGTGACCACGGCACGCTTGCCGGCTAGCAGAGGAGCAGCAACCTCCTGGTCGGCGGTGCGGTCTCGTTCGTTGGTCACACTACGGCCCGTAGCTCATCCCAGGCACGGTGCACGTCGTCCTCGGTCGTCTGTTCATTGCCGACCGCCAGCCGCAATGCATACCGCCCATCGAGCTTGGTGTGCGAGATGAAGATCTCGCCACGCTCGTTGACGCGCCTGAGCACCTCTTCGTTGTCCTCGTCGGATCCGCGGCGGCGAAAACACACGACCGAGAAGTGCCGGGGAGCGACGACCTCCCAAGCCGGGTCCTCGCGAACCCAGGACTCGAATAGCGATGCCAGCCGAATGCCCTCACGAATCCGTGCGCGCAGGCCCTCCGCTCCGTAGCAACGCAGAACCGTCCAGAGCTTCAGGGCCCTGAAACGCCGCCCGAGCTCGGGTCCGTACTCACTCAAGCTTGCCACCGAGTCTGGCGTGCGGAGGTACTCGGGCACGAGACTGAAGGTGTCTCGGAACGCCTCCGGACGACGCGTCCACAATGCGGAGCAGCCTTGTGGGACGAATAGCCACTTGTGGGGGTTGACCACGACCGAATCAGCGCGATCGACCCCATCGAAGGCCCAGCGCAGCTCAGGGCAGATCATGGCCGACCCCGCATAGGCGGCATCGACGTGCAACCAGACCTCGGCATCGGCACAAGCGTCGGCTATGGCGCCAACCGGATCAACGGAGGTCGACGAAGTGGTGCCGACCGTGGCCACGACCGCGCAAGCATCCTCCAGGTCGAGTGCTTCCGGGCGGATTCGGAACTCAGCGTCCGTCGGCACCTTGCGAACCTCCAGCTCGAGGAGCCGACAGGCCTTGTCGACCGAGGAATGGGCGTGCTCGGATGACACAACCACGCGATTGCCGGGGCGCGCCTGGCGCGCCGCCGCCAAAGCGGCCAGCGTCGATATCGACGCCCCCTCCTCGATATGGCCGTGAAGGCCGGACGGCAATCCAAGGAGCTGGGCTAGCCAGTCGAGTACCGTCTCTTCGAGTTCCTGGAGCGCGGGCGAGGCCCGCCAAAGTATCCCCACGTTGTTGAGCCCCGCTGTCAGAAGCTCTGCGAGAACGCCAGGTGCAGACCCGGTCGTCGAGAAGTAGGCAAAGAAACGCGGACTCTGCCAATGGGTCAGACCCGGAACAATGATCCGATCGATGTCGTCGAGGACATCCGAGAACGGCTCGGGGTCCTCAGGCGCCGACTCCGGGAGGGCCGCACGGATCTCGCCGGGCTGCACGCGCGACAGGACCGGAAGTTCCTTGACCCTGTCTTGGTAGTCCGCGAGCCAGTCTATCGCAGCCTTCCCGTCTTCGACAAAGCTCATCCAGACCTGCTCTCCGAGGCAGAAGTGAAACAAGAGCGTCCGGGTTCGCACATACGACCTCTGTCGCACATATCCGCAGGTCGCCTTTGGCTCAGCTGTCTCCTATTCGTAGAGGAGTTCTGCTCGCAACGCACGCATTGACCCTATGATAGTCGAACATCGAATGTCAATTCTGTACCTGAGAGCTTCGCTAGACTTTGAGGAAACATCAGGTGATGGAGGGTAAGTAGTGATGAGTACTGAGCCGATTTCGGGGGTTTCGGTCGCCGAGGCCGCCTACGAGCGGATACGCTCGAAGATCGTGGAGGGGGAGTTCCCTCCCAACTCGCGCCTCCACCAGGGCGACCTCGCCAAGTCGTTCGCCATTTCCCGTACCTCGGTTCGCGAAGCGCTACACCGCCTGACATCGGAGTCGCTGGTTGAATTCCACCCCCAGCGAGGTTTCTTCGTCGCACCGCCACTGGACCTCGAGGGTGTGCTCGACCGTCTCCAGGTGCGACTGCTACTGGAGCCAGCGATAGCACGACTGGCAGCGGAGTGCCGCACACAGGAGGACGTGAAGGCGCTCCAACGTGCAGTCCGCGAAGAGTCGAACGCTCGCTCCCCGCGCACCGCACACGACCGAAGCCGCGAGTTCCACATCGCCCTGGCGCGCGCCACCGGGAACTCATATCTCGTCAACATCCTCGAGTCGCTCTGGACGGTCGAAGTCGGACGTCAGTTGCTCGCGCGTCGCGTCGTCTCGCCAAGGTGGCAGACCGAGGACGTGACAGAGCACGAGTCGATAACACACGCTGTAGCCGAGGGCGACGGCGATGGCGCGTCTGAGCGGATGCGACAACACGTCGCCGAGGCCTACTCGCACTGGTCCAAAGAGGAGACAACGGAGTTCGGTACTCCCGCAGTTTTCGAAACGCCCGCCTAACGGCGACCGCGTGGTCATTACGCCCCGCTTGAACCAGCTTTCAACTCCCCGGTGCCTGGGCCGCCATCACCGATGACATCCCAAATCGACACATCGCGCAAACGGTCGTTGACAGTCATCTGGCTCTACTCCCTACTGACGACGATCGCATGGGCTGCCCTGTTCCCTGTGCTGCCGTTGTTCGTCACAGGACCTCTCGGAGGAAGCGACATAGCTGTCGGGATCGTGATGAGCGGAGCACTGATCGCGGCGGCGCTGCTCCAGCCGATCGTCGGCGGTATCGCTGATCAACGTGGTCGTCGTTTGCTGCTCGTTGGTGGGCCCATCCTCTTCGGCATTGCGATCAGCCTGTTCACACTGGCCGACACTCCGGCGAAGTTGATGGGACTACGCGCCGTCGCCGCGATCGGCGACGCAGCGTTCATCATCGGCGCGCTCACGGTCGTCAGTGACCTCGCCCCCGAGGGCAAGCGCGGCGAGGCCTACAGCATCTTCTCCCTGTCGACCTGGGCGGGCATGGGGCTCGGTCCGACGATCGGAGACTTCGTCCTACGCGCTCACTCCTTCGAGACCGTCTGGATCGTCTGTGCCGCATTCAGCGCCGCTGGTGCAGCAACAGCTCTTGCCCTTCCCGAAACGCGGCGGCGTTCGGCACAACCACGCTCGGCGTCGTCCCTGCTCAGTCGCGCAGCTGCACTTCCCGGGTTGGTGCTCGCCCTGGAGATCTTCGGGTTCACTGCATTGCTCGTCTACGCGCCTCTCTACGCACTGGAGCTCGGCATGGCGGGTGCAGGACTGGTGATGCTCGTCAATGCGGCAGTACTCGTCGCGATTCGAGTGTTCGGGCGTAGACTTCCCGACCGCCTCGGAGCGCGCGATGCGTCGTCAGTGGGTCTCGCCTTCGCTGCGCTCGGGTTCGCCCTGCCGGCCGTGTTTCCACACCCGATCGCCCTGTACGCAGGGGCGGCCAGCTTCGGAATCGGGCATGCCCTCCTCTACCCGGCGCTCTTCGTGTTGGCTGTCAACCGAGCATCGGCGGACGAGCGCAGCGCAGCCGTCGGCAGTCTCAAGGCCGGCGAATCGATAGGGATGGCCAGCGGGGTGGCGGTGCTCGGTGTGGTCGCCTCGCTCTGGGGCTACGGCGCCGTGTTCGGCATCGCGGCCGCAACAACATTGTGCGGGCTGGTTCTACTTCGGACAGCCGGAGCCGCCGGTAGCTCGCCAGATTCTCATGAGCAATCTGCGGCAATCGAGTCACGACGTGGGCATGCGGCCGGGCGTCGACCACGAACAAGGGCGAAACGGTTAGGAAATTGACATTCGATGTTCGACTATCTACGGTCCCTTGGGCGTGCCCCAAAGGACACGATGAATGATGGAGGTTTCTCGTGCCCGTGCTCGCGATTCACATCCGCCCCCCCGAATCACCGGAGCTCCGGTCCGTTGACAAGGTACGGGCAATAGCTGGGAAAGGCCTCGAAGGAGATCGACATTTCTTCGAGCGGGGCGCAAAGTCCGGTCTGGCATTGACCCTGATAGACGAGGCGGTAGTTGCAGATGTTGGGCTGGAACCCGGGCAGACACGTCGCCAGCTCACGGTCTCCGGTGTCGAGATCGACGATCTGATCGGCAAGCGCTTTCGAATTGGTGACGTCGAGTGCTTCGGCGTCGAGATCTGCGAGCCATGCCGGCACCTCCAGGATCTGACGCGGCCAGGCATCATCAAGGCCCTCCTCCACCGCGGCGGTCTCAACGCAGACATTCTCACCGATGGCGTAATCAACGTCGGTGACGACATCGTCGTGATGTGAGGTTGCATATCACGAAGCCGGGAAGGGATCGCGAGGATTAGTACACCCAGACTGTTCCAGCTCGACGTCGCGGATGAGCTGTTGGACGATCTCCGTCAACGCCTCTCCCGGACCCGCTGGCCGGACGAGATTCCGGGCTCAGGATGGCTCTACGGATCTGATCCCGCATACATGCGCGATCTGGTCGAGTACTGGCGGGACGATTTCGAC
>JASFVB010000045.1:0-14353 GCA_050050035.1 Acidimicrobiia bacterium | reverse complement strand
GTAGCTCTGACCCAGAGTCTGAAGGTCTTCGTACGGGTCGAGACCATCGACAGCCGCGTTGACGACAAGCCAGTCTGCCGTCGCGTCCGTAGCGAAGGGGTCGACCTCCCCTGAGAAGACCCAAACCGCGTATACAAGAATCGCAACCAACACCAGCGCGGATGCCACCAGTAGAAGCTGCTGATCCTCCGGAACAGCAGTGGTGGCCTCGGCTTCGCCCGACGCGTCGGAACGCATGAGTCCTCTCATTCGGCAACTAGGTCCGGTCGCATCCCGAGGTAAGCACGTCGTGCGGAGTCACAGGCCGCTTGTCAGCAGTCCTTGTCTCAGGTCCGGACTGAGCTCGGTGTTCGGGCCGATGAAGATCCGCTCGGGGACGTCGCCCAGGCTCTCCTCCGACAAGCAGGACAAGACGTTCCGCATCAGATTGGGGAGTACGAGGGGGTCGTCGATCGCACATTCGCCCGGGAAACGCACGGCCACGAAGGGATTCATCCGCTCACGCACCGCCGACTCGGTCCACTCCTCGGGGTCGGTCCCCATCTGCGCCGCTCGCCCGGTCCCGTGGTCTGCGGTGAGGACGATCACGTCATCGGCGCCGATGAGGTCGACGAACTGCTCCACAAACGAGTCGACGCATGCCAACTGTTCCGCGAAGTAGCGCTCACGGTGCTCGAGGTCGACATCTGGGAATGGAAAGAAGAACCCGTCGCGGTCTCTTTCGATGACCATGTCGCACGACTCGTCCAAAAAGAACGGGGGGTGCGGCGCGACCAGGTGAGCGAAGACGAATGAGGGATGATTGTCGTTGCGAACGACGCCGACACCGTCGGCGAGCCATTCCATAGTGTGCTGAGCACCCAGGGCGAGTGCGACGCCCGGACGCACGAACGGCTGATCGCCTACTACAGAGTTGTACGCGACGAAGTTCATCCCGGCGTCGTAGTAGGGGGCAGCCACACAGTGGTCGTAGGACGACCCACAAGAGCTCCCGCTCCACCCCGACTCGACCATGTATGTCTCGTAGCCGTTGCGCTGCAAGACATCGACCAAGTTGTTGTCTCCGGAGATGACGTTGTAGAGCGTCTGTGTTGTCGCGCCGTTGTCTATCCAATCCTCGGCTGGATAACCCATTTCCATCATGCTCGGCACCGACAGCTTCGTGTTCGGATACGACGTCCACGCGGACCGGGGCACAATGAAGCCACTGGCATCGAGGCGGGCAAGCATCTGCTCATCCTCAGCGACACCGTGAGTGGCGGTCATGGCCAGTCGGCCTGGGTATCCGTCGAGCACAACGAACCAGATGTCTGGTCGCGCGCTCAGCTCGAGATCAACCGACCCCGGCAGATCCGTGGTATCTGGCCCGTAGGCAGCTGCCGTCCTGAAGGTGCTGACGAGCGGTCCCGCGAGCATGGCCACGGCCACGCCTATGACCACGGCGCGCAGGATGAAGCTGTCCTCCATCCGGTGGGTGAGGACGCCGACCACGACGACCAGCACGACCAACACGGCCCACCCGACGAGCGACCCCAGCTGACGCATCAGCGATCCGCCCGAGACCAACGCAGCCACTACCACGAACGTCGTATGGACCGCGGCACGAGGCGACACACCGGCGCGGATCGCCAGGGCGGCCATGGCGAGCCCAAGTACCCAAAGGACCAAGAAGATGAACAGGTGTCTCTCCAGGTGGGGGATCCCGGCGAAGTTGTGCGACAGGAGACGGGCCGGGGCCCAGAAGGCGGGGATGGCGAGCAGGACCGCATCCGAGGCACTGAGGCCAAGGGCGCTCAAGCGGAACGGTCGGACGGCAACCTCCTCGTCGTCAGTCTCTTCTAGGGGCACGAAGCTTGGCATCGGCACCCTCCGAACGGTGGATTCAGCCGGACCACCGTGATGCGAGATCAGCCGTCGATTTCAGTTGGAGAGGGTGTGGCCGACTCGGGCTCGGGCTGACCCTTCGGTCTCCCGGTGAGACGGTGCCACCGGTACCGGACGAAGGCAGCCACACCAGCCGCACCACCGACGATCAGTTGAAGGATGAGGGCGCCTGAGCCCGCGTCGAGATATGCGAACACGAATTCCATGGACGGACTATCGACGCGCTCCCCGGCAAGCTTGAGGAACGGGCCTGACGAGAACGCGGGCGCGCATGGTCGTTCAGTCCGTCGGCCCGGAGGGCGATACTGGGTCGTGTGACTTCAACGGCAGCCAACCCGCAGCAGACCCGCAGAGCCACTGCTCGAGTCCTGGTCTGGTTCGTCGTGGCGTCCACTCTGTATGCCGTCCCCTCGATCTGGCTGCTTCGCAACTACCTCCAGCCTGCCTTCGATCTGGCCATCTACGACCAGAGTCTCTGGCTGATCCTCAATGGCGAGACGTTCAACACGATCATCGCTTCTCACGTTCTCGGCGTGCACTTCAGCCCGGTTCTCTATCCCTTGTCGGTTCTGGCCGTCGTCCCGGGGGGCGCTGTGCCCGAAATCGTCCTCCAAAGTCTCCTGATCGCCTCAGGAGTGTTCCCTGCTGCCGCATTGGCGGATCGATTGGGCAAGCCCAGGAGCTGGTTCATCGCTGCCTATGCCATCCATCCAGCCATCATCGGAGGGTCGTGGTACGGGTTCCGCCCGTGGAATCTCGCCGTCCCGGTGTTCATGTGGGCCATCTTCTGGATGGTCAAGAGGCCGACCTCCGTGCACATCGTGATCGCCGGTCTGGGCCTGCTCTTGTTCAGAGAGGATCTGGCGATCTGGGCGGGTTTGGCGGCGCTAGTGCTCGCTCTCGCAGGACGCATCACCTGGCGCGCTCTCGTGCTACCCGGCGTTGTTCTCGGCGCCGCAACCGCGGTGGTACTCCTGGGCGTTCTCCCCGCAATCTCCCCGACGGACAGCTACTTCTTCGCCACCTCCGCCGAGACCACCGTCCCGTCGATCCCCTCCAGTGTCTCCTCCCTGGCGATCCGCGCGCTCTTCGTCCTCGTGCCGTTCGGCGTGATGCCGTCGCTAATCCGATGGAGGCTTGTCATGCCGGCTGTGATCCCCGCGCTCGCGCTTGTCTTCAAGGGGGGCAACGCACTGACCACCTACTTCCACTACGACATGATGTTCGTTCCGCTGTTGCTCTTGGCCATGGCGCTTTCACCCGAAGCGAGGTCCAACACACGGGTGGTTGTCGCGGCGTCGATGACCATGCTGCTCCTGTTCGGAGTGCTCAGGCCTCTTCCTCCACAACACGGGCCCAACCCGTGGCGCTACGACCCGGAACTGACGGCGAGGATCGACGAGACGATCGAGTCGTTGAGCCGCGTCGACGGCTACCGAACCACCAGTCTGACGGCGCCGTCACATCTCGTCCCCCATCTTTCCGAGAGAGAGAACATATTTGTGTACCCCGAGCCACTCCATCGATCTGACACCGACGATCTAGACCAATACGCGGACGTCGTCACCTTCGACTGCCCGGCGCCAAACATCGTGATCAGCCTGAGATCGAGGGACGATCAATGGCAAGCCTTGCTCGATTCCGACTACGACCTCGTCGGGGCAGACGACGCTCTTCCGGTATGGAAGAGGGTGACGAGCCTGCCCAACGATCCGTGTGAGGCCACGTGGCACAGGCCTTGACACACGCCCTCGGAGTCACGATTCGTCTTTGACTCTCCAACTCATCCATAGACCCAAAGAACCAACGACGACGTCGACGATGAGGGTGACCGCACGAAAACCGATGGCGAGTTGAGCGCCCACGTCGGGGTCGTTCGTCACCGAGAAGTAGAACTCACGGATCCCTACTCCGGCCGGGATTGGCACCGCCAATGCTCCCAGACCCCAGGCTCCCACTACGTCGCGCCCCGACGCCATCGGGTCGATTCCCAGACCCCAGCCAAGAAACGCCCCGGATAGGACGATCGAGATGACTGTCACAGCCGACACCAGGCCGACCGAGGCCGCCTCACCAGGACTCAGGAAGCGAATGCAGATCGTCAGCGTGACGGCGACTACGGACACGCCCGCTATGACTGCGATCGTTCCACCCGAAACCGCCAAGCCAATACCCGCAGCAGCGAAGACAACGCCGGTGAATCGGGTGAGCGCCCGCCACCCGGCGACACCGAGAATCCGCTGACCTTGCCAGACCGAACCGGGCACGTATTTCAGTATCTGCGCAGCGAGACCCGAGCCAATCACTGTCCGCGGCGGCGGCGGGCCTGGCTGCCACACAGCCAATGCGATACTGCCGAGTGCCATCGCATAGGCGCCGGCCGATCCAAGGATCGCTCCCGGCGGCAGTACAAACAGCTGATCGAAATCGACCGAGCGCCAACTGACGGCCACGAACCCGATCGCCAGGACGGCGAGGATGAGCCCCAGCTGCCACGACCTCGCCCAGCTGAGCAGCACTTGCACAGCGGCGGGGCCGACGAATTCCGAGCCCGGTGTGTCAGATCCACTTTTACTCATGACCGATAGGAACGATGCCGATAGGTTGTTGCCCTGAGGCGGGGCCGTCCATATAAGCGATGCGGAGACAGATGCTGGTTTCAATCGTCGTCCCGGTCTTGAACGAGGCGCAGAGCCTCCCGCTGCTTCTGCGCCAGATCGACGAGGTCATGGCGGAGCTGTCCTACGACTTCGAGGTTGTCGTGGTCGACGACGGCAGCACCGACGGATCCGCCGACGAGGCATCTCGGCTTGGAGCCCGCGTTCTCCGATCCCCCAGGAATGCGGGGAAGAGCGCGGCACTCCAGGCTGGCTTTGACGCCACGCCGGCTGCCGATGTCGTGATCACGATGGATGGTGATCTTCAGGATGATCCGGCAGAGATCCCGAGGATGATCGACGCCCTCAGATCCTTCGACATGGTCAATGGGTGGAAGGCCGACCGCAAAGACTCCTGGTCGAGACGATTCCAGAGCCGGGTGTTCGGCTGGGCAGTGCGACGCCTGTCCGGAGTCGACCTGCACGACTTCAACAGTGGTTTCAAGGCCTATCGCAGATCGGTGTTGGACGCACTACGCCTGACGGGCGATCAACATCGCCTCATCCCGGTGCTGGCCGTTGAGGCCGGCTTCACGGTCACGGAGATTCCGGTGAACCATCGACATCGGAAGCACGGCACGTCGAGATTCGGGGCTGGCCGCGTATTCCGCGGCCCGATGGACCTGATAACGGTCCTATTCATCGCGAGATTCGGTCGACGACCGCTCCACATTCTGGGTGGTGCCGGGTTGCTGGTCGGACTCGTCGGCCTCGTGATCGCCGGTTACCTGACCTGGATCAAGTTCGTCAATGGTGCGGCGATCGGAGACAGGCCTCTGTTGTTGCTGTCGATCTTGATGATGATGGCCGGTCTGCAGCTTTTCGCGGTCGGACTGCTGGGTGAGATGATCCTCGTGTCGACCCAGGCACGCAGGGAGTCACCATTTCGACCATTGGCCGCCGGGCAGGTCGACTTCGGGTCGGGTCCAACAGAGAACCGAGCCGAGCGGGAGATCTCACACAGGCGGCCCGGCAGTTGAGCAATCTCGGCAAATACCAATCCAGGAACCCGCTGAAGAGGGTCCTTCTTCGGCGGTTTCTAGACAGAGTCCATTCACTGCTTCCGGAATCAAGCGGCCAACCGATCCTCGACGTCGGAGCCGGTGAAGGGCTCTTCTGGAGGGAAAACGCGACAGCGGCGGTGGTTGGGCTGGATGTTCGTGTCGATGCCCTGATGGTGGCCAACGACAATCCGCACTTCACGGCAGTTGCCGCGTCTGCCAACTCCATGCCGTTCACGACGGGTGCTTTCGAGCACTTCGTCGCCATAGAGATCCTCGAGCACCTCCTCGACCCGAACCCCGCCCTCAAAGAGATATCGCGTGTCGTGTCAGCTGGAGGTCTGGTGAGCGTTCCCTGGGAACCCTGGTTCTCCCTCATGGTCTTGATGGGCACCGGCGCCCACGTAAGACGTCTGGGGCGCGAGCCTGAACATGTTCAGGCGTTTGGCCCTTCCACACTGGAGGAGCTGTTGAGTGTCTACTTCGCCAAAGTCAGGGTTCATCGCGTCTTCCCATGGCTCCTCGCCGAGGTCAGCGATCCAGTGAGTCGCGTTGAGGGCCTAGCCGGCCTCGGCCACCTCGCGTAGCTCCCGCTTCAGCTCGTTGATCTCGTCTCGGAGACGCGCCGCGTACTCGAAGCGAAGATCCTTCGCCGCCTCGTGCATCTCCTCCTCCAAGCTCATGACGAGACGCGCCAGGTCCTCCCCTTCGAGATCGATGGGGGCGCGTCTCTCCACCTCTCGTCTCCGACGGTCGGCCGCGGGAACGTCGCTCTGCACCAGCTCGAGGATGTCGGAGACTCGCTTCCGCACCGTCTGGGGGTCAATCCCGTGCTCCTCGTTCCACTCCTGTTGGAGTCTGCGGCGACGATTCGTCTCGTGTATCGCCCTCTGCATGGAGTCGGTGACATTGTCCGCATACATCACGACCTGACCATCTACGTTGCGCGCCGCCCTTCCGATGATCTGGATCAGGGACGTCTCGGATCGCAAGAACCCTTCTTTGTCGGCGTCGAGAATCGCCACCAACGACACCTCCGGAAGGTCGAGCCCCTCACGCAACAGGTTGATGCCGACGAGCACGTCGAACTCGCCGAGCCTCAGCTCCCGCATGATCTGCACACGCTCGAGTGTGTCTATCTCGGAATGCATGTAGCGGGCGCGGACTCCCATCTCCAGCAGATAGTCGGTGAGGTCCTCGGCCATCTTCTTGGTGAGGGTCGTCACCAGCACACGTTGCTCGTTGATGGCCCGCTTGCGTATCTCCTCGAGAAGATCGTCGATCTGGCCTTTGGTGGGTCTGATCATCACTTCAGGGTCGACCAGGCCGGTGGGTCTGATGATCTGCTCCACCACCTGGATCGAATGGCCGATCTCGAAGTCAGATGGAGTGGCCGACAGGAACACGACCTGATTGGCCTTCTCGAGCCACTCGTCGAACCGGAGCGGTCTGTTGTCCTTTGCGGAGGGGAGACGGAAGCCATGCTCCACGAGGACATCCTTGCGAGAGCGATCACCTTCGTACTGGCCCCCGATTTGTGGGACCGTCACGTGTGACTCGTCGATGATCGTCAGGTAGTCGTCGGGGAAATAGTCGAGCAGCGTGTATGGCGCCTCTCCAGGATCCCGGCCGTCGAGGTGACGTGAGTAGTTCTCGATTCCGGAGCAGAACCCGACCTCACGCATCATCTCCAGGTCGTAGTTGGTGCGCATGCGCAGTCTCTGGGCCTCCAGCATCTTGCCCTGTCTCTCCAGCAGCGCCAGATTCTCGGACAACTCCTCCTCGATCCCGGCTATGGCCCGCAGCAACCGCTCCCTCTCCGTCACGTAGTGAGTCGCCGGGAACACGAACAGCTCGGTCAGCTCCTCGACTACCTCCCCGGTCACCGGGTTGAGACGCAGGATCCGCTCAATCTCGTCGCCCCAGAACTGGACGCGAACGATGGTCTCCTCGTAGGAAGGGAACACTTCGAGGGTGTCGCCGCGCACACGGAACTTGCCGCGAGTGAGATTGACCTCGTTGCGCTCGTATTGGATGTCGACGAGTCGCTTGATGGCATCACCCATCGGGTACTCGACCCCCTGGACGAGGCGAAGGAGTTGTCCCTCGTACTGCTCGGGTGATCCCAAGCCGTAGATCGCCGACACCGAAGCAACGATGATGACGTCGTCCCGAACCAGAAGCCCCGCCGTCGCCGAGTGACGGAGCCGGTCGATCTCGTCGTTGATGGTCGCGTCCTTCTCGATGAACGTGTCCGTCTGCGGGATATAGGCCTCGGGTTGGTAGTAGTCGTAGTAGGAGACGAAGTACTCGACACGATTGTGGGGGAACAGCTGACGGAACTCGTTGGCGAGCTGTGCCGCCAGCGCCTTGTTGGGAGCAAGCACGAGCGTCGGTTTCTGCACCTTCTCGATGGTCCAGGCGATGGTGGCCGACTTCCCCGATCCGGTGATGCCGAGGAGGGTCTGGAAACGATCTCCTCTCAGGACGCCCTCGGCGAGCATCTCGATCGCCTTGGGCTGATCACCGGCCGGCTCGTACTCGGATACCACTTCGAATCGGGGCACACTGCGAGAGTAGTTCTCACCCATGACAGATCCTCAAGGGTTGAGCCGGGACTCCGAAAACACCGAGGTGGATCGAGACAGAGAGCACAGACGCGACGTCTACATCGGAGTGCTCGTCGTCATGGGTGCCGTCCTCTACAGGCCCCTCATCTTCTGGGCAGACAACGCTTGGGACCTCGCCGCCCCCCAAGACATGCTGACGACGGTGATCATCGAGCTCCTCGTGGCCTTGGGTGTGTTCGCCATCGCCTTGCGGGCTTCGGGCAGGGCCATCGCATCCGCATTCGTGGTCGGGGCCGTGGTCTTCGCCATTCTCGACTGGGGCTCGATCGACGAGCCCGTGCCGTTTCTGGTCTTCGCCGCGGTCGCCATGGCCGTCGTGACGGTTTCGCTTCGAGCCACTGCGGAGGCAGCGCGAAAGACCGCCCTCATCGTCATCGCCATCACCTTGGTGGTGCCGATCTTTCAACTCGTCGCATCTCATGTGCAAAAGAGCAAGGCGTATCCGCTGATCACGGTGGAGTCGCCCACCGATGCAGTCGCCACGGGCCAGATCGAAGACATCGTGGTCGTGGTCGTTGACGGATACCCGATGGCGTGGATCGCCGAGTCCTGGTTCGGGCACGACATGGAGCCGATCAGGTCCAAGCTCGGAGCCGAAGGGTTCACCACGCCTTCGGTCTCGTGGTCACACAACACCTTCACCAGTGTGGCGCTGCCCACGCTGTTGCAGCTGACCCAGGTCGTCGACACGACTGCCGACCAGGACTGGCAGAACCAGAGGACGAACCATGCGGTCTTGCGTGGTGAGAACTTCACGGCCGGAGCGCTCCGCACAGCCGGCTTCGACTACATCCACATCGAAAGCGGATGGAATGGCGACATCTGCGGAAGAGCCGACGTCTGTCTCGACAGCTCGTGGCCCGACGAGATCAACTGGCAACTCCTCGGCGCAAGCGCACTCGGCCCCGTGATGGAATCACGCTGGGCGTCACAGAACGTGGGAAACTCGAAGACGGTCGTGGATCAGCTGGTGAGTCTCGACGTATTCGACGACGGCCGGCACGACTTCGTCTATGCCCACATGATGCTCCCTCACTCGCCGTTCGTCGTCGACGAGGAGTGCATACTCAGACCGCCCGTCGAGCGGATCGACACCGAAGATCCTGACAACGTGAGCAGTCAGCTCGCTTGCGTCGACGGGATGCTGGCGAGGATCGTTGACCGCGTCGGCCCGAACACCGCCATCATGATCATCGGCGATCATGGGACGGCTACGCGCGACCAGCTTTCCAGAGACACCTCAGAGTGGACTGACGCCGACATCGCCGAGCGGCTCGGGGCGTTTCTGTCGTATCGGATGCCCCCGGACTGCACGGGCCCCGAGATGGCGACCAACATGTTGACGTTGAGAGCGATCGTGGCCTGCGCCATCCAAGTCGAGCTTCCATCGAGCGAGCCGGGCTTTGTCATCGGTTTGCGGAGCGTCGAGCCCGTGAGCCGTTCCACGGTCACCCAGATCGGGGAACGTCTGGTCGATGGCGTGATCTCCAGGAGCGACTAGTCGTCAGAGATGGCCGGCCGCGGAATCGACCACGATCCGCAGCTCGTCGACCGAGCCATGATTGGGAATGACGAGGTCTGCGGCCGCGAGCCACGCGGATCGAGATGGCTGGGCATTGAGACGAGCCCTCGCATCAGACTCGCCCAGTCCCCTCTCGACGGCCCGGGCCAGCTTCACGTCGTCCCGGCTGTCCACGACCAGCCGGTGCCATTCACCGCCCAGCCCCTCCCTGAGCAGTGGGATCTCGACGACGACCGGAGGCTGAAGCCGCTCCACCCGGGCCCGAATCGTGTCGAAGATATGGGGGTGTGTGATCGACTCCAAAGCCTCCAGCTCATCGCGCTCGCCGAAGACGATCGCCGCAAGAGCCGACCGGTCTATGACGCCCTCGACCACCACCTCGGGCCAACGGGAGGCCACCTCGTCAAACGCCGGGCCATCTCGCCCCAGCACGTCGTGACCGACCTCATCGGCATCGACTGTGGCAATGCCCTTCTCCGCCAACATGGTCCTCACCAGGCTCTTCCCCGAGGCGAGGCCACCACCGAGTATCCAGTGACGGTGCTGAGTAGTCACGTGGGCCGACGGTAGCCTCTGCGCATGCTGGCGATGCCTGCCCCCTGGGAATCGCGGGTCCACCGCACGGTCGTGATCGGACAGTGGGTCGCACTCACGGTTGGCATCATCTCCTCCCTGGTCGCATCCGGCGGATCGGGGGTTTCGCTCGGCGCGCTGGCCGTGGCGGGCGGCTACGTCATAGGCACCACACTCCTGCCCGAGTCCAGGTTCCGTGTCAGGTTCGGCGGCGAGACGATCTCGCTCACGGGTGCAATCGTCGTCCTCGTCGCGATGACAATGACCGGTGGGGCCAACAGCCCCTACCTGCTGCTCTCCATGGGACCACCCATCTTTGCGACTCTCTATGGGGGATTCCGCTCCGGCTTGATGACAGGAGCCCTCTCCGGAGCCCTTCTCTCGCTGGTGACCCTGGCCAACGGCGAGGAGTTCATAGAGGCCGCACCCGCGATCGCCCTCTACCTGGTGTTTGTCCTCTTGGTCGGTGTCATCCGCAAACTGCTCGAGGACATCCACCTTCAGGCGACGACACTGGCTCATGAGAAGGAATCGGCAACCCAGAGACTGGCGAGGCTCGAGGAGATCCACAACGGCCTGCTCAAGCTGTCCGAGGATGTGTCGACCGGCCGATTGAACGCCGTGGAAGTCGGCGCCGACACGCTCGATACGATTCGGGAACGCTTTCCCGGCTCCGCCGGGAAGCTGGCAGTCACTCACGAAGACGGGCCTGTGGTGCTCGCGGCGCGAGGCATCCCCGATGACGAAGGCCACGTCTACGACATACCGTTGTCGACGTCCGACACAGAGGTCGGGCATCTCGAGTTGACCACCAGCGAGCCACTCTCGCCCGGCCAGCTCGCCGAGGTGGCCGCCATCATCCACCCGGTCAGCGTTGCCTTCGCCAACGTACAGCTGCTCCAGGACATCGTCGGTTCCGCCGTGGCCGAGGAGCGAACCCGTCTTGCCAGGGAGATGCACGACGAGATCGGCCCTTCCCTCGCCTCCCTCGGTCTTGCGCTCGACATGACGGCCATGCAGCAGGCCGGGCGGCCCGACGTCGCTGCGGACCTCCAGGTCCTCCGCTCAAACGTCACCAAGCTCGTCGAAGACGTCCGGGCGTCGGTGGCCGACCTCCGCAACGCTCCTGGGCCAACGCTCACGGCGCGGATACTCCAGGCGACATCCTTTCTCGAAGGCGAGCCTCCCGTCGTGGTGGACCTCGATGAGCGTCGGCCGCCGCGACCCGCCCAGATCGGCGATCTCACGTCGATCATCTCGGAGGCCGCACGGAACGCACATCGGCACTCCGCAGCCACCAAGATCGTCATCTCGGGTCAGGTCGACCGCGCTTTCGGGAGTTGTGCCATCGTCGACGATGGGACGGGATTCGACCCCGATCACGAGCCCGAAGGTCACTTCGGTCTCACCGGCATGCGTGAGCGGGCCACCAAGATCGGCGCCACCATCAAATTCGACTCAAAGCCAGGTGTGGGGACCGCAGTGACTGTTGAATGGGGGTCGCGATGATCCGTGTAATGGTCGCTGACGATCATCAGTTGTTCGCAGAGGGGCTCAGCCAGGCGCTGAACAGCCTCCCCGACGCACGTGTGGTCGGCGTCGTCGACTCCGGCCCGGCTCTCGAGGAGGCATTGATGACTCAGCCGGCCGAAGTCTGCATCGTCGACATCGAGATGCCGGGCGGAGATGGCATCGACACGATCTCGACCCTCGGGCTTCAGTCCCGGGCGATCGTCGTCTCCATGCACGCTTCCGATGAGCAACGTCTCAGGGCTTCGGAAGCGGGCGCGAGAGGTTTCTTCTCGAAAGGGGTACCGCTGACGACGCTGGCGGCTGCCGTCAGGGCCGTTGCCGACGGCAAGAACTTGCTGGAGCTCAACGACGAGCAACGCGACGAGCTCCTGGAGACTTACCGGGAGGCCCAACTCGACCCCGGGGCCGCATCGTTGACCGCCAGAGAGCGGGAGATCCTCCAGCTCCTCGCCGTCGGGGTCTCGGCGACCGATGAGCTGTCGGACCGTCTCTACATCTCGCCCAAGACGGTCAAGAACCATTTGGCGTCGATATTCCAGAAACTGGCTGTCAGCGACCGCACACAGGCCGCCATCGAGGCGATACGTCTCGGGATCGCCAATCCCTCCTGATCGCCGTTATGAGCCGCTAGGCCCATCAGTACGGCCTGAAATCGGCCGTAGTCTTTATTGCAACTTACAGGAGGGACGTTCGTGACCCGCTTGATGACATATCTGAATACCGAGAAAGGCGCCTCGATGGTCGAGTACGCACTCCTCGTTGTTTTGATCGCCATCGTTGCATTCGTCGCGGTGGAACTCGCTGGAAGTGCGCTCTCGGAGACCTATTCCGAGATCAGCTCCGACTTGGTGAATGCCGGTTCGTAGCTGATGGTTCCCGGGACCCATTGTTTCGGGCGCCTTGTGGGCTAATTTGCCCACTGCAAGCCAGTAAATGTCTGACCCAAGGAGGGGTTCAAATGCTTGCTCTGTGGACCAAGGCAACGACCTGGTTGAAGGATGAGAAGGGTGCCTCGATGGTTGAGTATGCCCTGCTCGTTGTACTGATCGCCATTGTGGCGCTGGTTGCAGTGTCACTCGCCGGTGATGCGGTCTCCGAGACCTTCAGCGAGATCGGTTCTAGCCTCGACTAGTAACAAAGCATCTAGACGGAAAGGCCCGCTTCGGCGGGTCTTTCTGCTGTTTGGACCCGTTCTCACACGCCACACAGGTCTCAGTGGCACCACATGGGAGCCTTTCGACGTCTCCTGAGGCCGTGAGAGGCCGCTCAGGGCCTCAGGACGACGAATTCGTCGTCCTGATAGGAAGACACCCACCCCGAGTCCGCTATGTCCTTGGCGAGTTCGGAACCGACCGGAAGCAACACCTGTGAGATCTGGTCACGCTCGAACACCGGCTGCCACTCTGTGTCACCGTCTCTCACCGACACGTACTCCGCCATCCTCTCCCCATAGAGCTCGGCCCGGTCGTCGATGTACACCCCGAACTCGGGTCCACGTGCCCAGATCAGGTATCCGCCCGCCCTGTCGTCGTGAAAGGTACGGACGTCCTCGAGCTCATCCGCCGCAGCGACTGGGAACCTCGTCTCCGCCAGCCGTCCGTCGCCACGAACCAGGAACGGCAGCACCAACACGACGGCGGCGAACACCATCGCCGGGATGGTCGAGATCCTCCGCGAGCCGCCCAAGGTCAACGGGCCGATGGCCAACGCCAGCACCGCGACCAAACCGAGCCACGCCGGCGGCACTGCCCGCAGTGCCGTGACTCCCAGGGCCGCGAAAGGCATGGCTACGAATAGATACCACCATGAGATCCTGCGGCGCGCCACGGCGAATGCGATCAACAACAACCCGATCACGAATGGCGCGAAGACCGGCGAGTCGAGACCGGGTCTCTGCCACTCGCTGAGCAGCGACAAGGTGTCTCGACTCCCGGCGAAATCGAGGAGCATCGTGACCACGCCGAGCCCGTGGGCGGTGGCAAGTGTGATCAGCCCCGAGACAATCGCGGTGGGCAGCCACTTCCACTCTCTCTCCGCGATCAGCATCAGACCGACATAAGCCAAACCGATGGCGAAAGTGCCGTGCACCGACGCCCAGACCCAGAAGATGAAGGGCAGCGCCCAGCGGCCTCGTGGTATCTCCCATGCCACGATGGTCAGGCCGAACAGGGCAAACGAGAAAACGACCGGTCTTGGCACCAGGAAAGAGATCATCAGGACCACGCTGAGCAGAAGCACGACGGCGGTCGTCGGAACACTCTGCGAGCGTCGATAGGCCACCAGCCCGATGCATCCGAACGTGACGGTCGTCATCGAGAGAAGCAGCCACGGCACGAACCCGAGGCCCCCAAACGAAGTCTCGGCCCACGAGTAGAGGAGCTCCGCGAGCCAGCTCTGGGTCAACCAGCTCTCCCCGAGCATCGTGAACGAGAAGGGATCGGCCGTGAGCACCGCAGCGGCATCGATCTGCAGCTCACCTGCCCTGACGTGCCAGAGGAACGAGTTGTCCCTGATCGGGGACCAGGCGTCGATGACGAGCGCCACCCACGGAAT
>JASFVB010000044.1:0-14843 GCA_050050035.1 Acidimicrobiia bacterium | reverse complement strand
GGTGGCCTGCTCGACGTGACCGACAACATGGTCGCCGGCGAAGTCGTGGCTCCCGCCCATGTCCGCCGCCACGACCAGGCCGACCCCTATTTGGTGGTGGCGGCCGACCGTGGCACCGCCGCACTGTCAGACACTGCCAACGAGATCGCCGCCTCCTACCGATTCTGGCTACGTGACGCGTTCGCCTCGGGTGGCTCCGAGGGCTACGACCACAAAGCGCTGGGCATAACCGCACGTGGTGCCTGGGAGTCGGTGAAACGGCACTTTGCCGACATGTCCGTCGACGCCCAGACCCATCCGATATCGGTAGTGGGCATCGGTGACATGTCCGGTGACGTGTTCGGGAACGGGATGCTGCAATCCCCCCACCTCCGGGTCGTCGCCGCCTTCGACCATCGTGACATCTTCGTAGACCCGAATCCGGAGCCGACCGCAGCCTTCGCCGAGCGAAGACGTCTCTTTGACATGCCCGAGTCGACCTGGCAGGAGTACGACCGGTCGCTGATCTCAACCGGCGGTGGCGTGTGGAGTCGACGGGCGAAACGTATCGACCTCACCGACGAGATGAAGCTGGCACTGGGAACCGACGCCGGTTCTCTGACACCCGACGAGCTGGTGAGCGTCATATTGAAGGCGCCGGTCGATCTTCTCTGGAACGGCGGTATCGGGACCTACGTGAAGGCGACGAGCGAGTCCCACGCCGACTGTCTCGACCGCAACAACGACGATGTGCGAATCGACGCCGCCGATCTTCGTTGTTCGGTCGTGGGCGAAGGAGGAAACCTCGGCTTCACCCAGCTCGCCCGTATCGAATACGCCACGAATGGGGGGCGGATCAACACAGACTTCATCGACAACTCCGGTGGCGTCGACACCTCCGATCGCGAGGTGAACCTGAAGATCCTCCTCGGCATGGCGGAGGAGGCGGGTGAGCTCGAAGCATCAGAGCGGACAAAGCTCATCTTCGACGCCACCGACGACGTGACAACACGGGTACTTCAGGACAATCACGACCAGGCGCTGGTTCTCTCCCAGGACGAGGAGTGGTCGGCGGAGAACCTGGATGCGTACGAAGAGCTCATGCGAAGTCTCGAACGCCACGGCCTGCTCGACCGCGAGCTCGAATCGCTTCCCGAATCCGAAGTCATGGCCGAGCGGGCACGCGACGGCCGAGGCCTGACCCGACCCGAGCTGGCGGTCCTCCTCGCCTACGCCAAGCAGGATCTCAAGAATGCCCTCATCGACTCCGAGGCGCTCGAAGGCACCGAGCTGGAGGACGAGGTGATCGCCTACTTCCCCGATCACGTCGCCAAACGCTTCGAGCGCCTGATCTGGAGCCATCCACTCCGTCGCGAGATCCTGGCCACGGTTCTAGCCAGCCATATCCTCAACGTCCAGGGGATCACGTTCGTCAACAGGCTGGTCGTGGAGACCGGCGCCACCCGACCCCAGGTCGTCGCTGCTTATCGCGCCGCCCGCAACCTGATCGGAGCCGACGAGAGGTTGGCGGCAGTGGAGCAGCTGGATCCGACGGTCGATCCCGCGCTGCGGAGACAGATGCTCGAGGCGATCGACTGGCTCGTCGAGTCGGTTGCCCGGTGGTATCTGGCCGGGCCCCGGGAGATACCAACTGCAGGACAGCTCGAAGCCGACAAGGCGACCTTCGCCGAGCTGGAGTCCTTTCTCCGTCAGCCGCAATGGCACGACTGGACCGAGGACACCGGGGAGGTGACCGCCCTCACCGAGGCGGGCGTGAGCGCGGCGTTGGCCCACCAGCACACCCATCACGACGATCTGGTCCACGGCCCCGACATAATCGAGCTGGCTCGGGCACACGACCGTGATGTCAGCGAAGTGGCACAACTCTTCATCCTCATCGGGACCAGCTACCGGCTCGACTGGTTGGAGCACCAGGTCAGCGAAATCGCAGCCTCCTCCAGATGGCACAGATGGGCGGTTCGCTCGATCCAGAGTGACCTGATCGAGCTGAGACGCGATTTGGCCGACCGCGTGCTCGAGGCCGGGAAAGGGCTGGGTGTCGAAGAGGCGCTGGAGACCTACCGCCGAGACCGCTCCGCCCGACACGTCCGACTCGATGAGCTCATGCGGTCGGTGGCCCAGGAGGAGGCGGCGAGCCTAGACCCGTTGCTCGTCGCTGTCCGCCAGATACGCGCCCTGGCCGGCTGAGTAGACCGGCCCTGCCCGGGTCAGTTGAATACCGGGGCTTGGGGCACATGTGTGCTTTGTGTCTCGCAGGTTCGGATGGGATGAGAAGCCTCGCCGGATCGATCATGCGGCGGTGGTCGTTAGTCCATGCGCGAGGGCTCAGACCTCCCGGGGCACCTTGCCGGTAATGGTCAGCATGGCCCTCATCACCTTGTGCCCGGTATCAGCAGCAGGGTCGAACATGCATGGGCACCCACCGTCTATCACGGTGATGTTCTTCTGACGCCCGGCTTCGGTCGCCGCGTCGGATACGCTCCCTTCACCGAAAGCCCGGTGCATCCACACCTGGCCGATACCCAGATCGGCGCACTCTTGCATCGTGGCCACCGCGGTCTCGGGCCGTGTGCCTATCACCACCGCGTCGACACCACCTGGAATCGACGCCAGATCGGGATAGGTCTTGTCCCCCTCGACCTCGTCGGCATTGGGGTTGATGGCGAACACCTCGTAGCCGCGCTCCCTGAGCCGTTTATAGACGACGTTGCTCCCGTGATTCTCAGGAGTCCGAGAGACCCCGGTGACCGCAATCCGCTTGTTGGCCAAGAACTCGGTCGCCGCTTCCTTGATCCTCATCATGAGACCTTTCATCGCTGATGGCCGTAGTCGGCCTCCGCTCGCGATGATCCGCAGTTTCCAACCGCTCACCAGAGGCGAATTCCCCAAGATAAGCATCGGCGTCAGCACCTCGACGGTTGTTGCCTATCTCGGCGGTGCTGTTGATCCGCGTCGACATGTCAAAGCCTCCGACGACAAGACCGCAGCTCCACGCTCCCTCACGACCGGCATCTGAAGACAACGGGCCCGGCAACATCACTCTGGCCCAGCGGATAGGGTCTCCGCATGCGAAGAAGCGTTGGAATCGTCGTACTTGCTCTTGCGACCGTTTCCTGCGGTGGCGGCGGGTCATCCGGGGCAACGACAGGACCGACAGGACCGGTGGCAACGCCACCGCCTTCGCCGTCGGCTACAGAGCCAGTCGCCGAAGGCTCATATGGGACCGTTCGAGAGATGCAGTTGGACGTCGAGGCGGCCTTCTATCTCTGCACCGCGCCCATGAAGATCTACGACCCACCGACTGTGGAGGGCGCCCTGGCACAAGCCGACTGCTCGGCCAATGTCACCCTCCTCATCTACGACCCCAACGACGTCCAGACAGGTGCTGCTGCCCTTCAAGCCGAAGCCACCGGCGCTCTAGTTCTCCTCGTTGGCAACAACTGGATCATCTCCTGCTCATCCGACCAAGACGCCTGTGAGCAAATCCAGGGAGTGACGGGCGGGGAGCTCATAGCCACACCCTGAGCCCACGGGTCTTCCCATCCTCTGTATGACGCGACTTCATACATCGAGGGCATGGCTCAGGCGGTCTCTGTTCGCCTAGACGACGATGCGGTGCGCGCTCTCGCGCGGCTGCAAGCAACCGGTCGGTCGCGTTCGGAGGCGATATTCGGCTCTCGTGGAAGCCGCGTCGGGACACGCCGACATGAAGGCACTAGCCGACGAGGTGGCAGCCCTCGAGGCAGACGAGCTGGACCGCGCCGAGATGCTCGAGGTGGCCGAGATCATGGAGAGCCTGCGTGCGCCGGGGTGACATCTTCGGCCTTCGCCTTCCCAAGGGCATCGGACACAGACAACAGGGGAAACACTACGGGGGGTCATCCAATCCGACGCCGTTCTCCCCCGGTCCGTGGTTCTGATCGCCCCACGTCGACCAACGCACGAAGCGCTTGCTTCCGGCCCGAGATCGAGGTCGAAGGTCTGGACACGAGAGTCCTTGTGGAGCAGATGGGAGCAGTCGAACGCCTCGTGGAGTTGGCCGGCCACCTCTCCTCCGAAGAACAGTGGGGTGTGGGCGCGGCCATTCTGACCGTCCTGGGCCTCAACTGAGCGGTATCTCAGAGCTTGCGCGCGTCATACAGTGGAAGTGGAGGTTCTGATGAGTGTGACGAGAGTGGCGGTGACGGGTGGTTCCGGGAAGGCGGGTCGCGCCGTCTTGGCCGACCTGCGTGCCGCGGGCATCGAAGGCGTCGACATCGACGTGGCCACTTCCAGGAGCCCCGATGCTCCAACACTCCTGGCCGATCTGACCGACCTGGGTCAAACCGTGGAGGCTCTGTACGGATTCGACGCCGTGGTCCATCTCGCGGCCATCCCGGCGCCGGACGTGCACACCGACGGGGAGACGTTTCGAATCAACACCCTGTCGACGTACAACGTGTTCTCGGCGGCGACGAAGTTGGGGCTCGAGAAGGTCGTGTGGGCGTCCTCGGAGACCCTGATAGGGCTGCCTTTTCAACGTGAACGGCCGCGGTATGCGCCAATCGATGAGGATCACGTCCGCCTGCCCGAATCGCACTATGCGCTTTCCAAGCTGGTCGGCGAGGAGATCGCCGCACAGTTCACGAGGTGGTCGGGAACTCCTTTCACGGCCCTGCGAATCTCCAACATCATGGAGCCCGATGACTACCAGCGGTTTCCGAGCTTCTGGGACGATCCCGGCATCCGGTCGTGGAACCTGTGGGGTTACGTCGATGCGCGAGATGTGGCACAAGCTGCCCGGCTGGCCCTCACCAGTCCAACGTCGGGAGCCGATGCCTACCTGGTGGCGGCTGCAGACACGTGCATGACAAGACCAAGCGCCGAGCTGCTCAACGAGGTCTATCCGGATGTGCCGACCACACGGCCGATCGAAGGGCACGAGACGCTCCTATCAATCGAGAAGGCCAGGACAGAACTCGGCTATCAACCCAACCACTCCTGGCGGGACCACGTGAATCTGGACTAGGTGCTGGTGGCAACCGCCCCGGAATCGCACTGCCCGGGAGTCGGCAGTGGGATTGAAACTGTTGACTTTCACGATTCGTGAGGATCTCCTCATGAATCGTGGACTCGACCGCAGAACGTACCCAAACCCGATGTCCTCCGAAAGCGCTGCGATTGGTTAGAGAGACCCGTCGCCATGCGCCCATAGCGGCTGAAGTGAGCGTCGAACAGCCGAGGTACGCTGGCGGCCACACTCCAATAGGGTGACCCGTGGCCTTGAGGATTCGGGCGGTCAAGTGGTTCGCGTCAAACGAGAGTCAAACGCCTTGACTGCTCGCAAACCGCTTCACTTCTCCACCCCGCACTGTGGCGACCAATCGAAGCGTTGGCGAGGCCTCATCTGGGCGTGCGTTGTTCCAACTGACGACGTCAAAGTCTGCAGATTGGCCAGGGACAGGAAGACTCGCAGCCACATTGAGCAAAGACCCCGGACGCGCCGTACAGGCCGCCAGAGCATCCTCGACACTCATGCCAGCGGCCATGGCCTTCCCCACGGCGGCGTGCTGGAGGGAGAAGGGCACCTCCCCACACATGGTTGATTGGTCTGATGAGAGCGTGTCCGGAGCAAGCCCGAGAGCGATTGCCCGCCGCGCGACAGCGAAGTCGAACGAATACGCTCCGTGACTCGCATCCAAATGCACACCTCTTCGCCTTGCTCTCCCCAGGGCATCGATGGTGTCCTGTCTCTTGAAGAGATCTGAGTCGCCCCCACGGAACAGGTAGGTGATCACGTCGCCTGGGCGTAGGGCGTCGATGTGGCCAGTGACGTCTCCTTGTGAGATGGACCCGGTTCCGAGAACCAGTGGCAGGCCCAGCTCAATGGCGACTCGAAGGGACGCCGAAAAGACCGGATCGGCTTGTGTCGTGCCTAGCGCACCGGGATCGAGGTTGACCGAGATGCCCCAGATGTCACTGCCGGACTCATGGACGGCTCTTGTGACTCCTTCCGGGTCGAGGTTGGATGATTCGTAGCATGGAGCGTCCGATTCCTCTCCGTTTGCCGCGAGGCTCAACGCGTATCGGGTTCCGGGCGGAGCGGTGCTTCGGATTCGTTTGATGTTGTTCGGACCGGCATCGCCTTGAGATAGCAATCGCAGAGGACGGTCGGGGCGCTCGACGCCGTACTTCGATATGCCGGTGCCGATGTGCGCGTGAGCGTCGACGAACGGTGCTGTTGCCACTCCGTCGGAGAAAGCAACGGTCCTTCTCGTCATCGCTCCGCGGCCGGTTTCGACACCGACGACTATGCCTTCCGAGACAACGACTGTGGTGCCTCGCCCTAATTGGAGCCCGGCTTTGGCTGGTGCACCGCCAAAAAGAAGGCGCACAGTGCTCACCGTGATTCACGCGCTCGCTTTCGTGGCGCGCATCCACTCGATGGTGGATGAGATTCCGTCCTCGTAGCGAGTAGTTGGGGGGTTGCCGATATGAGACCGGAGGAGTGAGCCGTTGTATCTGACCGGTTTTCGGTATTCATCGAGTGCCTCCCCCAGGTGTCGCGACCATGGGTCGATCAGTCGAAGTATGGGAGTGGGTATTCGGCCCAGGGACAGGCTGCGGATAGGACGGTCGAGCACGGCCTCGAGTTGACCAATCATCTCTCCGAAGCTGATCGGGCCCGATCCGGGCACAATGAACCGGCCTTGAGGTGCGGCCTCGATAGATCGTGTCACGATCTCGCCGAGATCGCCGATAAACACGTGTTCTCTGACGACATCCCTGTTGGCTGGCCAAGTCACGCGCTCTTTGTTGAGAGCATTCGAGATCACGTGTTGGAGGGGTGACGTGTGCACCCGCGGGCCGTAGAAGTCGGGCACGTGAAGGACGGTTCCTCCGGCGCCGACGACTGCGTCCTCTGCTGCCGCTCGGTGCTTGATGGCGCCGGTGGCCGCACGAGGGTGGTTTTCGTCGATGACCTCGGAAACGAGGGGCGTGTAGCTCCAGCAGCTCGATATGTAGATGAGCCGTTTCGGTTTCGCAGCGATGACGTTCTTGATGATCTCGGTTTGCAGGCTGAGATTGGCTGGGTCGACGCCTGCACAGACAATGAAGGTCCGATGCGAGTCTCCCACCTCACGCAGAGGTACGGGTTCCTTCGTGAGGTCAATCGCCTTGACTCGGACTCCCGGATTTGCTTCACGAAGGGCTGCAAGCTTGCCGTCACTTCTCGAAACCGCCATTGGGCGTGTGCCTGCCCGCAACAGCCTCGACACAATCTCGTAGCCGACCGGACCAGTCGCTCCGAGAACTGCAACTCCTTGTTCAGTAATCATGAACAAACCGCCCGATCTGCCGGTCTGGAAGACGTGCCGGTTCGACTATGCTGAACTCTCGTCCACTCAACACAACGACCTCACTTCGGAGGGACAGAACTTGCTCGATATAGACATCGCCAGCCGCTTGAAGGCGCTGCGCCGTGAGAAGGGATTGACGCTCCAGGACGTGGCCGAATCAGCGGAATTGTCGAAGAGCTTCGTGAGCCAAGTCGAGAACGGCTCGGCCCAACCCTCCATTGGGTCGCTGAAGCGGATCACAGAAGTACTTGGCATAACGCTTGCTGACCTGTTCCACGACGACGCGCAGAAGAGCGACGCACCGGACGACGACGAGTCGAACGGTGTCCGAGTCGTGCCGAGCGATAAAAGGAAGCATCTCGAGTGGCCAAACGGCGCACAGGCGGCACTCCTGACCCCGAACCTGCAGGGGAAGCTGGAAGTCATTCTCACAACGTACGAGCCGTCACAGGAGACGACCATTGACACCTATACCCACGAGGGTGAAGAACTCGGCTTTGTGATGGAAGGGACGTTTGAAGTCGAGGTGAATGGCCAGGCCTATCGGTTGGAGGCCGGGGACTCAATTCACTTCCCCAGTCATCTGCCTCATTCGACACGTGCGGTTGGAGACTCCCCGGTCAAGACTCTGTGGGTCATTACGCCTCCGTCTTTCTAGCCCTCAGGCAGTTCCTGAGGTCAGGTCGACTTGCTCTTGTTCCGAATCGGCGCTTCGACGGATGAGCAGGCGTTCGATGAGCTTGATCGTGAAGAAGAAGACCAGGCCGATCACCACGACGGCTGTCAGGGCCGCAAACAGCTGATCGGTGCGGAGTCGACTATTGGCGATGAGGATCTGATACCCGAGTCCAGCGTTCGCTCCGACGAATTCACCAACCAACGCACCGACGACAGCCAACGTGGACGCAACCTCGAGCCCTGCCATGATGCTGGGCAACCCTGCAGGCAAGTGAATCATCCAGAACTTCTGCCAGCCTGACGCCGAGACCGAGTGCATGAGTTCGAGAAGACGCGGATCGACATTCTCGAGGCCTGCGACCGTATTGATCAACACGGGGAACAGACAGATCAGAGCGGTGATTGCGATGATTGGTTGTTGACCCACTCCGAACCAGACGATGAAGAGAGGAGCTAGCGCGATCTTCGGGACTGTCTGAGTGAACAGGGCACCCGGATAGAGGACGCGTCTGAGGAAGGCTGAGTAGAAGATCCCAACCCCCATGAGGAAGCCGATCCCGGAGCCGATACCGAAGCCAATGAGGATCTCTTGCAGGGTGACCCACGAGTTGGCTAGGAGATCGTCCCACTGATCGACGATCGCCTCATATACCGTCGACGGGGCTGGCAGGAGGAACTCCCGGATCACGTTCCCACTGGCCCACTCCCACAGAATGAAGAGCCCAACGTAGAAAGCCACTGCTTGGGCGTTGGGGCCTATGAGCCATCGACCGACCCTTCGGAGCCAATCACCTGCTGGGTTTGGAGCGGGGCTAGCGGTCATCAGTGCTCCAGTAGTCCTCGAAGGTGCTGCGCGTACTCGACGAATCTCGGGTCTTGGCGATGCTCAAAGACACGAGGGCGTTCGATGCCTATCTCGACAATCTCCTCGACGTGTCCAGGGTTGGTTCCCATCGCCACGACCTTGTCGGACAGCAGCACGGCTTCATCAATGCTGTGCGTGACGAACAAGACAGTCTTTTGTGATTGCTTCCAGATGCGGAGGAGCTCAAATCCCATACGGTCACGTGTGATCATGTCAAGAGCGCCGAATGGTTCATCCATGATCAAGATGCCGGGGTCGAAGGACAATGCTCTTGCGATCGAGACTCTCTGCTGCATTCCGCCCGAAACCTGGTCGGGAAAGTGATCGGCGAATCGATCGAGGCCCACCAAGTCGAGCAGATCCTCAGAACGTGAGCGCTTTCGAGCTCTCGGCCACCTGAGAACATCGAGAGGCAACACCACGTTTCTCTTGAGGTCCCGCCAGTCGAGCAGAGTCGCTCGTTGGAAGACGAAGCCGAATCGGGCGTTCTCTCTGGCAACGCTTGGCTTCACCCCATCGACCAGAATCTCTCCGGTGGTTGGAGCGAGCAGGTCGCCCACCATTCGGACGATGGTGGTTTTTCCGCATCCAGACGGCCCGATGATTGAGACGAATTGGCCGGCTTCAACTTCAAATGTGACGTCTTGAAGTGCGACGGTTTCGCCCTGGCCGCCCTGGAACACCTTGGACACACCGGATACCGAGACGCTCGCCCCGCGACCCGCGAGCTGATCCGGTTCTGGTTCTTGAGTGGTCACTCCCACGTCTCGCCGGTCTGGAACAGCTCGAGGATCAAACCTCCGACCGACCGCGTGTCGAAGTATGCGAAGCGACCTCCATCGCCCAACTCGCCGTAAGAGATGACGGGACAGTTCTTGGATTCCATGAGGTTCATATCTCGATCGAGGTCATCGGTGTATGCACAGATGTGTATGACGCCCTCACCATGCTCCTCGAGGAACTCGGCTTGGATTCCGCTGCCCTTCACTGGCTGCAGGAGCTCGAACTCAATCGGACCCATTTGCGCGATCTTGCCCTTGACCGAGACATCCGGTGACTCGACTCCGTATATCTCCCTGCGAGTCGTGTGCGCCGATGGACCTTCTTCAAAGGGACCGATCCCGAGGTCTTCGTAGAACGAGATTGCCTGGTCGAGGTTCTTGACGACTACCGCGATTTGATACGTCCGCTCCCAGATCGTGGCGGGCAGTGGCTCGCTATGACTCATTGGGTGGTCCTTTCGGCATTAGGTCGAAGTCCTGGAGAGTCGATATCAGCCCCTCAAGCTGTACATCCTCATCGAACACCGGGTTCAATATTACTAAATCAGCTCCCAGGTCGGCTGTGTCCCTGATGGCAGTCGCGACCATCTCGGGATTGCCGGCGACCCCAACGGTCCGTGCCATGTGAAGGGCGTCGAAGCTAGGCGGCCAGTGGATCTTGAACCACGTCTCCAGACCCGCCTGAGCGACTGAAGGGTCTTGGTTGACGGCGACGTAGAGTTTCTTCGCAACTGTCACTTCTGACCGAGTGCGGCCGGCAGCTTCGAGTTCTTCCGCCAGCCAGCCGACTCTGACTCCGAAATCTTCGATTGTCGACCCGCCGGCACCGATCCAGCCGCTCCCTACTGCTGCGACCCGTTTCAGCGCCACACGCGAATGGCCGCCGAACCAGACCTCAGGGTGTGGGTCCTGTTCCGGCTTTGGCTCCATTTGGACATCGTTGAAGCTCCAGAACCTGCCCTCGTGGTCAGCAAGTTCGTCGCTCCACAAGGCCTTGAGGATCTCCACGATTTCGTCGATCCTCCGCCCGCGCTCGGACATACTCACCCCCACCGCGCGGTAGATGCTCGGGACTTCTCCGATCGATAGGCCCAGAATGAGTCGCCCGCCGGACATCACATCAATGGTCGCTGCGGTCTTGGCCAGCAGGATTGGGTCGCGTAGAGGCGCTACGACGGTCCCTGTTCCGAGTCGGACACGGCTGGTCAGAGCAGCGGCGTAAGCGAGGGAGGTGAGCGGCTCCAGGCTGGGGTCACGCCCCAAGAGCTGCTCCTGAGTCCACAGACTGTCGAAACCGGCAGCCTCCACGTTCTGGAGAAAACTTCTCATGTCCTCACCTGAGTTCGAACGCAGAGAGAAGGACTGCGGAAGTGCAACTCCGAAACGACTCAATCAAGTGACCTCGAGGAGCTCGTCCCTCGGAACGGACGACAGCACGTGGGCACCGTCTTCGGTTATTTGCACGATTTCTTCGACGCAGAAGATCCCGAGTCCTTCGGTGTCGTAGAGCCACGGCTCCACGGCGAAGGTCATGCCGGGCTCGAGGGGCGTGTCGTCGTAGGGCGTGAGCATGGGTGGCTCGTGCACCTCCATGCCGATTGCGTGTCCGCACATGTCGAGCGTCCGAAGAGGGGAATCCTCCAAAACGCGGAGTGACGCTTGGAACACTTCCTTGGCTGGGACGCCTGGTTTGGCGGCTCCCAGAGCGGCTTCGTGGGCTTTGATGATTGTTGAGTAGTTCTGATGATGCGCCCCGCTTGCCGGCCCGATGTGGCTGACGTAGGCGACGTCGGTGGTGTACGTCTTGTAGGTGGCGCCTATGTCTATGAGCAGGACATCGCCATCTTGTATGGCTCGTTCCTGGGGTAGTGAGTCAGAGCAGGCATATCGGTCTCCTCCGGCACGAACGTTTCGAAAAGCAGCGCCGTCTGCGCCCCGATCCAGCATTCCCTTCTGAATCGACGCTGCGATCTCGACTTCCGTCATTCCAGCTTCGAGTCGGCCGCGAGTGTCACTGATCGCTGCATCCGTGAGTGCTGTGAGCCAGGTCATGCGGTCGATCTCACGATCAGACTTGATCATCCGTGTGCCCCAGATCGGCTTGGCTGCACTTGTGAACTCCGCGGAGGTCAGCTCAGACCGGACGTGTTCGTAATCCGCCATGTTCCAAACTGGAGTCATGTGCGAGCCGTGCTCCAAACCCACGACCGGACTGGAGCCGGCCAGGTCTCGGATTGCAGACACGACGGCCGGTCCGAAACCCCTCGGGTTGGCGTGGGGCTCGGCGACGGTCACGCGGTTGTCGATCCACGAGCATGCGTTGGCGTTGCCTTCGAAGAAGTCCGGCAGGACCAGCACTGGATCCTTGGTTGCGTGTATCAACAGAAAAGCTGTCGGGAAGGTCTTGGAGTTCCAGTGGCCAGTCTGGAATCCGCTGAAGTACTCCACGTTTTCCTGTTGGGTGATCAGTGCAACGTCCAGCGAAGCATCCTGCATCTTCTGTTGAACACGCTCGAGCCGACTCTCGTACTCGTCCACGGGGAAGTCGGCCCATTTCAATCTCAGTTCGGAATCCATCATCCGTTTCCTTTCTCGTCCACGTCACGTATTCGTGAGTTCGATGACCTCGTTGGCGAATTCGCCTAGTCCCCTACCTGTCTTGCCGATGTCGAAGGCGACTTCGGTCACACCCGCTTCTCTCAGCTCTTCGAGCTTTGCGATGCATTCGGCTCGGGTCCCCGCCACGCAGTACTCGGTGACGAGGCTGTCGGGAACCACAGACGCCGGCGACGCGCCTCCGTTGAGACGACCGGCCAACTCGTCGAGTTCGTCTTGCTCGAGGGGACCCCACTTGGTGAAGAGTTCGGCCAGGGTGGGGATTGCAGCCCACCGTTGTATGAAGAAGGCGACGGTTTCCTTCAAGCTCTGGATGGCCATTCTCGAGTCGTCGTCCACAGACAGGGGCATGTAGACGACCGCGGGCATGGGGTTCGGCTTTCCGGCCTCGCGGGCGGCTTCGTTGGAGATACGGGTCGCCCACTCCACATGTTGGGTTGATGACATGATCGTCATCACGAGGCCGTCAGCGATCTCTCCGGTCTGGCGCAGCGACCGCGGGCCTGTGCTTGCGAGGTAGATCGGCACGTCCCCCCATGTCACTGGGATGTCGAGAGAGAGATCGATCGCCGAGTGGACCTCACCGGCAACGGTGACCGAGTTTCCTGCGAGCATCCCTCTCACAATCTCGACGCTCTCTTTCATCGCGGCCAAGGGTTTGGTGTAGTCGACTCCGGTTCGATCGACGCGGGCCTTTACGCCAGCGCCGAGACCCATGACAACCCGGTCCCCTGCAAGCTCCAATAGAGAGGCCATGTCCATGGCGATCAAGGACGGGTGCCGGTTGTACGGCGTGAGTACGCCGAAACCGATGTTGATGCGGCTGGTCGCCTGAGCCACGGCTCCCGCCGTGGGAACTGCGCCGCGAAAGAAGAGGTCCTCGGAGAGCCATACAGAGTTGACTCCTGCTTGTTCGACTAGGCAGGCGAGGCGTGTTGCCTCGCCTGCCGGTATGGAGGAGGGAAGGTGTATTGATGTCTTTGGTGTCACCGGATCGAATTGTGGGCTGTTAGGGAGCTGGTACGGCTGCTTGTTCGACAAGCGTGTTGGTGTACGCCTCTGTCGAGTCGAGCTGCTCGCTGATCTCGCCCTGGTCGACAAGTGTGTCGATGAGGAACTGCCAGCTGTCGGGGTTGTGATAGCCAAGACCGTGCTCGTCGGTGGTCTCGTTGAGGATGAACTGCTCGTTGATCCCCCAGCGGGCCACGATGTCGTCGACGTCGATCAGGGCCTGCTGTGACGCCAGCGCCTCGGCTGCCGCCTGAGGGTCTTCGATGGCCGCCGACAAGCCCTTCAACGTGGCAGAGACGAATCGCTGCATCAGGTCAGTGTTTGCCGCCAAGAACTCTTCAGTCACGAAGAAGGCCGTCGACGGGGCCTGGAAGCCCGCCTCACCGAACGGCAGAATGTTGAGATCATCGCGGTAGGGCAGGCTGGCGATGTTCCCGAGGAACGTCAACGCAGCGTCCACCTCCCCCTCCTGCAATGCGGCGAAGTTCGCACCAGGGCTCAAGCTCACAAACTCCACTTCGGACGAATCGATGCCCTGCAAAGCCAGCGACACCTCAAAAGCGAGAGAAGACGAGCTGGCCGCCGTCCCGCCGACACGCTTGCCAACGAGATCATCCCAATCCTCGATGCCCGACTCCTTGAGAGCGATCACCCCTGCCGGCTGCTCCTGGATCTGCTGCAAGATCGCGACCATTGGAATGCCCTGAGCACGCGCGTTATAGACATGAGACGCCTCACCCTGGCCGACCATCACATCACCGTTTGCCACCAGCAGAGCCGCCGTTGCGCCTCCGTTGCCAGTCTGATCAACAACTGTGATACCCACCTCGTCGTAGTAGCCATTCGCCTTGGCAATAGCCACCGGCAGATAGATGTCATCCGGAATCCACGAATAACGGAGCGTCACCAAATCGTTCTCACCCGACGCTTCGGTCGTCTCGGTTGCCGCAGTCGTCGTAGCAGCCTCGCCTTGGGTGGTGTCAGTCCCCCCATCCTCAGTCGTGTCGCTGCCGTCCGAGTCGCCACCACATGCAGCCACAACAAGGCTGAGGGCCAAAATCATCGCGATCCAAGAAAACCTCTTGGCTAATGCCTTCGTCATTCCCATTCCTCCAGTTGCACGAATGAGGCGACATCAAGTCGCCACCACATCAGGCGAACTTACGATCAGGCCATACAGATGTCAACCTATACTGAACAATCGATCCCAACAGCCACCAAGACCAACCACCCACGATCGATACCATCAAACACAATCCACCCTCACCGATGCAGCAACATTCGGACGGTCTGAGGAGGGAGGCTGCACCAGAGGGGCTTTGTCGCTCGTGTCACGCTGTGGCAAGGAACCGAGCGCCACGCTTGGTCGCCACGAGCGGATACTTGTAGCAAAGAGTCGCTTTCCGCTCGTCGTCGTACAACCAGGACTCCAACGCCAGCACCATGCAGTCTCTGATGGTTTCGTCGTTTCCGGGCCGAAGTACGGGGGGTTCGTGAAAGGCGACTCCCATCCCGTGGCCGCACATCGCGATCGACCTCAGACGAGACCGC
>JASFVB010000043.1:0-14966 GCA_050050035.1 Acidimicrobiia bacterium | reverse complement strand
ATCTCGACGATCGCATCCTCGCCGAGTCGGCCGGAGAACGCATCAACCAAGCACTATCGCGGTTGTCGCGACGTGACCGCGACACGCTGCTTCTGTATGCGCTGGAAGACCTCTCCTACTCAGAGATTGCCGAGGCCCTGGGAATCCCCGAAGGGACAGTGGGTTCTCGGATATCGCGGGCTCGACGTCAGATCCGCGAACAGATCCCAGACTTGGAACAAATAGCCGACCGAATGAACAAGAGACCGGGAGCCGAGGGGCAGCACGATGGCTGAGCCTCGAGACCGAGTGGACCATCTACTCCGGCGCCTGGCGGGCGATCCCGAGCCCGGGCCCGGCGACGAGATCAGGGCGAGGTCGGGATTCGAGGCGTTGACGCGCGGTGAGCAGCCAGCGCGGTTTGGCCGACGTGGCCTGGTGGTTGCCGGGTTCGGTGTCGTCCTCGCCATCGTGGCGGCTGTCGTGATCTTCGGAGTGGGGCGACCGTCGCCGGCTTCGGCCGCAATGGAGGAGATCGCTCGAGCAGTCGAAGAGGTCTCGCCACTCTCCATCTCGGACACGGAGTTCGTGTACCAGGTGATCGATTCGGAGGCGCTTGCCTTCGACGACCCCGATCGGCTCGGAGACATCTCCTATCCCGACGAGTACCTCGTCTACAGCCTTCCCCGAAGCGTGGAAGTGTGGCGAGGCGCGAGCGGTTCTGTGCAGATGAGAGTGACCGTCGGCCGACCCACCTTCTTCTCGTCTGTCGCCGAGACCGCCTATTACGAGGCCGGGCTCGATGAGTCGGACGCCGTCGGAGAGACCTTCACTCAGACATTCACGGGTGCGCAGGTCGAGGAGTGGCCCGCCGATATCGACGAACTGGACGAGGCAATACGTGATGCCATGGTGACCAACCGGGGACTCCCGGACACCGTCGAGTACCTCGACGTGGCGCTCGACATCGTCGAGGATGTGATGCAGCCTCCCGACGTTCGTGCGTCGACGCTTCACCTCATCGGGAATCTCGACGGCTTGAAGCTCGTCGAATCGAACGCGGACGAGGCCACCTTCAGCGTCGAGTACGTCGACCGCGGCTTGGACGTTCGCCTCACCTTCTCGGTTGGAGTCGACGGCTATCTCCGGTTCCACGAGCTGCTCTACCTCACAGCCGACGACGAGTACGGGATCCCGGCCGGAACCGTTGAATCGTCGATCAGGTACAGCACGCCACGGATAGTCGAGGGTTTGGAGTAGCGCTGGCGTGAAGAAGATTGCTTTTTGCGCCAAATAGAACGATGAATGGAGGCATTCGAAAGGAGTGCGCGAGCAGGGGTTGCCTTTGGGGTGATGCTGGCGCTGGTGGCGATCGCCCTGGTGCGATCGACTCCGGCGCCGGCACTCGACGGCAGTGCCCTACCGACATCTGTCGTCGTCGTGCTGGACGACGATCCCGAGGCCCTTATCGAGGTGGACGTCGTACTCCGTGACGATCAGTTCGTGGCTTGGACGACCGACTTGGGGCTCCAGACCTGTCTCCATCTGGCGGCCACGAAGAAGCCCGGGCCACATCCCATCGAGTCCACACCCCCGGACCAGATCGTTTTCGGCTCGGTGTGCGGGCCCCATGGGACGTTGCCGACGGACAGCCTCACCTTGGCGCGCTCGGTGGTGGGCACAGCGGGCACCTACGGCGTGATGGCTCTCGCCCTGCCCGACGAGTACGAAGGGTCGGACTGGGAAGTCGAGGCCACCCCGGCGCCGTCTCGAACCGTTGCCACGTCGACCGCCGCCGCGTTGGTGTACGACGGTGATGACTGGCCGGACGCCGGGACCGGTGTGTCCATCGACGTCCGGTGTGATTGTGGCTCCTTGACGAGCAAGCTCGACTTCAGCCGGCCCTAGCCGCAGACGATCTCCACACGACGGTTGATCTCGCGGGACGATTCGTCGTTGTCGGGCGAGAGGAGAGGCTCCGACTCACCCTTGCCGACGGCAGAAGTCGTTCCGTCGTAGCCACGTGAAACCAGGTCGTCGACTACCGATTGGGCGCGTCTCTCCGACAGATCGAGGTTGTACTCGTCGCTTCCCTCCGTGGACGTGTGTCCCTCGATGGACACCGTCTCGATTCCCTCGGCGAGCAGCCGGTCGTACAGATCGGACAGCACCGGATCGGATTCGGTGCGGATGACCGCCGAGTTCACGTCGAAGTTGATGTAGACGATCGCATTGCACACCGGGGCCTCCGAAGGCTCTTCCGAACACGGGGTGCTGGTCACATCTGGGTCGTCCACCTCGCTATAGGGCTTGAACGCGCCTTGGTTGACCGAGACCACCGAGTGGATGGTCCCGTCGTCCACATCTGCAACGAAGATGTATGCACTTGGCCGGTCATCGAGGGTGTCGATCCCCGTGGCCCGAGCGATGTTGCCGGTGACCGTTCCGGTGATGACGATTCTGTCGAGACATCCAGTGAGGGTGGTGCCGTCCTGATGCAACTCGAGGGCAGCGCCCGCCAGATCGAGCCGCTCGGTGAGACGATGCGACCAGATCCCGTCGAACGTATCCACCAGTGGCACGGCATCCTGTGTTCCGTTTCCGATGATCTCGCTGAAACGAAGATTGGTGCGGCCCTCGTCTCCGGGCTCGATGAGGATTCCTCCCTCCAGATGGACCTTGACCCAACGGACCGGCTCCTGGATGTCGGGGATGATCTCGGTCACCTCCCCGGAGGCCTCGTGCGTCACCAACTCGAACACAGCCAAATCGACATAGCCGCTGTCCGGGCCCTCGGCCGAGCCCGACACGATGACCGTCTCGTAGAACGTCGCGTTGCCGGGCTGTTCCAGAACGTCGGGAATCGCAAAGCGATCGAAGACCGTGTTGGCCGGCAGCTTGAACACGAACTCGACCGCATCGTTGTCATCCGTGGTGACGGCGACATTGGTGGGATCGCCGTCAGTCGCCTCGATGGCACTCTGGCTACCCCCCGACGCAAGACCGGACTGGGAGACGAAGATCGCACCGCGCGCGAACGTCAGGAGGTCAGGCCGCTCCGCTTCCTCTGGAGGTATTGCAGACGTCGTGGTGCTTGGGGGTGCTGAAGTCGTTGTCGCGGCAGAAGCTGACGTGGTCGTCTCCGCCGGAGCCGACGTGGTGACATCTCCCACGGTTGTGGTGGTCGGGTCAGTGCTGTCGCCGCCACAGGCGCTCACCACCAACGCAGCAGTGGCGACTGCTGCCACGAGACGCACGCGAGTGGTGTTCCCGGTGAAGAGTCCTGGCACGGCCGACGGAGCCTAACCAGGAGGCCACTGCTTCAGTAGCCGTAGTCGATAACGACCTCGTCGGCGGCAGCCGCCTCCAGTACCTCGCCCTGGCCGTCGACGACCCACCACACGCCATTGAACCCCTGTCCCATCGTGTCACCCGGGTTGGCGTCCGGCGTATAGCGGTAGAGAGGCCTGCTGCTGACCGTCAACTGGTCAGGCCCGTCGGTACGCGCCGTCGATCCGAACAGCGACGCGTCGACGCCGGCGCCGATCGGCGTGTCGGCGGCGACCGGTGGCCAGAGACCCGCACACGCGTCGTAGCACGAGCTCTCCCCGTCGACGTCGGCATCGAAGACGTACAAAGTGAACCCGTCTGCGTCGACGAGTACCTCGCCGAGATCGGTGTCGGCAAGGTGTACTCCATCCGCCATCTCGGCCATCTCCGTCGTGGTCACGTCGGGCTGGCTCGTCGTCGTCGTGACGTCCTTCTCCTCGCCGGAGCTTGTCGTGGTGGTGGTCTCCGTTTCGCCCTCTGGCACAGTGGTGTCGTCACCACTCCCGGTGCCGCACGCAGCGGTCACCAGGGCGATCAACAGGATCGTGCAGACAGTCCGCAACTTCATCCGATCTACTCCTCGCTTCGTCTGTCCCATTACGCACGAACGGAGCAGATAGTTCGCGGGGTGGCAGAATCGTCATGTGGATCGCGACCTTCTGGAGAGATTCAGGGCAGGTGACGAGAGCGCAGTCAAGGCCGTGTACGAGCGGTTCAGCGGGCCGGTGTTCGCCACCACCATGAGCATCCTCCGCGACCGCACGCTCGCCGCAGACGCCACCCAGCAGACGTTCATCAAGGCCTGGAGGGCCGCGAGCACCTACGACAGCGGGCGTGAGCTGGGCCCTTGGCTCTATGCGATAGCCCGGCGGACCGCTATCGACATCTATAGGAAGGAATCCCGGTCGGTGGCGAGCGACGACGTGGACGTCGAGGCTCTCCCGCCGTCTCTCGACGTGATCTGGGAGGTCTTCGAAGTCCGCTCCGCATTGGATCGTCTCAGCGACGAGGAGCGCCAAGTCATCAAGTTGAGCCACTTCGACGGTCTGACTCATCTCGAGATCGCCGAGCACATGGGGATCCCGGTCGGGACCGTGAAATCGAGATCGCATCGAGCGCACAAGAGGCTTCTGGAGTTGCTGCGACACGTGGAGGAGACATGACCGTGTGCGAACCGAAACCGGTCGTGCTCCGTAAGCAGCTTGCGAGGGAAACATGACTGACGAGCGCGCCGACTACCTGGCCTCGGGATCAGAGGGTGAGTCTCCCGATCGGGAAGGTCTCGACCGGATCCGCCACATCCTGGGCCAGGATTCCACGTGGTCCGAGCCACCGCCCGAGGTGGCCGACCGGCTTATGGCAACCATCGGAGAGGACGACCTCGCCCCTTCCCTCCCCCCGTCTCCGAACCGGAGATGGCCATGGATCGCAGCAGCGGCGGCCGGTGTCGTTCTCGTCGTAGCGGCCGCGTTGACCGGCATTCTCGGGTCGGGCGACGAGCAGAGCATCGTCATGGCGGGCACGTCGATCGAGCCGACCGCTACCGGTCACGCTTCAATCACCGATTCGGGCTCGGGCTGGTGGATTCGCCTGGAGGTCGAAGGATTGCCCGCCGCCGGCGAGGGCACCTACTACGAGGCCTGGCTGTGGAATGACCAGGGCGATGGGATAAGTGTTGGGACATTCCACCTGCGGGACCACCGGTCGCCAGTGGTGCTCTGGTCAGGAGTCGACCCGGAGGCCTACCCCTCACTGTGGGTGACGCTGGAACCGGAGGACGGCGATCCGTCGGCGTCCGAACAGATCGTGATGAGAGGCAGATCAGACTCGGGCTGAGAGCCGAGATGCCCGCTCCCTGACGGCTTCGCCAGTCAGCCCTCTCTGTGACGAGGAAGTGTCAGCTCGAAACGAGTGCCATCTCGTCGCTCGTACGCGAGATCGCCTCCCATGTGACGCGCCAGTTCGCGGGAGATCGGAAGACCGATGCCTGAGAAAGCATGCTTCTCCCCATCCGAGCGGTCGTGTCGCTCGAAGACGGTCTCGATGCTCACGCTTGGGATGCCCGGGCCGTCGTCGACGACGGTCACTCGTGCCATGTGCTCGTGGTCGTCCAGCTCGACTGCCACCACGTCGCCACCGTGCCTCCTGGCATTGGTCAGCAAGTTGCGAATGATCTGCCGGACCCGGGCCGGGTCGGCGAGCGCACGAGACGCATCACCGCGCACCTCGATCTCGTCGGCGCTGCCCATTGTCTCCAGAGCCTGATTGACCTGGGCCCGAATCGACACGGGGACCGCCACCACCTTCAGCTGCCCCGACTCGAATCGGGCCGCGGTGACCAGGTCTTCGACGAGGTTGGAGACCTCGAACCCGGACTCGATGATTGTGTCGATCATCTCGGCGCGGCTGTTGGGGTCGAATGTCTGCTCGGGATCTCGCAAGAGCTCAGCGAGACCGATGATGGCAGACAGTGGAGTGCGAAGATCGTGGTTCACCGTGGTCATGAGGTCGTTCGCCCCCTGGACCGCCTTCTCTAGCTCGGCGCGCGACTCACGAAGCTCACTGCTGGCGGCATGAAGCCTGATCGAGTATCCAATCGAGCGACGGAGCAGCTCGGGTGTGACCCGATTCCACGACAGGGAGTCGGCGGCGCCGGCGGCCACCGCGGCCTCGATCGTCGTCTCGTCGTCAGAGCCGGAGATGAGGATCATCGGTGGGGCCGACCCCACGCGCTGCGCCTCTCGAATGATGTGGAGACCTGTCTCGGAGCCGATGCGATGGTCGACCAGCACGACGTCGAGGACGTTCCTCGAGATCTGATCGAGAGCACTGTGTCGGTCGTTGGCACCGGTCACCTGGAAGGAGGCGTCGGCGAGCATCCCAGAGAGTGACTCGAAGCCATCCGGGTCGTCGTCGACGATGAGCACGCGAACGGGCTTGGCGATTGCCGTCATACCTGAAGCTGAGAATCGGCATTCGCGGGCGATGCCTTGATGTCTGGCGGTCATAGTCGTCGCCGACCACCCAGGAGATCCCAGACGGCGTGGACGGCACTAGTGTCCCGGCATGGCTGCCGAGACAATCACCTGGAAGGGCCGATTTGGGCCGATGGACCTTCGTGTTGGTGATGCAACATTCCGGCCCAGCACCATCTCCTCGCTGCTTGCCGACGCCCTGCATTTCAAGCCGGGCAGTGTCGTCGTCGACGTCGGGTGCGGCTCCGGGATTCTCTCGATAATCGCCGCCAAGCTGGGAGCCTCCAAGGTCTACGGGGTGGACGCCGCCGCCGAGACCGTGGAGGTCGCGGCCGCCAATGCCGAAGCCCATGGAGTGTCGGACATCGTCGAGTTTGCCCAAGGCGACATGTTCGGCCCGCTCGAGGAAGACCTTCGAGCAGACGTCGTGATCGGGGACGTGTCAGGCATCCCCGACGAGATCGCCAGCGCATCCGGTTGGTTCCCCTCGGGGCTCTCGGGAGGGCCAACGGGTGCCGAGCTGCCGATGCGGATGATCGACGAGTCGAAGCGACTTCTCAAGAAGGGCGGAAGGCTTTTTCTGCCCACGGGGACACTCCAGGACGAGAAGTCGATCCTCGACCGGGCGAGGGCGGTCTTCGGCTCCATCAAACAGCTCACCGAGCGGAACATCCCGCTCCCCTCCGCCCTGGCGGAGGACCCCGCCGTCCTCACCGCCCTGAAGGAAAAGGTCATCTCCCTCACCCAACGCGGCAGCCGCTTCCAGTGGACCGCCCGCGTCTGGGAAGTCCAGGCCTAAACGCTTCCTAATGCTGCACGGGCGGTATATCGCCCCTACGGCGTCTGATAACCGCTCGACTGTGGACGTCATGGGTTGACAAACGGTCGGGAATGGCCGACCATACGGGAATGGCCGACCATAAGGCACCCGGCTACGAGCTGGACGAAACACTCCACATGGAGACGATCGATCAATACCGGGCTCTGTTCGAGGAGACCCGGCAGCAGATCGTCGACCTACTCCTCGAGCGGGCCGCCAACATCAAGGAGCTCGCAGAGACCCTCGACAAGCCAAAGGGGACCATCGGCCACCACGTCTCTGTCTTGGAGGATGCCGGGCTGATTCGGGTCGTACGCACCGAGAAGATCCGTGCGATCGAGTCCAAGTACTACGGCCGAACGGCGCGAACCTACGTGATCGGAGACGCCCCGGATTCGAGCGTCGACATGGCGCCTGGCCACTTCCTGGCGACCGCAGCCGCCGAATACGCAGCCGGGGGCACCGACAAACACGACCGGTCGCTGAGCACCCTCCGCTATGCCCGGATCCCCGACGACCGCGCTGACGAGTGGAACACCCGTCTCACCGAACTCGCCGCCGAGTTCACCACGGAGAAGCGGGGTGGCGAGACGACCTATGGCCTGATGATCGCCCTCTACCCAACCGACCGTCCCCATCTTCCCGATGAGGAGACCGGCGAGTGAGCAAACCCCTCGGTGCCTCCTATTGGAAGCTGTGGGTGGCTTCGGTCGTGTCCAATCTCGGTGACGGTGTCTCCGTCATCGCATACCCGTGGCTGGCCTCGTCCCTGACACGCAGCCCACTTCACATCGCCGCCGTGGCCATGATGACCCGGCTCCCCTGGCTGCTCTTCTCTCTCCCTGCCGGTGTGATCACCGACCGCGTGGATCGACGCAAGCTGACCGCCTGGATGGACGTGTTTCGCTTCGTCATCACCCTCGGTGTGGCGTTCGCCGTCCTCGCCACCCAGGGCGACCTAACGTCACCCGAAGCGATAGCCTCGGGTGTTGCGGAACCCCCCGTTTCGGCGGGTCTCCTGTTGGCTGTCGTCTACGTCGCCGCCCTCCTCCTCGGGACCGCCGAGGTGCTCCGTGACAACTCTGCGCAGACCCTTCTGCCTGCCATCGTCGACAAGGAGAACCTGGAAAAGGCGAACGGCCGGATGTGGGGAGCCGAGGTGGTGATGAACTCGTTCGTCGGCCCGCCTCTGGCCGGTTTCATGCTCGCAGCCGCCTTCTCGCTGCCGTTCTTCGTGGATGCGGGGAGCTTCGCCGTGGCCGCCGCCCTGGTGTTCTTGATTGGCGGCGAATTCATGCCAAAAGGCGACGATGGGGGACCGGCCCAGAGAGGCCGGTTTCGTGAAGATCTGAAGGAGGGTGTCCGGTGGCTGTGGGACCACCCCCTGTTCCGCCCGATGGCCATTGCCCTGGGAGTCCTCAACGGGACATCGATAATGGCGTTTGCGATCCTCGTTCTCTTCGCCCAGGAGGTACTTCTCCTCGACGCAACCCAATTCGGGCTTCTCACGACGGGCGTAGCCGCCGGGGGCGTCGTCGGAGCGATCACCGCCGACCGGGTGGCGAAAGCCATCGGTCAGGGTGCTTCGCTGTTCGTCACCATCCTCGGTAGCGCTGGGGCGCTGCTGGTGAGCGGTCTCACCTCGTCGTTCTGGGTCTTCTGGGCAATGGGGTTTGTCCTGTCGTCGACCGGGACCCTGTGGAACGTCATCACGGTGTCGCTACGTCAGTCGCTCATACCCGACCGCATTCTCGGACGGGTTAACTCGGTTTATCGCTTCCTGGGGTGGGGATCGATTCCCATCGGTGCGGCGCTCGGCGGTCTCGCGGTCGCCGGAGCAGAACCCATCGTCGGCAGGGAGTGGGCGTTGCGCAGCCCGTTCCTGGTGGCAGCCGCCATCACACTTGGGCTGTTCGTCTACGCACTACCCCGTCTCAACTCCACTCGAATCCAGGAGGCCAAAGATATGGCGCCGGGCGCATTTGAAACGCCATAGGGGCGAAATACCGCCCGTGGGCATTAGGAACGATGTATGGCGGGGTGGTCGGCGAGTTCCTCGGGGACGGCGATCTCCATGTCGAGGAGTTGTTGGGCGATGGCCTTGCCCTGCGGGTCGAAACGCAGGGACGCGGTGCCCCCGGCGCCCAAACCGTCGCGGAGCAGGAAGTTGACCGCCTGGATGCCGGGCAGCTCGCATCGCGTCACCTCGGTGGCGCCCAGGTGGGCGAGGTGCTCGGCCACACGGCTCTCGGTGAGCTCCCCCAGCAGCACCGGGTAGAACACCGGATCACGAGCCCTGATCCCGATGTTGACGTCGGCTCCCTTGTCGCCTGACCTCCCATGTGCGATGGCAACCAGCGGCAATGAGACGGTCGGTCCCACATGGGGTCGACCGCCCACCACGTGGGGATTACGCGGGACCTCCTCACCGATGACGAGGTCCTCGAACTCGAGGGCATGTCCGTCCATCTCCAGGTGCACATCCACGATCGATCGCTCGACCGGAAAGCACTCGAGGCCGATGAGCGGAGTGGGACGCGGGAGCCCGACACCACCACCGGCGACGCCGGGTGGCCCGCCCAGGCCGAGAGACGGGATCTCCCGCAAGAACCGTGCGACAGCCTCACGCTCATCGTGGTGAACCGCGATCTTCAAGATCACCTCGCGCGAGGCGGCGCCGCGCGCATGTGGGCCGTATGTGTCCTCCGCCCCCAAGACCTCCACGTCGGTGCTTCGGAAGTCTTCGAGACCGGCGCTCTCGAGCAACTCTCTCCCCCGCGTCAACAGGTCGGCGCCCGCCCGCCGAGCCTTGTCGACGGCCCGGCGACCCCCGATGAAGAGCAACATCGAGGCCCTCCAGCCATCCTGGATCTGGGCGCATGCCTTCAACGTCCTCGGAGGCGCCAGACCACGCGCACCGGTGACACCCACACGGTTCGCACCCTCGGGGTCGACCTCGACCACGGTCCAGTCACACGTGACGTCCGGCAGCAGGTACCGACTGGGATCATCGATCTCGTAGAGGAGCTGCTCACTCACCGTCCGGACGTCCACGAGGGCGTCCGAGCCCTCGGGGGCGGTGATGCTGAGCGATCCGTCGGAGACGACCTCGGCGATCGGGAAACCGGGGTTCACCCAACTCCGCGTGTCCTCCCAATCGGTGAGCAGACCACCGACCGACTGTGGCCCACATTCGACGAGGTGCCCGGCCAGCGAGCCGGCCGACAGCAAGTCGTAGTCCTCCGGCCCCCAACCGAACTCGTGGATCAACGGACCCAGGGCCAGTGCCGAGTCGACCACCCGACCGGTGATCACGATGTCGGCCCCTGCGTCGAGGGCGGTGGCGATCGGACGGGCTCCCAGATACGCGTTGATCGAAAGCGGTTCGCCGGAGAGACCGGCGGCGGAGAGGACCTCATCATCGCCCGTCAGGTCATCACCGGTGACGACTGCGACACGAACAGACGGGTCGGCACTCTCGATGAGCGCCGCAGCCGCCCGGGGATTGACACCCCCGGCGTTGGTGATCACCTTCATGCCCTTGGCCCGGTATCCGTCGAGGTTGGCCGCGATCGTCTCGATGATGTCCCGGGCGTAGCCCTGCCCGGGATCCTTCGCCTTTGCCCTGCTCAGGATGGCCATCGTGATCTCTGCGAGCCCCTCGTAGAGGATGTAGTCGCTTCGCCCGTCGGCAAGCAGCTGTGGTGTGGATAGTGACGAGTCACCCCACGCGCCGGCGGCGCCTGACAATGTGACCTTCTCGGACGCTGACATCGACCCGAAAACTAATGTCGCTCTCGATGACACTCAGCCCGTTCACCGAGGAGCACGAGCTTCTCCGCAAGACGATCCGAGAGTGGGTGGACTCGGAGATCGCCCCACACATCGGCGAATGGGAGGAACAGGGCGACTTCCCGGACGAGGTCTTTCATCGCGCCGGTGAGTTGGGATTCCTCGGTCTGTCCTTCCCCGAATCGGCAGGAGGGCAGGGTGGCGACTACTGGTCCCAGGTGGTGTTTCTCGAAGAGCTGGGACGTGTCAACGGATCCATTGCGATGGTGTTGTCGGTCCAGACCGACATGGCCACACCGCCGATCCTCGAGTTCGGCACCGATTCCCAGATCGAACGGTGGCTGAAACCCGCCCTTCGCGGCGAGCTGATCGGAGCCATCGGGATCACCGAGCCGGACACCGGGTCGGACGTCGCCGCGATCCGAACCCGAGCCGTGAGGGACGGCGAGGAGTGGATACTCAACGGGTCGAAGATGTTCATCACCAACGGCGCCCGAGCCGACTTCATCACGATGGTGGTCCGTACCGGCGAGTTGGAGGAGGCCAATCCCTGGGCCGGGATCTCCATGTTCATCGTGGACACCAGTCTCCCCGGGTTCAGCGTGTCTCAGAAGCTGGACAAATCAGGACTGCGGATGTCGGACACCGCCCTGCTCTACATGGATGACATGCGTCTCCCCGCCGACGCCCTTCTCGGGGTCGAGGGCGAGGGGTTCAAACAGGTCATGTGGGAGCTCCAGGGTGAGCGGCTCGGCGTGTCCGTGTTCGGGGTATCGGGAGCGCGAGCCGTCCTGGACGAGGCAGTCGGCTACGCCAAGGAGAGAGAAGCGTTTGGACGCCCGATCTCTGGGTTTCAGGCCGTGTCGCACCGTCTCGCCGACGCGGCCACCGAGATCGAGGCCGTGCAGGCGCTGGTCTACGAGTGCTGCGACCTCTGGGACCAGGGTGTCTACGCCACCGAAGAGGTGGCCATGGCAAAGCTCGCCGTCGGTCAGATGACCAACGACGTCGCCGACGTGGCGGTGCAGACTCTGGGAGGGGCCGGCTTGATGGAAGGCTCGTTCGTCTCCCGGGAGTGGCTGGGCATGCGCATCGGGCGTATCGGTGGGGGCAGTGACGAGGTGCAGCGTCAGATCCTGGCCCGGATCATGGGGCTCACGTGAGCGGGCTGGAACCCCTCTTTCGCGAGGAGCACGAGGCCTACCGGGAGGCAGCACGCAGGTTTGTCTCCAACGAGATCGCGCCCCACGTCGAGAAATGGGAGCAAGAGCGCGACTATCCGCGAGAGCTTTTCCGGAAGGTCGGCTCGGCCGGCTTCTTCGGGGCCAAGTTCGACGAGCATTGGGGTGGCACCGGGCCCGACTACGCCGCCGAGACCGTGTGGATCGAAGAGGTGAGCAAAGCCGGGACCTACGGCACCGCGTCCGACCTCGGGTCGCACAGCCAGCTCGCATCGCTGTACGTCGACCGTTTTGGTGACGACGACCAGAGGGAGCGGTACCTGAGACCATCCATCGCCGGCGAGTTGATCGGTGCGCTTGCCGTGACCGAGCCGGGAGCCGGCAGCGATGTCAACGGGATCTCCACGAGAGCGCGGCGGGACGGTGACGAATGGGTGCTCAACGGGTCGAAGGTGTTCATCACCAATGGCTCGTGGTCCGACTACGTGGTGGTGGCGGCGCGAACCTCGGACAACCCGGGCCACGCCAACCTGACCATGTTCGTCGTCGATGCAGGCACACCCGGATTCGAACGCAATCGGATGAAAATGATCGCCTGGCAGACCTCCCACACCGGAGAGTTGGTCTTCAACGACGTGCGCGTTCCCGATGCGAATCGTCTCGGCGAGGTAGGGGCCGGGTTCGGGCACATCATGAACAACTTCCAGTGGGAACGGCTGATGATGTCGCTGAGCGGTCTGGCGCTGGCCGAGCTGTCCTTGGAGACCGCCATCCAATATGCCAAGGACCGCAGAGCCTTCGGGAGGCCGGTGATCAAGTTTCAAGTGTGGCAGCATCGATTCGCCGATCTCGCCGTTCGGATCAGAACCTCGAAGGCGCTGGCATATCGGGCGTTGCGTCTCCACATCGCAGCCGAGAGCGGTGAGGATGTGCCTCGGGACGAGCTGGTGCGGGTCACGTCCATGGCCAAGCTCCACAGTCAGCGTCTGGCCTGGGAGGCCTCAGACGAGTGCGTCCAGGTGCATGGTGGCTCGGGAGCGCTGAAGGAGTATCCGGCGCAGCGCTACTGGCGCGACGCCCGGGTAGGACCGATCGGGGGCGGCACAGACGAGATCATGCGTGAGGTCATCGCAGGCACGATGGGGCTGGGAGCGGCCTGACCCGACGTCACGCGGGCTCGAGCACTCCGTTCCGGCCCGCCCACAACAGGGCCTCGGTGCGATTGCGGACGCCGAGACGTTGATAGAGCGTCTTGAGCTGCCGGAACATCGCACGTTCCGAGTAACCGACGTCGTCCGCGATGTCGGCCACGGTCTGACCTGCCGCCATTGCGCGGAGCCATCCGGCTTCGTCGTCCGACAACCACGCCGAGACGTTCGAGTTGTCGGGAACCCGCCGAGCCATTGCAGAGACGATCCGGGCGGGGAGCACAACGAGGCCGTCGAGGGCTCCGGCGACTGTGGCAGAGACCATCTCAGGCGTCTCGTTCACTCCGGTGACGGCCGAGGCGCCCGACCGCATCGCGGCGGCGACCCCGGCTACGTCGACCTCATCGAGTACCGCGACCAGAGGAACGTGCGTGTGCTCCTCGCGGAATGTGGCGATCTCGCCGAGGTCGTCCCCAGACTCGACTCTCATCACCACGCACGAACCGTCGGAGCCGACGAGCCAGGACGTCAGATCGGAGCCGATCGCCGTCTCGTGGCCACCCTCATCGAGGAGGGAGGCCACACCGCGCTGCCAAAGAGGCGAGCCGCCGACGAGGGTCACGGTGGCCATGGGCACAACGCTACCGATGTGCACTCAGGGTGGCTGGCAGTGCGCTGCCAGAACGAGGCAGGCGCTCCTGCTTCGGCGTCATTGACCGGCAGCCAGATCCTCCAGATGATCGCACCATCAGTCGTTCGAGGCCCGTGTGGGTCAGGAAGGAGAAGAGAACATGACTGAGCAGGAAGCAACCGGCAAGGTGCAGAAGAGCATCTCCGGGATACTGAGCGGCACCGGCAGCATCGTGACCGGCACGGCCGATGTGGTCCGTGACGTGACCGTCACTGCGCTGACGGACGTGGGTGACGTCGCCAAGTCACTGACGTCCACCGCCGGAGGCGTCATCAGTGGAGCGCTCTCCGCAGTGCAGGAAGCCGGCACCGGGGCCGTCCGCACCGTCAAGGGTGTGGTCGTCGGCCTACTCGAGGGAGTTGGCGAGGTGGCAACGCTCACCGTCGGGATCATCTCCGACACCGTCCGCGCAGCCTTCAAGGGAACGCGTGACATCGGTGTCGACCTGACCAAGACGGCGGGTGCCGTCGCCGAGGGAGTGATCACCGCCACCAAGGACACCGGCCTCAGCCTCACCGAGGGTGCGGTCGCCTTGGGCACCGCGGCAGTCCGCGGCGTCAAGGACGTGTCGGCCGACGTGATCGGGGTTGCATCGAGCACCGTCTCCGGTGCGGCCGTCGGCGCCGCTGAGATCGGTGCTGACGTGCTCGAGGCCATCAAGGGCACTGCCAAGGGCATCGTCACGGGTGCCGGTGAGGTGGGCGGTGACATCGCCGACGCCACCTCCGGGGCGCTGTCTGGCGCGATCAGTGGAGCCAAGAAGGTCGGCCTCAGTGCCGAGAACGCGGTACAGGCCGCGGCCGAGGGCGCCCTGGAAGCAGCCGAGGGCATCGGTGAGTCGGCGGTTCATGCGGTCCGCGACGTCGCCGCTTCGGGTGTCGAAGGGGTCAAGGCCACGCTCAAGGGCGAGCAGGACACCTGATCCGTCGCCAGCCCAACAGAGACGCCGGGCTCAATCTGAGCCCGGCGTCTCTCTACCCGTTCTGTGAGGGTTTGTGTACCGAGTCGGTACACAAACCCTCACAGAACGGTTTCAGGTGCCGAGTATCG
>JASFVB010000042.1:0-15009 GCA_050050035.1 Acidimicrobiia bacterium | reverse complement strand
AACGGGTATGCCACCGAAGTCGGAGAACGCGGGGCGACCCTTTCCGGCGGGCAGCGGCAACGCATCGCCATCGCCCGGGCTCTCGTCCGCCGACCACGTCTGCTCGTTCTCGACGACGCGACATCTGCCGTCGACCCGGCCGTGGAGAACTCCATCTTGGTGGGGTTGCGTCAGTTGGACACGACCGTGGTGATAGTGGCATACCGCCGTTCCTCGATCGTGATGGCGGATGAGGTGATCTACGTCGAGGACGGGCGCGTCGTCGATCGGGGCACGCATGAGCGTCTGTACCGCTCGCTGCCTGCGTATCGCGGGCTCATCGACGCCTACGAGGACGATTCGGCATGACCGATGGAGCTCCTCCCCGGGGGGCATTGAAGACGATCCGACGCGGTCTCGCCCTCTCCCCCGAGTTGCGTCGCGGGATCATCGGCACGGTTCTCATCGCAGTGGTCGCCACGGGAGGTCGTGTGATCGTGCCGATCGCCATTCAACAGGTGATCGACGTCGGTCTGGGTGATGACGGCGTGGACATGGCATTCGTCATACGCATGGCGCTGATCGCCTTGGGAGCCGTCCTGGCAACCGGTCTCGCGACCGGCTGGATGCATCTTCGATTGGCTCGTGTGTCGGAGACGGCGTTGTCGGGGCTCCGTATCCGGGCGTTCCGTCACATCCACGATCTATCGATGCTCCACCAGGCGTCCGAGCAACGGGGCGTCCTGGTGAGCCGTGTCACGTCCGACGTCGACCAGATCAGTCGCTTCATGCAGTGGGCCGGCCTCATGCTCCTCGTGAACGGGCTTCAGGCGGCATTGGCCCTCGTGGTGATGCTGACGATGTCGGTGCCCCTGGGTCTGGTCGTCCTGGCAATGGTCCCGATGATCTTGTACATGATCCGCTTTTTCCAGTCACGTCTCGAGGTGGCGTATCTGAGGGTGCGCGAACGGGTGGGGCAGATGCTCGCCCTCATAGCAGAGACGGTTGTCGGCGCACCGGTGATCAGAGCCTATGGCATCGAAGGCCGCACACGAGAGCGGCTGGAGGAGGCCATAGAGAACCACCGGGTCGCGGGTGTCCGCGCCGGACGTCTGTCGTCGACCTTCTCCGGGTTCGGCGAGCTGTCATCGTCGATCGTCGTGGCCGCCGTCGTGGTCGTCGGGACGATTCTCGCCGTGAATGGGACGACGACGACAGGAACTGTCATTGCCTTCCTGTTCCTGGTCCAGCTGTTCGTGCAACCCGTGCAATTCATGGGTGAGGCCGTGAATGAGGCGCAGACCGCCGTTGCCGGGTGGAGTCGCGTGCTCGACATCCTCGACATAGAGCCTGACGTCGCCGATCCGGGGCCGGACGGTGTGGTCCTGCCCCACGAGTCGCTCGGGGCGGCATTCACGGACGTCGTCTTCCGCTATCCGCGTCCGGGCGAGACGGCGACCGAGGCAGACGCCTCGCCGGCACTCATGGGCGTGGACGTGGAGATACCGCCACGTCAGCGGGTGGCCATCGTCGGTGAGACAGGATCAGGGAAGACGACGTTTGCCAAGCTCCTCACACGTCTCATGGACCCATCCGAAGGCACGGTCGAGGTCGGCGGCACTGACGTGAGGCGGGTCCGCTTCGCATCCCTGCGAGATCGCGTGGTGATGGTCCCACAGGACGGCATCCTGTTCCGTGGCTCGATTGCGGACAATGTGCGAATGGGACACCCGACGGCGACTCGCAGGGAGCTCATGGACACATTCGACGCATTGGGGCTGTCGGATTGGCTCTCGGAGATGGAGGAAGGGCTCGATACCCAAGTCGGCGAGCGTGGTGGCTCCCTGTCCGTCGGGGAACGCCAACTGGTGACCCTCGTCCGCGCCGCCATTGCCGATCCCGATTTGCTCGTCCTCGACGAGGCGACGTCCGCCGTGGACCCGGCCACCGAGGTTCGTATCAACCGGGCATTGAACGAGCTCACCCGCGACCGCACCGTTGTGACGATCGCCCACCGGCTCTCCACAGCAGAGGCAGCAGACAGAGTCCTCGTGTTCGACGGCGGGCACCTGGTCCAGGATGGGCACCACTCGGACCTGGTCACCTCCGGTGGCGTCTACGGGACCTTGTACGAGTCCTGGCAGCGCGGCGCCGCCGGCAGCAAACTCAAGGGAGTGTGAGCGTGATCGCGGTCCCTCCCCAGCCATAGACCTGATCGCGTCCTTCGACGACGATCGTGCTCACCGTCTCCGGGATCTCGACGCCCTCCATGGATCTGGTGAATGGCTGTTCATTCCCGTGGTCGTGGGTCAGCTCTCTGACGCCATAGACCACTCCGTCGTCACCCACCACCCGCCACGCGTCCGCATACCGGTCCGCCGAGTCGTAGGGAGAGCTGATCGTCACGTCGAGTCCGAATACGCCATCCTCTCCGCTGATCTCAACGTCAATCACGTCCGGGTATAGCTGCAGCTGCAGATCGGGCTCGATGCACTGGTCTGCCCCCACCCCTCGGTTCGGGCGAAAGACACGCCCCTCCACGAAACCCGAGCCCTCTGCATCGCTGTCCAGAAACGCCTCGACCGCATCCGCCACCGCCAGCGCGGCGATACCGACGTACTCGGCGGTGGCCTGCAGCTCGGCTTCTGGCCGATTCGCTATGTAACCCAGCTCGATCAAGGCACTTGGGGCTTCGGGCAGACGCACCATGCCGTAGGCATCCTCACCCTCGGGGTTCAGGACTGTCATGACACCCGCGTCAGATGCCCTGGCCCAATCGACTTGAAACTCCGCCAGCGCCGACATGGTCGACTCATACAGCAGCCCTCCAAGCCGCATAGATTCGCTCGACGCTTCCTGGATGAAGATCTCTACTCCTGGGATGTCGGACGACGGAGCCGACGGAGCGTTGTGATGAATGGATACGAGGGCATCGGCGTCGACCATGTCCGAGTAGGCCGATCTGGTGCGAATGGGTATGGGATAGTCGCCCGTGCGCGTGAGCATGACCGCGATTTCCCTATCAGTCAGCAGGTCACGGGCCTCCAGGGCAACGCGGAGATTGACGTCCTTTTCGGCGAGCCCGGTGGATCCGACGGCGCCGGTGTCGATGGGCCCGCCGTGCCCGGGGTCGAGGACAACGTCCACTTTGTGAATGGGCTCTCCCTCACTGAGACTGGTCTCCGCCCCACACGGTGTCAGGACGTGGATCACGTCTCCATTCACCGCCGTTACCGCCATGGGCACGCCGCTGGGTGCGATCCAGGCGACTGGTGGGCCCGATGGCATCGTGGTCGTGGTGGTGGGGTCCAGTCCGAGAGTGGTCGTCGTGATCGCAGTGCTCCGCGTGGTGCTGGTGATCGTCTTCGTGGTGCTGGTGGCGAACCGATTCGTGGTCGTCTCGGCGTCCTGTGGAGTGCATGCGCCGACCGTCAGGACCAGCCCGATCAAGACCGTGTAGCGCTTCATCGAGGAGGACTCTGGCACGGGCCCGGCTCTAATGGACGTAATCTCTGACCCATGTTCGGACCGCTGAATGGAGTGCGCACCGCTTTGGTGGTGGCTGCAGCCCTGGCCGGAGTCGTCTCACTGGTGGCGGGTTATGTAGGAGCGGCCCTGGTGCTCTTGGTCGGTGTTGGGATCCATGGTCTGGGCTGGCTCTACCTCTACATGCACCGGGATCGAGTCGAACCCGACTGAAGCTTGGCCCGACCTTCTAATGTCGCCTGCCATGGCGATTCGGAGGATCGCTCTCTCACCCGCTGTGCATCGGGCCGCGATCGCCATCGTCGCCGCCCTGACTGCACTCGCCTACCCCAGGTTCTTCGGGCAGCTCCTGTTCCTCGTCGTGGGTGCGGTCGCGGCCGCGGCGGGTGTGGCAGAGCTCATTTCCTGGTTCCGCGGCCGCGTCGTGAAAGAGCTGCTCCAATCGCTGGGGCTCCTGGCGGTCGCCGTGGTCCTCTTGTTCGGAGGCGAGAGGTCGGATCGGGTCTTGGCCCTCGTCCTGGTCGGGCTTCTCGTTTGGCGAGCCCTGGTTGTGCTGGTCGGTGAGTATCGCTCGTGGCGGGCAGGTGTCTCGGACCCCTTCTGGCCAGTGGCGCGTGCCGTGGCCCTTCTGTTGTTGGCACTTGCGCTGGCTCTCATCCCCGACACGCTCTTGCGAATGGTCATCCTCCTCATGGCGGTCAGCTGGATCGTCGGAGGGGCGATTGTCATCGTCAACGTCATCGGGGAGGACGAGGACAGTCCTGTGCCCGACGACGTGGTCAGCGTCATACGAGAGAAGTCGATGTCTGTCGACATCCGGGCTCAGGTCACCGACGCGATCTTCGATGGTTTCGATGCGCGCAGCGGCGGAGTGGCCTTTGCCGCGCTCATGGCCTTCGCCACGGCCATTGCCACGTTCGGCGTCAAGGCCGATTCAACGGCCGTGGTGATCGGCGCCATGCTCATCGCACCGCTGATGTCTCCCATCATGGCCCTGAGCGCTTCGATTCTCATGGGTTGGTCACACCGAGCGGTCGCGGCTGCCCGCCGGGTCACCGTCGGTGTCGTCATCGGTGTGGGCGGGGCCTACCTCATGGCACTGATTTCGCCCGAGTTCACTGCCATCACAGCCAACTCCGAGGTGCTCAGTCGCACCGCTCCCACCATCCTCGACCTTCTTATCGCTCTTGCGGCTGGTGCCGCCGGCGGGTACGCCATGACCCATCCGAATGTGGGTAACTCCCTTCCGGGGGTGGCCATAGCGGTGGCCCTGGCACCACCGTTGGCCGTAGTGGGCTACTCCTTGGAGGAAGCAGAATGGACGTTCGCCACCGGTGCCTTTCTCCTGTTCCTCACGAACCTCGTCGGCATCGTCGTGGCTGCGGGTGTCACCTACGTCGTCTCCGGGTACAGCCCGTGGACTCGCATTGAACGCGGAGGCGATCAGGCACGCCGCTCCTTGGTTCTCATCGCCATTTCCCTCGGCTTGGTTGCGTTGCCTCTCGGAATCATCGGCGAAGGGATCGTCCATGAGACCAATTCCCACTCCATAGCGAACGAGGAGACGAAAGCCTGGCTGGGTGAAGACTCGGGTTACTCCCTCAACGAGGTCGATGTCACCGGCAGCGAGGTGACGGTGACACTCGAGGGCTCCGGAGATCTGCCGGAGGCGACCGACCTCGCCTCGCAGCTCGCAGCCGCCCTGGAAACCGAGGTCGTACTCGTGCTCGACGTCATTCCCCGGGAGACCACCGTCGTCGAGGCAGACCGGACCGGCGCGGTGATCAGCGACGGTTCAAAGCCCTAGCGCCTCCTGCATTGACAGTCCCAGCTGACGTGCCCGCTCCAGCATGGCCTGGTGCTGTGCGTCGGCGTTGTCCCCCACCGGCTCGGTCAGATCTGCGTAGATCTTCAATTTGGGCTCGGTGCCGCTGGGCCTCACCAAGACCCGACCGGCACTCCCGAGTTGCAGCTCGATTAGATCCTGTTCCCCGAGCCACACGGGTCGAGTGTCTCCACCCGTTCGATAATCCACCACGTGGCTCACACCCAGCGCCCCGATTTGACTTGGGGGATCGTCGGCCAGGCTGTTGACCGCTGCCCGCAGCGACTCCACACCCTCAGCGCCGGGTCTGACTATCGAGTTCTGTGCGCTCACCCACAGCCCGTGTTGCTGCCATAGCTCGTGGAGACGATCCATCACTCTCTCGTCTCGATCAGCGAGGTCTGCCACCAGGTCGCTGAAGAGCAGGGCGGCCGAGATGCCGTCCTTGTCTCGCACGATGGGACCCACCGTGTATCCGAGTGCCTCCTCATAGCCGAAGACGAAGCGCCCATTCCCCCGGGCTTCGAGTGTCATCGCCGCACGGGCGATCCACTTGAAGCCTGTCAGGGTTTGCTCGTGGTGCGCTCCGTAGGAAGCCGCAATCCGTCCCAACATCGGGCTGGACACGATGGAACTGGCCACCAGCGGTTGCCCGTCCCCCGTGTCATGCCTGAGCACGTAGTCGCCGAGCAGCGCGCCAATCTCATTGCCTGACAGCGGCCGCCACTCGTCGTCGTGGGGCACGACCACGGCGAGACGATCAGCGTCCGGGTCATTTGCGATCACGATGTCTGCTTCGATTCCGGTGGCCATCCGAAGTGCCAGGTCGAGGGCTCCGGGCTCCTCCGGGTTGGGGAAGGCAACGGTTGGAAAGGTCCCGTCCGGCTCGGCCTGCTCCGGAACGGGTCGCACGTCGGCGTGCCCTGCCCGCGTCATCACCTCCATCAGCACGTCCTTGCCAACGCCGTGAATCGGCGTGTAGACGATGCGAAGCGTCGACCCTTCCGAACGGGAGCGAAAAGCGGAGACCTCGGACCAGTAGGCATCCACCGCGTCGCCGGGTATCTGGTCGATGAGAGCAGACGACGACGAGAAGGCGTTGGGGATCCGCTCGATCTGGTTTGCCGGCGGGGCCGACTCGATCTCTCTTTGGATCTCCTCGTCCATGGGCGATGTGATCTGTGCGGCATCGGGCCCGTACACCTTGTAGCCGTTGTCGGCAGGCGGATTGTGCGAGGCCGTCACCACCACTGCCGCTATCGCGCCGACGTGTTTCGCCATGAAGGCCACCAGTGGTGTTGGTGTGAAATCAGGGAAGAAGAGAACCGGTATCCCGGCCCCGGCCAAGACACCTGCTGTGTCCTCGGCAAACTGACGACTGGTCGGGCGAGCATCGAAGCCGACGACGACGGGCCGGTCGCTCGAGCCGATGTGTTTGGCGAGCCCATAGGTGGTTCTCATGACCACCGCACGGTTCATCCGCCCGGGCCCCGCACCGACCAAACCCCGAATGCCGGCCGTGCCGAACGTGAGGACCGTGTTCATCTTCGACTCGAGATCAGCCGTATCGCCCGCGTCGAGGACCTTCTGCAGTTCGGCGCTCGTGGCGGGGTCGGGATCGGCGTCGATCCAGGCGAGTGCCCTGTCCTCCAGAGATGTCATGGGCGGGAGAGGCTACCTGCCGCCTACTTGGCCCTCTGCTGCCACAGCCACGAGTCGCGGCACATGTCGGCCAGGTCCCGGGTTGTCTCCCACCCGAGCTCCCTGGCTGCCTTCGAGACATCTGCCCAGTTGGCGGCGACATCGCCGGCTCGCCGGGCAGCGATCTCGTATGGGATCGGCTTGCCCGATACCTCCTCATACGTCCTGACGACCTCCAAGACGCTGTGTCCCTCGCCCGTCCCCAAGTTGAAGGTGTGGATACCCGGCCGATTGGCACGTTTGTCCAAGGCGGCCACATGGCCCAGGGCGAGATCGACCACGTGAATGAAATCCCGGACACCGGTGCCGTCGGGGGTCGGGTAGTCGCCACCGAAAACCCGTAGCCGAGGTAGCTGGCCGTCCGCGACCTTCGCGACATATGGCATGAGGTTGTTTGGGATGCCCTGTGGGTCTTCCCCGATCAAGCCCGTCCCGTGAGCTCCCACGGGGTTGAAATAGCGAAGAAGCGACACGCTCCAAGCGGGGTTGGCGACCTGGACGTCTCGTAGGACCTGTTCCATCATGATCTTCGTCCACCCGTACGGATTCGTGGCCGTCCCTATTGGCATGTCTTCGTGGAGGGGAAGCGACGCCGGTTCTCCGTATACCGTCGCCGACGACGAGAACACGAAGTTCTCCACCCCGGCATCCAGCAGTACCTCGAGAAGTGAGATCGTGCCACCGACGTTGTTGTCGTAGTAGAGCATCGGCTTCTCTACGGACTCCCCCACCGCTTTGAGCGCCGCGAAATGGATACATGCGTCGAAGCCCGAGCTGGCGATGTCTGCCATGGAGTCCTGGTCTCTGACGTCGGCTTCCCTGAACTCCGGAGCCACGCCGGTTATCTCGCCGACTCGTCTGACCACCGAACGGTGCGAGTTGACGAGATTGTCGACCACGATCGGTTCGTGACCGGCTTCCATGAGGGCCACGACGGTGTGGCTCCCTATGAATCCAGTCCCTCCCGTGACAAGTACGCGCATGCCGTCAGGTTAAGTGGCGGCCGGAAGCGTGACGATGAATGCTGCGTGCCGACCGTCATGGCGATAGACCAATGAGCCCCCCATCGCCGTCGTCAGCTTTCGGGCGACTGAGAGGCCCAGCCCAACGGACTTGCCGTCGCCACTCAACCCACCTCGTTCGAAGGCCTCGAATATGCGTGATGCCTCTTCGGGCTCCAGTGGTTGCCCGTTGTCACGAACCAGTATCTCTACCACGTCTCGGTTCGGTGACCCGCGAGTCTCCACGGCCACCTCGGGCCCGCCGTACTTGAGGGCATTGCTGACCAGATTGCGGAGAACCTGTCTCGTTCGTCTCGGGTCTCCGACAACGCGCGCCGTGCCCTCGCCCACATCGAGCGCCACTGATTGATCGATCCCCCCGAGGACCCGTCTTATCTCCTCGACCACGTCGAACTCCTCGGCAGCAACGCTGAGTTGGGTGTGGTCGCCGCGATAGGCAACCAACAGATCTTCGATTATCCATGACGCGTCGTCAGCCTGGCTCGCCATCACGTCAGCCATCTCCTGACGCTCGGCGTCGGTGAATCCTCCGTAGTCGGCGGCGAGCTCCTGGGCCATTCCGAGCAAGACGGACAGCGGATTGCGCAGCTCGTGTGAGACGGTGGCGATGAACTCGTCCTTGGCCCTCTCGACCTCGACCTTCTGCGACATGTCGATGAGCGCACCCTCACAGTATTGAAGCTCGCCTTCTTCGTCGAAGACGGCCCTCGCCGTGTCGCTCACCCACACCGTGCTGCCGTCCCTACGCCGCAACTCGACGTCGAAATTGAGCACTACCCCGCTGGCCGTGATCTCCTCCAGCCACAGATGACGTTGCTGTGGGTCGACGTAGAACGACTCGACGTCTGCCGGGCCCTGATCCAGCTCTTCCAGCGTCGAATAGCCGAGCAGTTGGGCAAGCGCCGGGTTTGCCGCCAGCAACGTGCCGTCCCGCGCGGAGCGATACAAAGCCACCGGGAGCCTTCTGAACAGGCCCTCGATGCCTCCTACCAGCACAGTCATACACCTCTTCTATCGGCATTTCCCACCCAAATCTCGATAGCCCGCCACAACTGCAGGGTCCCCTGTCACGAAGTTAATGGTGAACCGGCGACCTTGTCACACCGTGAAGGTGGGAAAACGACAGCGAGGGATCAGGATCCGAAAGGGAGTGCCAGCTGTGGGTCGGGGCGCTGGTACCGCTCCACGCCGTTCCACATGAGATGGTCCATGAACACCCAGGAGCGGCGGTGGACGGCACTGGGGCCCATGGCCTGGAGCTGGGCTTTGTGGGTCGGGCACGGGTAACCCTTGTTCGCTTCGAAGTTGTACCCGACGTATTGGTGGGCGATCTGACGCATCATGCGATCGCGCGTCACCTTGGCCAGCATCGAGGCGGCTGCGATCGACAGCGAGGTGCGGTCGCCTCCGACGATTCTCTTTGCGCCCCCGACGAAGTCCCAATTGCCGTCGACGAGGACGTGATCCGGCTCGACACCGAGTGCTTCGATGGCCCTGCTGGCGGCAAGACGTTGAGCATCGGACATCCCCAACTCGTCACATTCGAGGTGAGTCGCGTGCCCAACAGCCCACACCTCGCACCAATCGGCGACGCGGTCGAACATCGCCTCCCGCTCGTGCTCGGTGAGCATCTTGGAGTCTCTGATCTTGTAGATGCGCCGGTCCTGGGGCACGACGGCGGCTCCCACCGAGATCGGCCCCGCCCATGCTCCCCTGCCCACCTCGTCGACTCCCACCACGATCGTCGACTCCGACGTCCACAACTCACGCTCGACGGCGAGCCCCGGTGACTTCCTCTTGAGACTGGGCCGGAGCGTGCGGACTGTGGCCACCATGGACGGACAGGGTAGGCAGTCCCGGTCGGATCACGGTGGTCACTCGCCAACGATGAACTTCCAGGGGCTGTCCTCCGGGATGGGGATGGTGATGACGTTCTCCGGCGACCCGTCCTCGGCCGAGTAGGTGAGCAGACGGATCGACGATCGCCCGGGCTCGATCAGGTCGGAGGCGACACCAACCCCGAACCCGCCCCAGCAACCAGTCCCACAAGTCGCCTCGACAGGCTCCTCGTGGACCACGTCGCCGCTGGCATCGATCACCTGCGCAGTGAGCATTGCCTCATAGGTGTTGGCCAATCCGAAGACGGTGTAGACGTGCTCCGCCTCGTGGATCGGGTCTGTGAGAAAGATCAGTGCCAGTTCATCGATGAACGTCTGCCTGTTGACCCGGTCACTCAGGTCGAGCCCTTCGGTGCCGAATTGCGAAACCGGCTGACCGTTCACAAGGAACATCACGGAATCGCTGTTGTCGACTCCGGGGGCAGACGTGAGGGTGTAGATGAGCTGGTTGAGCATGGTGAAGTCGGCCAGCAGCCCGCCCGCTCCGTCGAGAAAAGCCTCGTTCATCTCCACCTCGATGACCCCGTCCCGTGGAAGTGACGTGCTCAGAACACGCACATCCACCGGTATGGCGTTGCTGAACCCGGAAGGCATGTCCATCAAGGGCAGGATCTCCGAGAAGTTCGGCGAGCCGGACACGTCGGCTGTGCCGAGTAGCTGAATGTCGAATGGAACCAGAGCCGGATTGCCCAGGAGGCTGTTCTCTGGCTCCTGGGTCAGGAAGACCTCCCCATGCCAAATGAAGGCGGGCACAATCGTCGTCGAGGTCGAAGTCGTCGTAGTCGTTTCCCGGGGAGCGGTCGTTGTCACCGGGGCCAGCGTCGTCGTTGTGGCCACGGCCTCTTCTACCGACCCGCGGAAGAACAACAGAAGTGGCACCGCCAGGGCGATCACAAGTACGGCCGCTCCGGCGAAGACGAGTACGGGTCTCCTGTTTCGTGGTGTTTCGCGACGTGCCATGGGCACCTCCTCTTCGGGTAAGGGCGGTGGTTCAGGAGTCATCGCCACCAGACGCCGGATCAGATCCTTCAGCTTCTTCTCATCACTCATGACAGCAATTCCCCAAGTCGTCTCCGGGCGCGTGCCAGATGACGTTTCACGCTCCCCGTCGAGATCCCCATGCGCTCCGCCACCATGTCGGGAGTGAGGTCCTCCCAGTAGGTGAGGAAGATGGCGGCTCTCTGCTGGACGGAGAGCCGCTCGACTGCATCGAGGACCTCGAAGTCGAGGTCGGCTGTGGCATCAGGCACTTCATGTCTCCCCGCCGCCTTCATCTCGCGAAGACGTCGGGAGAGCGTTTGGCGATGATGGTCGTTGGCCACCGATAGGACGGTTCGGTACAGATACGCCCGGCGGTCGACGACGTCAGGCCAGTTGCGCGAGTCGAATGCCTTGAGACAGGCATCGGTCACTACGTCCGCTGCGTCGAAGGGCCCCACCAGACCGGTGGCGTACCGTGTCAGCTCCAGGCTGTAGTTGCGATAGGTCTGTTCGTCGTTCATCACGCCTGTGGCGATGATCATGCCCCTTAGACGGAGCAGACACCGAGTTTGGGTGACACCGAACTCAGTTCAGGCTGATGTCGTCGGGGTACGTGGACACAACGGAGAGGAATCCAGGCTGACGCCGCAGGACTCGTCGCCATTGGCCCTCGTCACTGTCGAACGGGTCGTCGGGCGAAGCTTGGACCACGTACCACGAGCCGACGGCGATCTCCGTTTCCAGTTGGTCACTCCCCCAACCCGAGTAGCCGGAGTAGATCTGAACCGGGGCGCTGGACTCGCCGGCGGGTGTCCCGAGATCGATCAAGCTGAGTCCCGGCACTCCAGTGGGCTGGCCCTCCGAGGTCAGCCCGAGCCCGATGGCCACAGCCGGCTCGACCGGTCCCCCGAAGTTCACGACGGCACCCTCGTGCACTCTTTCCTCCCATTCCGGAAGATGCTTGACCACAGGCTCGAGCGTCGGTCGATTCAGCACCACCCCGACACAACCGTCTTCGTCGTGTTGCAGCAGGAGGACGACGGTTCGATAGAAGTTGGGGTCGATCAGGATGGGCGTCGCCACCAACAGGCTCCCGGCGAGAGACTCCATGTGGCAATCGTGGCAGACATGCCCGCTCACGGCGACAGCTACTGTGGAGCGAGATTTGAAAGCCCTCGTCAAACATCCTGATGAGACCGGCCTCCGGATGGAAGACGTGCCGGTCCCCGAGCTGGGACCGGACGGGGTGCTGATTCGAGTCCACACCACCGGGATCTGCGGCACCGATCTCCATATATACGACTGGGACGAGTGGGCCCAGGCAACCATTCCTGCTCCGATGGTCGTGGGACACGAGTTCTCCGGACATATCGCTGCAGTGGGCTCGAACGTCTCCGGGTTCACCGAGGGCGAGCTCGTCAGCGCCGAGGGCCACATCGTCTGTGGGCACTGCCGCAACTGTCTTGCGGGCAGGAGACACCTCTGCCAGGAGCCAAAAGGGCTGGGTGTCAGCATTCCGGGGGCGTTCGCCGAGTACGTCATGGTTCCGAAGACCAACGTCTGGCGTCATCTCGAAGGGCTGGACCCGGAGATTGGCGCACTGTTCGACCCATTCGGCAACGCCGTCCACACCGCGTTGAAGTTCGACGTGTTGGGCGAGGATGTCTTGATTACCGGTGCCGGGCCAATTGGATTGATGGCTGCGGCGGTGGTCAACCATGCCGGGGCCCGCAACGTGGTCGTGACGGACATGAATCCCCATCGACTCGAGTTGGCGACTCACATGGGGGCGTCCCGGGCAGTAGACATCACCACCACCGACCTGGACGATGTCCAGAAGGAGCTGGGGATGCTCGAGGGTTTCGATGTGGCGTTGGAGATGTCGGGAAGCCCTGCGGCAATGTCGGACATCATCAACAACACGATCCACGGTGCCAACATCGCGCTTCTCGGCCTTCCCTCGGACCCGTACCCCATCGACTGGTCGACCGTCATCTTCAACATGCTGAACATCAAGGGCATCTACGGACGGGAGATGTATGACACGTGGTACAAGATGACCGTCCTCATCGAGAGCGGGCTCGACATCTCCCCGGTGATCACACACCGGTTCGCCGCCGACGACTACGACCAGGCGTTCGAGACCATCAGAAGCGCCGAGTCGGGCAAGGTCCTGCTCCGCTGGCGCTCCTGAACCGTTCTGTGAGGGTTTGTGTACCGCAGAGGTACAACAACCCTCACAGAACGGTGATTTGGGTCTCGATCCAGGCGATCAGGTCGGCAACGACCTCCGGACCTTCCGGCTCGTTGAAGGTCTCGTGTCGTAGGCCCTCGTAGACCTTGCGCTCGACGTTCTCCAGTTCGCCGAGTGGCTCGGAGCTCGGGGTGGGGACCAGCTGGTCGTCTCCCCCGTGGATGACGAGTGTGGGCAGACTCAGCCGGCCCAACTCGCCCTTCACCCGATCGATCTCGTCGAAGGCTTCCGCAGCAAACCCCACCGTCGCCTTGGTGATCACCAGAGGGTCGGCGAAGTAGGCCTCGGCCACGGAGGGGTCGCGGGAGAGATGCTCGCCCTTCACCCCGTTCGCCAGCGCGAGGGTCGGAGCGATCTTGGCCAATACCGGAGTAAGTGCCCTCTGCCAGGCGGCACCTCCCGCCAGGGCCGGTGCGGACAGCACGGCGAGGTCGGGCTGGGGACGATCGCTGCACAAATACCCCAACGCGATGAGCCCACCCAGCGAGTGACCCATCAGGATGAGGGGCCCTCCTTGGTCACGCGCCCACACCACATGAGGCTCGAGTTGATCGTGGTATTTGGCCCAGTCGTCGATGTGCCAACGCCGCCCCCCGGAGCCTCCACCACCCACCAGGTCAAAGGCCCGGACCCAAAAACCTGCTTCGGCGAAGGCGGATCCCATTCGCTCGTATCTGCCGCTGTGCTCGCCCAACCCATGAACCAGGACGATATGTGCCCGAGGCGACCCTTCGGGCTCCCAATCCCTCACCAGCTCCGTACCGATGTCGGGATGGAGGACGGGACGTGCTGTGCTCGACATCCTCAAAAGGTAAACCGAGTCAGGTCTTTGGGGAACTCGGTCCAGGCTAGAACCTTCGTCGGGACGACCTTTCTCATGCCACCGGCGATGTCGTCGGACCACGAGTCCGGCTCGGGTGTGTACGTCGGGGCATACTTGCGGATGTACTCGCCGGCCAGGCGCTCCCCCAGCTCACCGATGATCGGTTCGGAGCGAACCGAACGTCCTTCGACGATCGTTACCTCCATCCCGTCCTCGAGATGGAGAACACAGCCGGGGTTGGTCGTGAGGTTGCGTGCGTGGAGTGTCTTGGGGTCGCCGTCGTACCAGAACATGCCGTCCAGCCAAACCCCCCACCGCGGCACCGCGTGGGGTCTGCCGTCGGGCCGCGTGGTAGACAGCCAGTAGTTGCGACTCTCCTCGAGCCTCGACTCGACTTCTTCCCACTCGAGGAACCCCTCGGCCTGCTCCAGGCCGTAGCCCTCGGGCATTTGGGGACGATCGCGAGTCGGTCTGCTCATCTGTTCCTCCGGTCCAGCCTGCACGAGAGTGCGCCGGCCGAGCCCTCATGCAGCGTCGATCTGAGAAAGAAGACGGTCATTGTTCTTGGTGGAACGGCGGCTTGGCCACCCGTCCCGGCACCCAGCGGTCGCGGATCTCCACATCGAGAGTCTCGCCGATCTCGGCGGGCGGTGAGACGTAGGCCATCCCCACCCCGGTGCCCAGCATCGGGCTGATGTTGCCCGAGGTGACACGGCCCTCTCCACCACTGCCGGTGCGGACCTGATGACCATGACGTGGGATCCCCCTCGACTCGAGCACGAAACCGGCAAGCCGCCGATCCAGACCCGTTTCCTCCTGGGAGACGAGTCTCTGTCTGCCGACGAAGTCGTGGTCGAGGGACACCGCGAAGTCCAGACCAGCCTCCAGGGGTGTGGTGGTCTCGTCGATGTCCTCGCCCCAAAGGGGCAACCCGGCCTCCAACCTCAGCGTGTCACGGGCCCCCAGCCCACACGGGGTGGCCCCGGCGTCGAGGAAAGCCTTCATCACCCTCTCGCCCAGGGTGGCGTCCAGACACAACT
>JASFVB010000041.1:0-15067 GCA_050050035.1 Acidimicrobiia bacterium | reverse complement strand
AGGGCTATCGGCGACCAGATCGCGGGAGGATCGAGCTCCTCGGTCACGACCCTGGTGGGCACCGGCGAGAATGGCTCGACCGGGTGGGGATAGTCCTCCAGCAGAGCGGCGTCGAGGACGAACTGACCGTTCGAGAGGCGCTAGCGGCGCAACGTCGTCCCTACAGCAACCCCTTGCCGGTCGATGAGGTCATCGACACGGTGGATCTCAACGAGAAGAGCGAAGCACGGATCAAGACCCTCTCCGGCGGACAGCGAAGACGTCTGGACCTCGCCCTGGCCATCGTGGGCAATCCCGACCTGTTGTTTCTCGATGAGCCGACGACGGGATTCGACCCGGGTGCCCGGCGACGGTCCTGGGAGGCCATCACCAGGCTGTCCGAGCAGGGCGCCACCATCGTGCTGACCACCCACTACCTCGAAGAAGCCCATGAGCTCGCCGATCGTGTCATCGTCATGGCCGAGGGGCTGATAGCGGCAGATGGACCTCCCGACGATCTCGGTGACCGCAGGGAAGGCAGGACCACGATCACATTCAGGGTCGATCCCTCTCGAGCAGCCGACATCGGGGTCACTGCGGACACGGAGGGAAAGGTCGAGATAGAGACAGACGACCCGGTGACAGCAGTTCACGACCTGACGAGCGGGGCCCTGCGAGCCCGGATCGAAATCTACGGGCTCGAGGTGAGGAAGCTGACGCTCGAAGAGGCATACCTGCGACTGGTCGCACCGGATGGCTAGGTCGACACTGCTGTGGTCGGAGACCCGTCTTCAGACCAAGGTCTTCTTTCGCACTCCAATCGCCGCCTTCTTCACCCTCGTCCTCCCCCTCATGTTCTTGGTCATGATCAACTTCTTCCTGTCCGGCGAGACCATGACCGGAGGGAGCGCTTCCCAGTACATAACGCCTGCCATAGCCGTGTTCGGGATGGTGACCGCCACCTTCACCAACCTCGCCATCAACACCGCCCTGGCCCGGGACTCCGGAGTGCTCAAACGCGTGGCAGGGACACCGATGCCCATGTCGGTCCACCTCGGTGGGCGAATCCTCTCGGCGGTGGGAATCGGCGTGCTGTCCGTTGCCGTGATGCTCGCAGTCGGATGGATCCTGTTCGACGTCGAGATACCGTGGTCTCGTCTGCCCCTGTTCTTCCTTCTTCTTCTGATCGGGGCGGCGACATTCTCCGCCCTGGGCCTCGCCGTGGCCGCCAGCTCACCGTCGGCGCGGGCAGCACCTGCCATCGCCAACTTCGTCGTCCTGCCCCTGGCGTTCATATCGGGCATCTTCTTCCCACTCGAGAGTGCTCCCCAATGGCTTCAGACCGTGGCCTCGTGGCTGCCACTGGAGCCCCTGGCCACTGCTGCCATCGAGACCTTCGACCCCGCGATCGACATCAGCTTCCCGACGCCGTCGATCGTCGAGCTCGTCGCGTGGGGGGTGTTGGGCTTGCTCATCGCAGTGAGGTTCTTCAGCTACGAGCCGGTCGCCGGTGGCGGGGGCCGAAGGGCGGGGGTCTCAGCCGCCAACGGAGATTGAGACGTACCCGCAGTCCTCACACACATAGCGGGTGATGCCGAGCCCGCCCGGGGCCTCGGTGAACTGATGCTCGTGATCCCTCGCCCCTCCGCGGAAGGCGGCCCGCACCGCACCCATCAGGCCGGCTTTCTCCTTGGCGGAGGCACCGGCGAGGGCTGGCTGCGTCTCGGGCTGCGGCTCAGGCTGCGGTGGCCGGGAGGGCGCACTCGGTGGTGGAGGCTCCTTGTCACGACCATCCTCGAAGTCCTTCAGGTCGACGAGGCGCCCGCTGCCTACGTCCGCCCTCTCCTCGTCACGATCCGCGGCGGGCTCCTTCTCTTCATCCTCGTCGTCTGACGGGATGGGAGCCTCCGGCACGGGCTCCTCGTCTCCAGACCCGCCGGTCGACACCGGTTCTGTCTCGACGCCCACTTCCTCGGGCTCGGCGCCGATTTCCTCGGGCTCGGCAGCGACGTCCTCGAACTCGTCATCGATCGATTCGATGTCTGCCGGGGATGAGCCGGGCTCGGCCGCCGCTCGTTCAGCCGCCATGGCCGCCTGCCGTCGCAGCTCCTCTCGCTCGGCCTCCAGCCGCTGCACCTCGAGACGGTAGGCCTCGAAGAGGTTGGCCTCACGCTGCTCCGCTTCGGCGCGCTGTCGCTCTAGCTCTGCCCTCTCCTCCTCGAGACGGCGCCGCTCGTCCTCGAGACGGGCCTGCTCCTCGGTGAGGTCGGGCGTGGTGGTCTCTGCCGACGTTACGGCCGGAGATTCCGGCTCCGGCACCTCAGATGGCTCTTCGCCGATGGATGGGATCTCGCCCACCTCGTCCCGCCGATCCCAGTCCGTCGCCGTCTCGACGTGTGCCGTCGGTGCCTCCTCAACGGCCGTTCCTGCGCTTGCCACGGGCTCACCTGCGATCGGCCGCTGGCCCAGATTCTCCTCCATCGCCTGTCGTACCTCGTCGAGACGAGACTCGATGGTCCCACGACGAGAACGTGACACCGCCAGGCCACGCGCTCCGATCCGCTTGGCTTTCATCCCGGCCCATGTGTTGGCCATGTGCTCCACGCCCCGGTAGGCGAAGTCGATCGGGTCATCGGCCACGAACGTGACCTCATCCTCACCGAGCTTCACCAGGAATGCACTGGCGATGAGACGATCTGCCCGAACGTCGTAGAGGGACCACTTGCCCAGCGACTCACCCTCCAGCTTGAGCTCCGCCTGGGCTCCTTCGATGTGGAACTCGACGGGCACACCGGGGTGATCGAGGTCAGGGAACTTGAGCTCTCCTGGAAATCTCACGGGAGGGTCCTTGAAACGTGCCTGGCAGGGGTGGGATTGACAGGGATAAAGATCCCATTGGAACGCGAAATGTCAAGACACATCACGTATACGCGTCCAGAGGAGGGCATGAGCAAACCAGGTTCCGATCACCGGAGACACCGTCGATACGGCCGACAGGGGGCCAATACTTGTCCGTCCGCAGCCAATCCAACGGATACGCCCCGGTCTCACGCCCATACGACCTCCCCCAGTCGTCCGCGGACACGTCCTGGGCGGTGTGGGGAGCCTTCACCAAGGGGTTGTCGTCTCCGGGCCACTCCCCATTGCCGACCCGGTCGGCCTCGCCTCTTATCGAGATCATGGCGTCGCAGAAGCGATCCAGCTCCTCGAGGGTCTCCGACTCGGTGGGCTCGATCATCAGCGTGTTGACAACCGGGAAGGACAGAGTCGGGGCGTGAAACCCGTAGTCGGTCAACCTCTTGGCAATGTCCTCCGCGGTGATTCCCGTCGACTTCGTCACCGGGCGGATGTCGACGATGCACTCGTGGGCTACTCGTCCGTTGGCACCGCTGTACAGAACCGGGAAGTACGGGTCGAGACGACGCGCGACGTAGTTGGCAGACAGCACGGCGACGCGGGTCGCCTCGGATAGACCCTCGGCGCCCATCAGCCTGATGTAGGCGTAAGGGATCGGCAGTATCCCGGCCGAGCCGAATGGCGCGCCAGAGATGGCACCAACACCGGTGGCCGGGCCCGCTTCGGGGAGCTGGGGGTGATTGGGCAGGTACGGAGCCAGATGCGCCTTGGCACCGAGCGGTCCCACCCCGGGACCTCCGCCACCGTGTGGGATCGTGAACGTCTTGTGCAGGTTGAGATGCCCGACGTCGGCACCGAAGTCCGCCGGTCTCGCCACGCCCACCAGGGCGTTCAGATTGGCTCCGTCGACGTACACCTGCCCGCCATGTGCGTGGACGATCGAGGCCACCTGCGTTATTCCCTCTTCGAAGACCCCGTGTGTCGATGGATACGTGACCATCAGGGCCGCCAACGTGTCGGCATGCTCGGATGCCTTGGCTTCGAGATCGTCGAGGTCGACATTGCCGGCATCGTCGGTAGCCACGACTACGACCCTCATCCCGGCCATGACCGCCGAGGCCGCGTTCGTCCCGTGCGCAGACGCCGGGATGAGACAAATGTCCCTGGCATCATCGCCACGGTCGCGGTGGTAGGCGGCGATGGCGAGCAAACCGGAGAGCTCGCCTTGTGACCCGGCGTTGGGTTGCAGAGAGACCGCGTCGTAGCCGGTTATCGCCATCAACGCCTCCTCCAGTTCATCGATCAACTCGAGATAACCCTGCGCCTGTTCCACGGGTGCGTAAGGGTGGATGCCGGCGAATCCGGGCCAGGTGATCGGGACCATCTCGGTGGTGGCGTTCAGCTTCATCGTGCAGGAGCCCAACGGGATCATGCTGCGGTCGAGGGCGAGATCGCGATCTGCCAGTCGTCTCAGATAGCGCAGCATGGCGTGCTCGGACCGGTGCATCGTGAATACGGGATGGGTCAGGTAGGCCGACGTCCTGGTGAGACCTTCCGGAAACGATGCGTTGGCCCACACCGGCTCGGCTCCCAGAGCCGCGAGAAGACGTGCCACCAAGACGTCGTCGGTCGTCTCGTCGACGGCGATGCGAATGTGATCCTCGTCGCTGCTTCCGATGTTGATCCCGGCTTCCAATGCCTTGGCGACCATCTCATCGGCTCTCTCGGGACAACGGACCGTGATCGTGTCGAACCAAGCCCCGTTGACGACCTCGAAGCCGGCGCCGGTCAGCGACGCTGCCACCGTCGACGCCAGACGGTTGCACTCTCCAGCGATGGCTGCCAGGCCGTCCGGGCCGTGCCAGCAGGCATACAACCCGGCCATGACGGCGAGTAGCACCTGCGCAGTGCACACGTTCGACGTCGCCTTCTCTCGCCGGATGTGCTGCTCCCGGGTCTGCAAGGCGAGGCGATAGCCAACCCGACCCGCTCCATCGGTGGATGCGCCCACGAGACGTCCGGGAAGAGCCCGAACATGCGACTCCTTCGTGGCAATGAAGCCGGCGTGTGGGCCCCCATACCCGAGGGGGACGCCAAAACGTTGTGCGGACCCCACGGCGATGTCTGCACCCCACTCTCCCGGGGGCGTCAACAAGGTGAGGGCGAGGAGATCGGTCACAGCCACGACATTGGCTCCGGCCTCGGAGAACCTCCGTGCGGTCTCGGTGTGGTCGGTCACCTCACCGGAGGAGCCGGGATAGGACAGGAGCACGCCAAAGGCGACGCCGGGGTCCGCGGAGGCATCGAGATCACGAAGCTCGACACCGGCGGCAGTGGCTCGCGTGGCCATGACGGAACGTGTCGCCGGGTGGGTGTCCGGATCTACGTAGAAGACGGAACGGTCATCACGGTGGAGCCGACGCGCCATTGCCATGGCCTCCGCCGCCGCGGTCGGCTCATCGAGCAGCGAGGCATTGGCTATGTCCAGCCCGGTCAGGTCGGACACCATCGTCTGGAAGTTGATGAGGGCTTCGAGACGACCCTGGGAGATCTCAGGCTGGTACGGCGTGTAAGCGGTGTACCAGGAGGGGCTTTCCAGGACGTTGCGCAAGATGACGGGTGGCGTGATGGTGTCGTGGTAGCCGAGACCGATCAAAGAAGGCATCACCCGGTTCTTCGATGCCATCTCACGAAGGCGCGCGATCACCTCGGGCTCGCTGAGAGCCGATGGCAGGTCCAACTCGGTGTCCAGGATCCCCGGGGGAACGGTCTCGGAGATCAGCTCATCGAGAGACGCGACACCGACTGTTGCCAGCATCTTCTCGATGTCGGCCGGGCCGGGCCCGATGTGCCTGTCAGCGAATCTCTCCGACGGGTTCGGCATCTGGCGCGATCATAAGCGGGGAATCGACCGAACAGGCGTTAGTCGGCCGGTGCGCTCGGGGTTCGAGTCGGCGGCAGGCTGATGATGGCCACCGGCAACTCGGACTGGGCCAGCATGTAGGTCACACGGTGTCCGTAGAAGGGTCGATTCGTCAGCGATCTCGTGCTCGCACCCAGGACCAGCAGGTCGAACGCCCCGGAGTTCCCAAACGAGACGATCTCCTCCTCGGCGTTGGGTGCGACCCGGACCCCGGTCTCGACCATGGCTCCGAGCCGATCACCGAACTTGGCTGCGTCCCGCACCAACTCCCGACCGGCCGCCAGACTGCTCTCGACCGCCCCGTCTTCTCGGATCACTCCCTGCCCCTCGGGCCGGTTCACGACGTGCAATGCAAAGGTCCGTCCGTCGGCGGCCTTGGCCAACGAGTACGCGAACTCCTCGGCCGCTCGAGTCGACCGCGTCGCTGCCACCGGAACCAGGATCCTCTCCGGCAAACCCGGCTCTACCCGCCGACCCTGTGGCATCCGCACCACGATCGACGGGACCGCAATCTGGGCGAGGACCCGGTCGATGACGCTGCTGAAGGTGCCCTCGCCGGTCTCGGTGGCCCCGAGCACGACCAGGTCGAAGCCCAAGGCGGCTTCTCTGGCTATCGCCGCCGCGGGATCACGGGCGAGACGTCTGATCGTGCGAGCCTCCGGTAGCTCCGACATGACATCGGCAGGATCGCCGGGATCCCCTTCCACCTTGCGAAGCACCCGTCGAAACCACCCCGGTTTGGCGAGGTCGACCACGAGGACGGTCACCTCTGCCTTGGGAAACACTGCATTGATGAGGTGGGCCGCATACTGACTGTTGAGACCCCCGCGAGTCGGGATGAGTATGCGACGGGCTCGGAGGATCTCGCTCGTCTCCTTCACCTCCTCCTCGTCGAGACGCTGGGCTTCCTCCGTTGGGATGTCCCAGCCGCGCACGACGAGCTTCAGCAACAGCGGGGCGACAACCGAGGTCGCGATCGCAGCCAGCACCATCACCGTGTACCCGGTCTCGCTGACGATTCCGAGATTGAGCCCGATGATCGCCACCACGACACCCATTGCGCCGAGTGCGGAGAGCCCGGATCCCAGAGCGAGGGCTTCCCGGCCGCGCACACCGGCGAAGAACCCACCAACCACCGTCCCGAGGATCTTCGCCAGCATCGCTGCGCCGATGAGCACGACGGTCCAGACGATGACCTGCGTCGTGTCGAGGAGGCCGACGTCGACTCTCAGACCCGAGAAGGCGAAGAAGATGGGAGCCAGCAACGCGGCCGTGATCGTCTCCAGAAACGAGCGCACCTGAGGAAGCTGGTGTCTCAACCCGGCGACGATGATCCCCACGATGTACGCGCCGAGGATCGCCTCGATGTTGAGGGCTTGTGTCACCGCCCCACCCATGAGCGCAGCGACCAGTGTGATCGACAACGCGGCGGTCGTGGACGACCCGCGCGCCATCACGTAGCGGAACAAGCGATCGATCACCCAGCGGATCAGGGTGAAGGCCGCAATCAGGAACACGACCAAGCCACCGAAGGAGATGGCCAGCCGGTCGGGCTGGAACCCGTCGAGGGCAATACCGGAGAGCGCGGCCAGAATCAGCCAGCCGACTGCGTCCATCGTCATGCCCGCGGCGAGGGTCACCTGACCGAAGTTGCGTCTCAGGTAGCCGAGATCCTGGAGGATCTTCGCCACCACAGGGAGAGCAGAGACGGATAACGCGAGGGCCAGGAACCCGGCAAACACCGCTCGATCGACGCCGGCGCCCTCTGGGCCCGCGCCGATGAACGACTCGGGCACGAGGAACGCCAGAGCAGCGGTGGTGGCCAGAGGGATGAGCAATGCCCCCGCCGAGACAGAGAGAGCCGCCGCGCGAAAGCGGGCGATGATCCCCAGGTCGGTCTCGAAACCGATGACGACCAAGAGCATGATGACGCCGAGCCAGGAGATCCCGAACACGACCGAGGTGACGGTTGGCTCTCCGAACACCCAGTCGAAGGAGTCGGGGGCGAAGCGGCCGAAGACGGTGGGGCCGAGCACGACACCGGCGAGAAGCTCACCGACAACGGCCGGTTGTCCGACACTCTTCATCAACCAGCCAAAGATTCGGGCTACCCCTACGAGAAGGGCCAGCTGGACAAGGAAGACCAGGACCTCGTGCTCGCTCAGGGGCGCAGCAACCGAGCCACCCTCGGTGGCGATCAATGGCACGAGATCACGCTAGCCATGAGCTCAAACGTTGAACCGGAACTCCACGACGTCCGAAGGCTGCATCACGTAGGCCTTGCCCTCGGTCCGGATCAAGCCCCGGGTGCGGGCGGCGTTCCAGGAGCCGGCCTCGACGAGGCTGTCGAAGTCGACGACCTCGGCGGCGATGAACCCTCTCTGGAAGTCCGTGTGAATCACACCCGCCGCCTCCTGTGCGGTGGCCCCGACCGGGATCGTCCACGCCCTCGCCTCCTTGTCCCCGGCGGTGAGGAAGCTCTGAAGGCCAAGTGTCTCGTACGCGGAGCGAATCACCACGTTCAACCCCGGCTCGGCCTGACCAAGCGACTCCAGCATTTCCCGGCGCTCCTCCGGCTCCAACTCGGTCAACTCGGCTTCGATCTGCGCATCCAGGAACAGAGCAGGTGCAGGGGCGACGAGGTCACCGAGACGGTCCCGGCGTGCCCGATCACCGAGTGCGTCCTCGTCACAGTTGAACACGAAGATGACCGGTTTGGCCGTGAGAAGGTGGAGATCCTCGAACAGGTGGGACCGATCCATGAGCGAAGGATGGCGCACCACCAGGTCACCGCTGGCGACGACCTCTCGCACCTGTCGGATGACTTCGAGTCGGGGACGCAACGACCTGTCTACGGTCGCCTCCTTCTCCAGACGCGGCAAACGTCGGTCGATGGTCTCCAGGTCGGCGATGGCGAGCTCGGCCTCTATCACACCGATGTCACGTCCCGGTTCGGGCTCGCCGTCGGTGTGCACGACGTTGGGCGCCTCGAAGGAGCGGACGACGTGACACACCGCACTCACCTCCCGGATGTTGGCCAGGAACTGATTACCCAGTCCCTCGCCCTGGGAAGCTCCCTCGACGAGCCCGGCTATGTCGGTGAATGTGACGGTGGCCGGGACGATGCGAGGTGAGTCGAAGATCCTCGCCAACTCGGGCAGACGCTCGTCGGGGATGGGCACCACGCCGGTGTTGGGCTCGATGGTCGCAAACGGGTAGTTGGCGGCTAGGGCTCCAGCACTCGTCAACGCATTGAAGAGGGTGGATTTGCCGACATTGGGTAGACCGACGATGCCTATGGAAAGGGCCATGGGGGTCGCGGGAGGTTAGAGAGTCGTGCGAGATAGCTGATTACCGTGCTCGGATGGACAAGATCGCGGTCATCGGAGCCGGCTCCTGGGGGACGACGGTCGCCTCGATGGCCGCCAAGCGCTTGGCGACGTCGCTCTGGGCCCGGCGTGGTGACTTGGCCGGCGTGATCAACGAGACCCACGTGAACCAGGACTATCTCCCCGATCTCGAGCTGCCCGGCTCATTGGTGGCTTCGACCGACTTGTCCGACGTGGCCTCCGATGCCGACGCAGTTGTCATGGCAGTGCCTTCCCACGGGTTCAGACGTGTGTTCTCTGAGCTGGCAGGTCTAATCGAGCCGACGGTCCCGGTCGTCTCGCTCACGAAGGGAATAGAGCAGGGGACGCTTGCTCGGATGACCGAGATCGTCGCCGCCGAATCACCAAATCGGGACCGGTCGCGGGTTGGTGTGATGACAGGGCCCAACCTGGCGTCGGAGATCATCGCCGGCCAGCCCACCGCAACCGTCATCGCCATGCAGAACCAAGACGTGGCAGAGACGCTCCAGCAACTCTTCATGGGACCGACGTTTCGGGTCTACACCAATGACGACGTGGTCGGCTGTGAGCTCGGAGGGGCTTTGAAGAACGTCATGGCGATCGCGTCGGGCATGTCCGACGGTCTCGGCTTCGGTGACAACACCCGGGCCACCCTGGTGACGCGAGCACTCGCCGAGTTGACCAGGCTCGGAGTGGCCCTGGGCGGTCGTCCCGAGACCTTCGCCGGTCTGGCGGGGATGGGCGACTTGATCGCCACATGCATCTCCGAGAAGAGCCGCAATCATCGAGTTGGGGTCGGACTGGCTCAGGGGAAGACACTCGATGAGGTCATCAGCGAGATGCAGATGGTGGCGGAGGGTGTCAAGACGACGGCCAGCGTGTTGGGTCTCGCCGAGCGCACGGGTGTGGACATGCCGATCGCCCAACATGTCGGGATGGTCCTCGACGGGGAAATGACCCCGAGGGAGGGGATGATGAGTCTCATGACCCGGGAGGCGAAGGCGGAATGAGCGACGAGAAGACCCGGATCGGGCGCCGACCGGAGAGAGGGGTGGAGGACCGCTCGGAGATCTACTCCATCCTCGACGAGGGTCTGGTCTGTCACGCCGCCTATGTGACCGAGGGCAGACCAGTGGTCATCCCGACCTTGTACGTGCGGGACCGGGACAGGCTGCTGCTGCATGGCTCGAACTCGATGGGGTTGGCGAAGGCGGTCAGGGCCGGGTCCCCCCTATCCGTCGCGGTCACATTCATCGACGGCCTGGTCGTGGCGAGAAGCGCCTTCAACTCGTCCGCGAACTACCGCAGTGTCGTGGCACACGGCACAGGGCGGCTCCTCGAGAGCGAGGAGAAATCGGCGGCCTTCGACATCATCGTCGACAAGCTGATTCCCGGTCGCCTGGCCGATCTCCGACCGTCCACCGACGTCGAGATGGCCCAGACGGCCGTCATCGAGCTGAAACTGGATGAGGTATCGGCCAAGGTGCGGGCCGGTCCGCCGGGTGACGATCCGGCGGATCTCTCCGAAGACGTGTGGGCCGGCGTCGTCCCCCTGAGGACGGTGGCGGGTGATGCCGTACCGGCACCAGACCTGCGGGACGGGATCGGATTGCCGGAGTATCTCGACCCCTATCGACGTTGAAAGTGCAACCGTTCCCCTGCGATTGGTGTTGAACAACTCATGGCGACATCGCGACTCATCTCCACCTCGCACGGCACCAACAGAGAGGCATTCAGCGCCACAGATTGGGCGCTGTTCGTGTCTCTGTCGGCGATATGGGGCTCTTCTTTCCTCCTCATCGCCATCGGGCTCGACGCGTTCCACCCGGGTGTGGTGACCCTGCTCCGGGTGGGTCTGGGGGCGACGTTCCTTTCGTTCGTGCCTAGGGCGAGAGCAGGGAAGGTCGATCGGGAAGACTGGCCCCGCGTCGCAATGCTCGCCGCCATTTGGGTGGCGATCCCGTTCACGCTCTTTCCCGTGGCACAGCAGTGGATCGACTCGGCTGTCGCCGGCATGCTCAACGGGGCAACACCCATCTTCACGGCGCTGCTGGCCACCTTCCTGCTCCGTGTCCTGCCCGGGCCGCTTCAGATAGCCGGTTTGGTGATCGGGTTCGCCGGGATCCTGGCAATCGCCCTTCCCTCGGCGGGTGGTGGCACGACTGCGGCCATCGGTGTCGTGATGGTGGTCGTGGCGACGATCGGCTATGCGATCGCCCTGAACATGATCACGCCGCTTCAGCAGAAGTATGGCTCACTCCCGCTGATGGTCCGGATCCTCTGGCTGGCGACCTTGATGGTCTCCCCGTTCGGCCTCTTCGGCGTGGGGAGCTCTTCGTTCGCGTGGCCGTCGATGCTCGCCGCAATTGCGATCGGCGTTCTCGGGACGGGTCTCGCCTTCGTTCTGATGGGAACGCTGACAGGGAGCGTGGGTGCCACGAGGGCCTCGTTCATCACCTATCTGATCCCGGTTGTTGCGCTCGTCCTCGGTGTCGTCTTCCGGGACGAGACCATCTCACCGATTGCCGTCGCCGGTGTCGGGCTCGTGATAGTCGGAGCGATCCTGGCGTCGCGTCGTGAGACGAGGGCGATCAGGTCAGCGGCGACGGTCGAGGGGACGTAGTCCTCTAGTCATCCGCCGGAGACGGTCGGATGATGACACCACGAGATCAGGGAGGTGAAGATGACACGTGTGCTTGTCTCCGCAGCATCGAAGCACGGGGCAACCAGGGAGATCGCGGAGACCATTGCCGAAGTTCTGAGAGACCGTGGCTTCACGGCCGACGTGAGTGATCCGTCATCCCAACCCGATGTGGGGGCGTACGACGCCTTCGTGCTGGGCAGCGCCGTCTATGCGGGGCACTGGCTGAAGCCGGCGAAGGAGCTGGTGGAGCATCACGAGGATGAGCTCGCGGCGAGACCGGTGTGGCTCTTCTCCAGCGGGCCGATCGGCGACCCTCCGAAACCAGACGAGGACCCTGTCGACGTCACCGATCTCATCGAGAGGTGCCATGCGGAAGGACACCATGTGTTCGCCGGGAACCTCGACAGGTCGACGCTCGGCTTTGGCGAGCGCGCCATCGTCTCGGCGCTGCGAGCCCCCGAAGGCGACTTCCGTGATTGGGACGCCATCCGGGCATGGGCAGGCGACATCGCCGTCTCATTGCAGACCGAGCGCGTGAGCTGAGACTCAGGCAGCCGCTTGCTGCACCCTTCGTAGAGCCCGAATCGCCAGCTCACGATCACCGAGACGATGTCGGAGCTCACGCTCCAGGCCGCCGATGGGGTAGAGGTTCTGCGGTGCCCTCGGGTCCTTGTGACGTGCCGAGGCATATCTGGGCAGAGTGGCGCTCACCCTCGTCGCCACCCGAGCGGCGTCGGTCGGGGACATGTCTGCGTCGATCTCACAACGCACCAGACCGCCGGCCGGTCCGGCGTGGTTGGCGAGACGGAGATACCAGGAGAAGCGGCTCCACGATGTCGTGGTGAGGAAGAGCGGGGTCCGATACCCCGCCGGGAGGGACGTGAGTACCTGTCTCAGCTCCATGGGCAAGTACTGGACCTTCTGGGTCTTTATGTAGCCGACGGCGTTGTCTATGTCGCGGGCGTGGGACAGTGGGCCATCCACGACGAGCAACTCGGCGCCACCGGCCTGGTGGGTGACTGTTGCCTCGAGGGCTCCCATCCGCTGTTGTATGCCGAGCCACAACTCCTCCGGTGTCGTCCCCTTGGTTGCCTTCACCTCATAGGTCCCGATCGACGTGTCGATGTCTGAGGCTTCGGCCGAGGTGAACAAGCCCCTCTCCACGGCTGAGTGCTCGATGGCCGCACGGCCATTGCAACGCACGGCACCGGCCGCGTAGGTGGCCGCTAGGGCGAAACCCGGGAAGTCGGGTGGCCGCTCGATCCACAGCGTTGCGTCGACGCGGCGCACCCCATCGATGAACAGGACGTCCTCGGCAGCGTCGGTCTCCGGGAGCAGCGGCCGCCACTCCTCGGCCCGGAGCTCCACCCCAGGATCGACGTTCTCGCTGGCATCCTGGAGCTCGGGGTCGGTCGGCGCCCCGTAGTCGGAGTCCCATGCCTCGACGGTGAACCTCACGTGGCCAGTCTCTCCACGCTGGCGCCTCCGGGCCCTTTCGTGACCTCGTATTGGACTGGCGCCCGTGCGGCGAGCTCCTTGACGTGGGTAATGACCCCGACCATGAGACCCTTGCCGGTCAACTCCTCGAGCACCGAAGCAACCGTGTCGAGAGACTCGTGGTCGAGCGTCCCAAAACCTTCGTCGAGGATGACGGCATCGAGACCGGACCCACCCTTCGCGGCAAGGGTCTCGGCGAGCGAGAGCGCAAGCGCCAGCGAGACGAGGAAGGTCTCCCCGCCGGAGAGCGTCTCCACACGTCGCATCTCGTCGGCGTTGCGGTGGTCGACTATGGAGAAGCTTCCCGACTCGTCGGAGAACAACGAGTACCCACCGTCCGACAGCTGGCCGAGGAGCTCGTTGGCGCCGGTCACGAGATCGACGAGAGCCCCTGACATGAGCCACTGCTCGAACCCATTCGCCTTGAGGTGGTTCGCGAGCGCCCCCGCCACGGCCCCCTTGGTGGCCGCCTCTTCTAGCTCTGTGGTGAGAACGGCCGACCGCTCGACGGCCTCGTCCTGCTCGTCCACGACCGACCGCGCCGTCTGGAGGGCCGTGGCGACCCGCACGGCGAAGGGCTCCACGGGCTCGATGCCATGGGATCGGATCTCATCGACCATCTCGCGACGAGCATCGCCTGCCTCGACCTCGGCCGACGCAACCGTCTCCACGGCCGTGTCGTGCTCGTTCCGCAGACGCTCCATCGTCTGGTCACGCCAAACCAGAAGCTCCTTCCACTGGACCGTGACGTCGTCGGCCTCGGAGAGATGTGGCTCGAGACCTGCTCGGGCGAGCTCGATCTGCGCCGCCGTGAGACTCTTCGCCACCTGACGTGAAGCATCGGCCAGGCTCTCCAACTCCTTCTGAGCAGCCTCTGCCTCTTCCTCGGTCTTCTCGACCTTCTCTCGGTCCTCCTTCAGTCTCTCGTCGAGACGCCGAAGCTTCGATTCGAGCGACTCGAGATCGTCCGGTGCCTCCTCGAGATCTGCAATGACCGACTCACGTTGCTCGAGCAATCGGGCGCGGCCGGCCTCGATCCTGGCCAGGCTCGTGCGGGCTTCCTCGGCCACGGCCCGACAACGGGAGACATCCGCCTCGGCCTTGGCTTCGACGTCCTCCACCTCGGCCAGCATGGGTGGCTGGTCGAGGGTCGGCACCTCTGCCACGGTCTGCCCGCACACCGGGCACGACTCCCCGGCGGTGAGGGCGTCGGCGAGGACATGAGCGGAGTGCTCGGCCCGAGCGCCGGCCGTGGCTTCACGAGCCGCCTCGGCCGCAGCCAGGCTCTCCTTCAGCTCGGACTCCGCCTCGACGAGTCTCTCCTTCGCCTCGTCGAGACCATCGTCTGCGAGGAGTCTGTCCAACTCGTCGAGACGACCCCGCGTCTTGCGCCAGGCCCGGGCCTGCTCAGTGGTGGGAAGAGCAGCGACACTGTCCTCTATAGCGGCCAGCTCCTCGACGGCGTGTCTCCTGGCTTCCTCGGTCTCCACCACTCGCGAGCGCGCTTCGACGGAGAGAGTCTCCAGCTGCTCCAACCGCGGTGGAGCCTCGATGGCGGCGAGACGGCCCAGGGCGTCGTCGAGCTCGGCCTGGGATCGTTTGGCAGCTTCGACCGCCTCATCCAAGGTGGCCAAAGCCTTCTCCTTCTCCGGGAGCTCGTCGGCCAGTCTCTCGAGAGTGTCACGATGGCTGATCGCCGACTCCCGTGCATCAGCATCAGGCACGTCGAGCGCTTCCAGGGACCTTCGGGCATCGTCGGCCCTCTCGGAGGCGACGGCGGCCCGGGTGCGGGCCAACTCACGCATCGTCGTGTAGACG
>JASFVB010000040.1:0-15084 GCA_050050035.1 Acidimicrobiia bacterium | reverse complement strand
GTCCTCCTCGAAGTGTTCGGTCGCCCGGACCTCGAATCGGCCGCTCGGGTGTTCGACCGTGACGTTCTCGTGGGTGTCAACTGCCGCGACCTCGTGACGCTCGATCTCGACGTGGAGAGATTCGAGAGCCTCGCTCCACATCTTCCCGGCCATCTCCCGGCAGTGGCCGAGAGTGGCATCACGACGGAGGCCGACACGGAACGGGTGGTCGAGTTGGGCTTCCGCCTGGCATTGGTCGGGTCGTCGCTCGTCACCCATGACGACCCCGGCAGGCGGCTAGCGGCATTGATCGCCGCCGGTCGATCGGCCCTGACCGGGGCGGGCACATGAGTCTCTTCGTGAAGATATGCGGTCTGACCGACCCCCACGCCGCCGAGTGTGCGGCGCGAGCCGGTGTCCAGGCGATCGGGTTCGTCTTCGCGGCCTCACCGCGGCGGGTGTCACTTGGCCAGGCCCGTGAGATAGCCAAGGCGATCCCGGCCGACGTGCTGCGCGTCGCAGTCTTTCGACGGCCCACCCGGGCCGAGATACTCAGGGTGGTCGAGGCGTTCCGGCCCGACGTCGTCCAGGCCGACCACGACACGTTGCCGCACCTGGAGGGTGTCGGGCTCCTGCCCGTCTACCGCGAGGGCGGTGCCGGGCCGGCAGACGGTGGCCGGTTTCTCTTCGAGGGCCCGGTCAGCGGCGCCGGGCGTCAGGTCGAGTTGGATGTGGCCTCCGGTGTCGCCCGCCTCGGTGAGATGATCCTCGCCGGCGGGCTCGACCCGGGCAATGTCGGCGAGGCGGTCACGACGGTGAGACCGTTCGGAGTCGATGTGAGCAGTGGCGTCGAGGCCACGCCGGGCGTCAAGAGCCCGGAGTTGATCGAATCGTTCGTGGCCGAAGCCCGGGCGGCAGAGGAAAGGCTGGTGAGCACATGACCGTCGACATGAAGTGGCGTCAGGTCGCCGACGCCAATGGGCGATTCGGTCGATATGGGGGACGATACGTCCCCGAGACATTGATGGCGGCGCTGGACAAACTCGAGACGACGATGACACGTCTTTTCGACGACGACGCGTTCCGCGAGGAGTTGGCCCACGAGCAGGAGGTCTTCGTCGGAAGACCAACACCGTTGACCCATGCGCGCAGTCTGAGTGAGTCGTGGGGGGCGCAGGTCTATCTCAAGCGCGAGGACCTCTGTCACACCGGTGCCCACAAGATCAACAACGCAATCGGCCAGGCACTCATCGCCCAGCGGCTCGGTGCAGACCGGATAGTGGCCGAGACGGGAGCCGGCCAGCACGGCGTCGCCGCGGCGGCCGCATCGGCACGTGTGGGCATGCCGTGCACGGTGTACATGGGTGCGGTCGACGTCGAGCGTCAGAGGACCAACGTGGAGCGAATGCACCTCCTGGGTGCACAGGTGGTTCCCGTGGAGAAAGGCGATCGGACACTCCAGTCCGCCATCGACGAGGCCCTTCGTGATTGGGTTGCCGACCCCGACGGGACCTACTACCTCCTGGGCTCCGCCGTCGGCCCCCACCCCTACCCGACGCTGGTGGCCGAGCTCCAGTCGGTCATCGGGAACGAGGCTCGGCAGCAGGTCGTCGATGCGACGGGACGGCTACCCGATGCCGCGGTCGCCTGTGTCGGCGGGGGCTCGAACTCGATCGGGATGTTCCGTGGCTTCGTGGACGATCCCGAGGTGACACTTCTCGGTGTCGAGGCGGGGGGAGACGGGACATCGCACAGCGCGACGCTGGGGTCCGACACCGTGGGAGTGCTCCACGGAGCGATGACCCCTCTGCTCCAGGATGAGTACGGCCAGGTGCACGAGACCCACTCCATCGCCCCGGGTCTCGACTACCCGGGCGTCGGTCCCGAGCACGCCATGCTCCGCGACAGCGGGAGGGCCGTCTACGTTTCGGCCAGCGACGATGAGGCCTTGGCCGCCGTGGAGGAATGCGCCACCGCCGAGGGGATAATCCCGGCGCTCGAATCGGCCCACGCCCTCGCCGGGGCGAGAGGATGGGCCGCCCAGAGTCCCGGCTCGGTCATCGCGATTTGTGTCTCCGGCAGAGGCGACAAGGATCTCGACATCATCAGGGAAGCCAGAAGTGAGTGACCCGGCCGGAGCAGTCACGACGGCGATCGAGGAGGCCGGGGGGGCGGCGATCTGCGCCTACCTGACCGCCGGATATCCCACACCGGAGGTGTTCCCGGAGATCCTCTTGGAAGTGGCCGAGGCGGCCGACGTCGTCGAGGTCGGGATACCGTTCACCGATCCGATGGCCGACGGTCAGACCATTCAGCACGCCAGTCACGAGGCACTCGTCCAAGGGATCAATCTGGACCGTGTCTTCGCGATTCTCGGAGAGCTCGATCTGAAGGCACCCCACGTCCTCATGGGCTACTACAACCCCTTTCTCGCCTTTGGGTTCGACCGGTTGGTGTCCCACATGGTGGCCGCCGGCACTTCGGGCCTCATCGTCCCCGACCTCCCCATCGAGGAGAGCGGCGGGCTTTCCGAGGAGCTGGAGGGCAACGGGCTGGGGCTGATCCAGCTCGTCGCGCCCACCACCCCCGATGACCGTCTCCACATGCTCGCCTCGGCCAGCCGTGGGTTCGTGTACGCGGTGTCCACCAAGGGGACAACCGGGGGAGCGACGGCCTTCGACGATGAGGTGCTGGCATATCTGGATCGGGTCAAGGAGGTCTCGGATCTGCCGGTGCTCGCCGGGTTCGGTGTGCGAGAGAGGTCGCAGGTGTCACAGCTATCCGGTCATGTCGACGGGGTGGTGGTCGGTTCGGCCCTCATCGACGCCATCGACCGGGGCGACGACCCCGCCGCATTCCTCGATGGGCTGCGGCTCGAGGAGGTCGTGACGTGATCGTCGTCCTGGAGGAAGGGGTCTCGCTCAAGGACAAGGCCTCGATCGTCCGTCTGATCGAACAACACGGAGGGCGACTGCTGGTCAGCGAGCTGGGTGACACCACACACATCGGCCTGGTCGACTCCGCCGCTCAGGCTCTGGCCGACCAGATCCGAACCATGCCCGGTGTCGCCTCCATCCGCTCGGAGGCCCCTCCGTACCCGCAGGTGTCACGGGAGTATCGGGAGTCGTCGTCGCTCGTCGACGTCCGCCACGTGACCGTGGGTGGCCCCGAGGTCGTGGTGATGGCCGGGCCCTGCTCGGTGGAGTCGGCCTCACAGATCGACATCGTCTCGAAAGGTGTCGCTGCCGCCGGGGCCCGGATACTCCGCGGCGGGGCCTTCAAGCCCCGGACCTCGCCCTACAGCTTCCAGGGTCTGGGCGAGGAGGGCCTCTATCTGCTGGCGGCGGCGAGAGAGGCCACAGGTCTCCCCGTGGTCACCGAGGTGGTCGCCACCGCGGACGTCGAGTTGATCTCGACACACGCCGACATGCTCCAGATCGGCGCCCGGAACATGCAGAACTTCCGGTTGCTGTCCGAGGCGGGGGCGCAACCCAAGCCGGTCTTGCTGAAGAGGGGCATCTCGTCGTCGATCGAGGAGGTGTTGCTCGCTGCGGAGTACGTGGCGTCGGCGGGGAACACCCACGTGATCTTGTGTGAGCGTGGGATCAGGACCTTCGAGACCGCCACCCGCAACACATTCGACGTGAGTGCGGTGCCAGTGCTCAAACAGAAGACCCACCTTCCGGTGATCGTCGACCCGAGTCATGCCGCCGGTGACCGCTCGTTGGTGCCCGCTTTGGCCGCCGCCGGTATCGCGGCCGGTGCGGACGGGGTGCTGGTCGAGGTCCACAACGACCCCGATTCCGCCCTGAGTGACGGTCCGCAGAGCCTCACCCTCGAGGGTTTCACGGAAATGATGGCAACGCTCAAAGCCGTGGCGGACGCTGTCGGGCGGACCATCCGCTGACGCCGCAGCCTGTCAACCGTTCTGTGGAGGTGGGGCGCGCACTAAGCGCGCTCCACCTCCACAGAACGGGATCGGAAGGACCTATTCACGAACTCGGTCAGCTCGGCGATCACTCTGCGTGGTTCCCGACGCACTGAGCGTGCAGGCCAGCGCCGGATCTCCCATCCCAGGTCGAGTAGCTGGTTCTGCCTGTTGAGATCGTGGGCGAGTTGCTCCTGTGTCGCGTGTGCCTCCAATCCGTCGACCTCGGCGATGCGCATTCGATCCGGCCAGGCGAAGTCCGGGTAGGCGTTGTCCCCGTCGGGCAGAGGGATCCGGAGTTGGGTACGGGGCTCGGGATCGGCGCATCCCTGATCAGTTGCCCGAAGTCGATTTCGGCGATACTCCCGCTCACGTCATCGGCGATGTTCCTCAGGACACGCCTCATGCGCCTCGTGCCGGTCACTCCACGACCCCCGCGCAGACCGATGATGGCGTCGAGCCGAGACACAGTGGTGATCTTCTTGCGGACGGCCGACGCCGCCACTCTCTCCAGAGCTCGATCCATGAAGATGCTCGACAGGTCGAGGATGGTTCGAGCCGGATCGGTCACCGGGATGGCGTCGACGACCGTGGCATCGATGGGGCGTCTGGTGCGATGCAGGATCACGTCCTCCGGTTCCGGTCTGTCATCGAAAGGAGCCGTTGTCTCGACCATGCGGCCGTAGATCCCCCCCATATCGTGGAGGAGTGCTGCGGTGCGGTGGGAGGCCACAGCATCGGGGCCGGTGGCGAGAACACCGCAGAGCACATCGGTCCTCCACGTCGGGGCCGTGACGTTCAGGTAGTAGACGTCGTTCTGCATCTGGGTCCATCGGCCGGAGGCCAGACGCCGCCTGATCATGTGCCCGGACGCTCCCTGTGCCAGGACCTCACCACGCGTGACCACGCCGTGGCTTTTCCCGGCTATGCGTCTGACTTCCCTCTCCCACACCAGACCAATCTCGCGCAACGCTGACGGGTGATTCAAGACCCACGTCGGCCCCCCGAACCCGTTCTGTGGAGGTGGAGCGCGCACAGAGCGCGCCGTGCCTCCACAGAACGGGGGAATGAACGGTGGGCGGTACCGTTGAACCCCACTGATGAGTGCGATACGCGATCTGGTCCAGCTTGGCTTCCCCTGGGAGGGGTTCGACCCGTTCCTGTTCACGGTTCACCACGTCGATCGCTATCCCGCCGGCAACGACGACCTCGGGCCGACTGCACCCCTCCTCGGCAGAAACCTCGGCTCCGACTTCTCCTATCTGGATGGCTGGAGCATGTATCACGGCGTCACCGTTCCCGGGTTCCCACAGCACCCCCACCGTGGCTTCGAGACGGTCACCGTGGTGCGAAGAGGGTACGTCGACCACTCCGACTCGCTCGGCGCGACGGCCCGGTACGGCGAGGGCGATGTGCAATGGCTCACCACCGGCAGCGGGATCATGCACGCAGAGATGTTCCCCCTTCTCGACCCCGAAGGCGACAACCCACTCGAGCTCTTCCAGATCTGGCTCAACCTCCCTCCGGAGTCGAAGATGGTCGACGCCTATTTCGGCATGTTGTGGAGTGAGGCCATCCCCACCGTGTCTCCGGCACCGGGAGTGTCGATAGACGTGATGGCGGGGAGCCTCGGACCACACGTCCCCCCATCGCCACCGCCCGACAGCTGGGCGTCTCGGCACGACACCGATTTCGCCATCTGGCTCATCCGGCTCGACCAGGGCGCCACCTATGACGTGCCCCCTGCCGGGGAGGGCACCAACCGGACCCTCTACTGCTTCGTGGGGGAGGACGTGCGTGTCGACGGGACGGCCATCTCGGCCGACGTGGGAGCGCGTCTGCATCCATCCATCAGCGCGAAGATCGAGAGTGGAGACGGACCGGCGGAGTTTCTCATGCTCCAGGCCCGTCCCATCGGTGCGCCCGTCTTCCAGATGGGCCCCTTCGTGATGAACAGCGCCGAGGAGCTGCGCCAAGCAGTCGACGACTATCAGCGCGACCGCTTCGGTGGTTGGCCCTGGTCACGGCCCGACCCGGTGCACGACCGATCCGAGGGCCGTTTCGCGCTTCACGCCGACGGCACCGTCGAGCACCGTGACCGTCAGAGGGTCTGACTCAGTTGGTGACTATCGGGTGTCTGAGGATGGTCTTCAGATTCTCCGGCTTCGCCCGTCTCGGGTCACCCAGATAGATCTCGTGATGCCGGCCGTGGAGGCGGTATCCGTGCTCCTCGGCGAAGTCGTCCATCCGTCGGATGGTGGCCGGCTCCTCGGAGTAGGGGCCGATGTGCATCACTTGGATCGAAGGCCCCTCACGCCACCGTTCCAGCCGCAGCTTCTCCAGTGAGGGATTGGGTCGTCTCTCACCCGCCTCCTCCACGACTTGTCGGAACATCTCGGCTGTGATGTGGTCTGGCTGCATCATCAGCAACGTGTACACCCAGGGATCGTCGGTGTTGCCGAACTCGAACCGGCCTGACTTCGTGGTCCACAGACCCTCCAGCGCCATCACCGTGAAGTCGATGGGGTCCTCAGGACGCAGCTTGGACATGAACTTGAGGCCATAGGCCGCGCCATAGATGGCGCCCATGTCCTCTTGAAACGTCTCCGACTGCTCCGGGCCCAGCCCCGCCTCGATCTCACCGTTGACCATCAGGAACTGGAGCTCGGGCACATCGACGACCTCGACGTTCTTCGCCGAAGGGTGATACAGGCTCCGGTACCTCTTCTTGAGATCGATCTTTGGGGTTGCCTGTTTCGTCGCCATGCTCGCCAGCCAACCCGACTGCACGCAGTCCGACCAGGGTCTTTCATCCTTGCCTGACCCGGGGTGCGGCCTGCTGCCAGACTTCCACCATCAGCTTCCTGAGCCAAGCCCGGGAGATGGCGGATGCGACACCGGACAGCCGCAACCGCGTCGTCGACCTGATTCGTGTCGTCTCGATTCTCATCGTCGTGTTCGGGCACTGGCTGATGGCCGCGATCACCTTCGACCAAGGTGAGATCATCCCCGGCCATTTGCTCGAGCTGACCGACTGGACACACCCTCTCACCTGGTTGTTCCAGGTCATGCCGCTGTTCTTCTTCGTGGGTGGCTACTCCAACGCACTCTCGTGGCGGTCGGCGAGGAGGAGAGGGGATCCGTACGGGTCGTGGCTCAGGGCCCGGTTGAGACGTCTCGCGCTGCCGGTCGTCCCGTTGCTCCTGGTGTGGACCATCGGCGGGTGGATCGGCCTGCGGCTCGGTCTCGACTGGGAGATTCTCCAACTCGCCTCACAGGTGGCGCTGGTGCCGACGTGGTTCCTCGCTGCGTATGTCGTGATCGTCACCCTGGCGCCTCCCGCCCTGGCACTCTGGGAGCGTCTCGGATGGTGGTCGATCGCGGGCGGAGTCCTCATGGCCGCATTGGCCGACTGGCTTTCGATAGGCGGAGACGTCGTCTGGGTCGGGTTTCTCAACTATGTGCTCGTGTGGGGGACGGTTCACCAGCTCGGCTATGCCTGGGTCGACGGGACTCTGTCGGGGCCGGTCCGTCGGCTGGCACTGGCAGCGGTGGGGTTTTTGGTGACTCTGACCCTCGTCTGGGCCGGTCCCTATCCGATAGCGATGGTTGGGCTCGACACCGCCCAAATCACCAACTCGTACCCGCCCCGCGTCACACTTGCGTTCCTCGGGTGTTTGCAGGCCGGGTTGGTCCTCCTTGCCGAACCGATGCTGGAGCGATGGATGGCGAGGAGGGCTTGGTGGACCGGGGTGGTAGCCGTCAGCTCGCGGATCATGACCCTCTACCTGTGGCATTTGACCGCGATGGTGATAGTGGTCGGTCTGGCCCTGCCGGTGAACGGCTGGGGGTTTGGCATCGAGCCGCTGACCGCCGGGTGGTGGCTGTCCAGACCGCTGTGGTATGTCGTTCTATTTGTGCCGACCGTCATCCTCATCTTGATCTTCGGGCGGTTTGAGCGACCTGAGCGCGACACGAGGCCGGCACCTCAGTGGTGGCGGCCGGTGCTCGCCGTCCTTCTCATCTGCGCCGGTCTCGGGCTTCTGGCGGCCATCGGCATCGCCGACGACGACGGTCTCAACGGTCTCGTGCTGAGCTTGCCGGTCGTCGGTGTCGTCGTCGGGGGTGTTTCCCGGATGCCCCGTGGGGTGCAGACCTCCGTTACGTGAGATTCGTTGTCGTTCTGTATGGGTTTGGGCGGGCGAGGGCCCCGCAAACCGCACCGAACGGTTGATGTCAGTCGTCGCGCAGGAAGATGCCGATCAGCCAGCCCGCGATGGTGACCACTATCGAAGCCCAGAAGGTAGCCCAGAAGAACCCCGTGCTGGCCAGCCCGAGATCGAGGACTTCTGGCCCGGAAAGCCAGACCACCAACTGGAGCACCGCGGCGTTGACGATGAGCAGGAAGGCCCCGAGTGTCAGGATTATCAGCGGGATGCTGAAGAACTGGATCACCGGCTTGGCGATGGCGTTGGCCAGGCCCATGATCACCGCCACGATGAGGAACTGCCACCACGTGCCGTCGAACGTGAATCCACCGACGATCCATACCGCTACCCAGAGAGACGCTGCGGTCCCCAGGAGGTTGAGTATGAGTCTCATGTCTCCAATGTATCGGGTCGCGTCGTCGGGTGCCTACTCAACGTCGAATGACGGTGCGTGACCGAGAAGGGACGGTCAACCGACTCTGCCGTCGGAATCGCGGCCAACCACGAACCAGATGGCGTGGACCGGCTCGTCACACTTGTTGTAGAGACGGTGCGGGCGTGTCGAGTCGAAGGCGATCGCATCTCCGGGCTGCAACTCGTACTCCTCGAACCCGATCTGGATGCCCAGGGTGCCCGACATGACATATCCGTACTCACGCCCGTGATGACGCATCAGCGACTGGTCCGGGGTGGACGCCCCACCGACCTCGTAGGTGGCGTGGAGGAAGTCGACGCCCTGCCCAGAGGTGGAAGTCAGCTCCTCCCATCGGACACCGGAGGCCAGTTCGATGACGTGACGGCCGTCCGGATGCACCAAGGGGCTGACCGGCTCCTCCTCGGGAACGGCGGCCGGGTCGGCGGGGAAGAATTCCTCGCCCCTTATCAGCCTGTCGAGTGAGAGGTCGAGCTCGGTGACGATGGCGTAGAGCGTGCCCACGGACGGTTTGGACTGACCACTCTCCAGCTGGGAGATGAGCGATGGAGAGAGATCGAGACGTCGTGCCAGCTCACGCTGACTGATGCCCGCGTTGATCCGCTCTTCCCTCAGCCTGTCACCAATGCTCTCGAGGGTCTCGGTGATCTCGGTGGCCCGCTCGGCGCTGCTCACATCAACATCCAACCACCGTCGATGTACAGATCGACGCCATTCATCGCCCGATTCTCCAACAGGAAGGCGGTGGCATCGACGACATCGCCCATTGTGGCCAGACGCTTGGTGGGGGTCCTCGCGATCGTGTTGTCCAGAGCTGCCTGGTTGCCTTCCCAGTACGGGCTGTCACCGACGATGCCGGGATGGATGGCGTTGAATCGGACCGGGGCGAGTTGGATGGCGAGGGTGCGCACCAGGGCGCTGACACCACCATTCACCGTGGTCACCGTGGTAGAGCCCGGGTAGGGGCGGTCCTTGGCGCGTCCTCCGAAGAGAACCACGGAGCTGTCATCGGAGAAGCGGTCGGAGAGAGCGTGGACGGTCTCTGTGTACCCCACCAGTTTCATCGTGGTGAGGTTCACCGCGCTGGCGACCGAGTACTCGGCAATCGGGTTGTTGTCGCGGTCGATGGCGCTGAGGACCAGGTGTGCCACAGGGCCGATGTCGGCCAGGGCGTCTGCGACCGTGTCCGGTTTCGACAGATCGACTGCAAGACCGGTGACGCCACTCCCGATGTCGGCGGCGATGGCCTCGGATCGGGCGGCGTCCCGACCGGATATGTACACGGTGAGACCCTTCCCCCGATAGTGGGACGCGATCTCACGGCCGATGCCGCCGGTCCCCCCAACGATCACTACCGAGCCATCTGCCATCTCGTGTCTCTCCTGGGTCGTAGGAGAGCGAGGATATACGTTTGAACTGGTGAGTGTGCAGTGGAACTGATCATTCGTCGTCGATGGCGGTCTCGATTGGTCTGTCAAAGTCAGCTGAGTGGGGTCTGATCATCTGTCGTCACATGGTCAGGTGAGACACCCCCTCGTTCCCGGGCTGACCGGCGCCAAACTGTGTAGTGTCACTTATCAGTGACTGACCCGAACCCAACAGTCTCGGTGATCGGAGTGGGGCGTATGGGTGGTGCCATGGCCGCCACGCTCAGCAAGGCGGGGCACTCTCTCGTGTTGTGGAACCGCGATCCGGCGAAAGCCGAGAAGGTCGCCGCCGACACCGGGGCGTCCGTTGCCGCTTCCGCCGCCGAAGCCGCATCGAGGAGTCCTGTCGTCATCAGCAGCCTGGCCGATGACGCCGCAGTCGAGAACGTCTACTTGGGGACCGACGGCGTAGTCGCCGGGATCGGCACCGGTCAGGTCGCCGTCGAGACCTCCACGATCGCCCCGGAGACGGTCCATGCCGTTGGCGCCGAAGTCGATCGCACCGGTGCCGGCTTTCTCGACTGTCCTGTGTCCGGGAGCGTGGCGACCGTGGAAGCCGGTGCTCTGACCATCATGGCCGCCGGCGATCCGGCGCAGATCGACGAGGTCACACCGGTCCTCGAGGCCCTCTCCTCACGAATAGTCAGGGTGGGGCCGCGTGGCTCCGGTGCGGCATGCAAGCTCGCGGTCAACGGGCTGGTCCACGGTCTGAACGTTGCGCTGTCGGAGGCTCTCGTCCTCGCGGAGAAGGCAGGGGTGGACCGTGCCACCGCGTACGAAGTTTTTGCCAGCGGAGCGGGAGGGGCACCGTTCGTCCAGTACAAGCGTGAGGCGTATGAGCACCCCGAGGAGACTCCGGTGGCCTTCAGTCTCGATCTGGTCGCCAAGGATCTCCAGCTCATCACCGGGCTCGGCAAGCGGGTGGGGGCGCCGATGGCCCAGGCCGAGGTGGATCTCGACATCGTGAGATCGGCGATAGCCAAGGGTCTCGGTGATCACGACCTCAGCGCCATCGCGGTCCACCTGCGAGGCGAGGACGGCTGATGGCCTACCACGTCGTCAAGAGGTCTGGCGAGATGGTGTACGGCACCCCGTCCGAGTTCGAGGGGCGGAGCTCGGGGTACACCGCCGACGCGGTGGTGGACGAGGCGGCCAACTCGACTCAGATGGGATTCCGTGTCGCTCGGCTGGAGCCCGGTGGGCACGTCGACACACACGTCCACTCCTACGAGGAGTCCGTCTACGTGGTGTCGGGCACCCTCGTGGTCGACACGCCCGAGGGGAGCTACTCACTCGTCGCCGGTGACTACGGCCTGCTCCCAGTTGGCATGACCCACGCCTTTCGCAACGCCTCAGGCGAGTTGGCCACCTACGCAGAGATGCAGGCGCCGCTTCCACGTGAGCGTTTCGGGTACGACACCCAGTTCCCTGCCCGCATGACCGTGTCCGAGCCCGTCCCCATCGATGTCCGCGACCCGCGAAACCGGCATTTCGGGCACATCGACCCCGAGAACATGGACCCTGCCCTGCAGACCCAGGACCGTCTGGCCCTGAGCGCCAGCATGCGCACCGCCCTGCTGGTGTACTCGGGGATAAGCGTGAAGATGATGATCGACTCCGATCTGGGGGCCGATCTGTCGACGATGTTCATGGTCCAGTACGAGCAGGGCGGTTTCGCCGGAGCCCACGACCACCCACTCGAGGAGACCTACATGATCCTCGACGGGAAGGTGGAGGCGAAGTTCGACGGGCATCCCTACGAGCTGGGGCCAGGAGACGTCGCCTGGGCCGGTGTGGGATGTGTACACGAATTCCGAAACATCGGTGAAGGCATCGTCCGGTGGTTGGAGACACAGGCGCCGATGCCCCCACCCCGTCACTCTTATCGATTCGCACGCGACTGGGCGTATTTGGAGAACGCCCTCGCCGAGGAGTCATCAAACCCATAGACAAGGAGAGAGCAATGGCCGAATTCCCAGTAGCCACCAGCCCGGCGCCCGGAGTGATGGGTGTCGACTGGGAGAACCGCATCGACTTCGAGCGTCTGCGCCGCTACCGGCTGGATCGGGTTCGCATGATGCTCGACGAGTTCGACCTGGGTGCGGTGCTCCTCTTCGAGACGTCGAACATCCGTTACGCCACTGCCACCCAGATCGGGTACTGGGCCTTCAACAAAGGTGAGCGCTGGGCGCTGATCACCAAGGAGGGCCGTCCCAAGGTGTGGGACTTCGGCTCGGCGGCAAAGGCTCACCGGCTCCAGTTGCCCCATCTCTACGATCGCGACAACTCGATCGGTGGGAATACCGGTCTGCAGGGTGCAATCGGCCCCGAGACCGGTCTGCACGCACGTGCCGTGCGTGAGATCAAGGGTGCTCTCGAAGACGCCGGCGTGGCGGGCGAGAAGCTCGGCGTCGACATGGCGGAGACCGCGGTGCTGCTTGCCCTCCAGGATGCCGGGCTGATGGTCGTCGACGGCCAGCAGGCGATGATGCGGGCCAGGGAGATCAAGAACGAAGACGAGATCACTTTGCTCACCCAGGCCTGCGCCATGGTCGACGGCGTCTATCAGGACATCTTCGAGATGCTCAAGCCGGGCGTCCGTGAGTCCGACGTCGTGGGCATGGCCCATGCCCGTCTCTTCGAGATGGGATCGGAGTTCGTCGAGGCGATCAACTCGATCGCCGGCGAGCGATGCAGCCCCCACCCGCATGTCTTCAGCGATCGCATCATCCGCCCAGGCGATCAGGCGTATTTCGACATAATCCACGCCTTCAACGGCTACCGCACCTGCTATTACCGCACCTTCGTCGTGGGCCGCGCCACCCAGGCACAGCACGACGCCTTCAAGCAGTCACGGGAGTGGATGGATGCTGCAATCGAGTTGGTCAGGCCGGGAACGACCACCGACCAGATCGCAAAGGTGTGGCCCGAGGCGCACGAGTTCGGGTTCGAGGACGAGATGGACGCTTTTGGCCTTCAGTTCGGGCATGGCGTGGGTGTGGGTCTGCACGAGAGACCCATCATCAGCAGGCTCAACTCCCTGGAGACGCCAGTGGAGATCCAAGAGGGCATGCTCTTCGCCCTCGAGACATATGCCCCGGCGGCCGACGGACGCTCCGCGGCCCGAATCGAGGAAGAGGTCGTCGTCACCGCCGACGGCTGCAAGGTCATCACCCTGTTCCCTTGCGAGGAGTTGATGGTGGCGAATGCCTACTGACCCGCGTTACGACTACGCGTTGCGCGAGCCCCGGCTGCCCGGTCCGGTAGACACCGCTCTGGCCGAGGCCGATATCGACATGGATGTCCGTCTGGGGATGTATCGCAAGCTGCACGAATTGAGGCAGTTCGGCAAGCGGGCCCACGACCTGTTCCTCCAGAACCTGGTGAAGGGGACCACCCATCTGTCACTCGGGATGGAAGCGGTCGCCACCGGATTCGGCGCGGCGATGCAGCCCGGCGACTACACCTTCGCCACCTATCGCGGGCACGCCCACTCGCTGGCTCGTGGCATGGACCTGGGCCCGGCCCTCGCCGAGTTGTGCGGCCGGGAGAACGGGGTTCTCGGCGGCAAGGGTGGCTCCATGCATCTCACCGACGCGGCCAAGGGGATGATGGGCTCGTACGCAATCATCGGCGCTCATCTGTGCATCGCCAACGGTGCGGCATGGTCGGCGCAGATGAGGGGCACCGACCAGGTAGCCGTGGCCTTTTTCGGCGACGGCACCACCAATATCGGCGCATTTCACGAGGCGCTCAACATGGCCAAGGTCTGGAACCTCCCGGTCGTGTTCGTCTGTGAGAACAACCTCTATATGGAGTACACGCCGATCGATCTGATCACCGCCGTCGACAACCCGGCTGCCGACCGTGCCTCCGCATATGGGCTCGAGTCGGTGATCGTGGACGGCAACGACCCCGACGACGTCTACCTGCATGCCATGAAGGCCCTCGACAAGGCCCGCAGCGGGGGAGGGCCGTCACTCCTCGAGGCGATCACGTATCGATCGGGCGGGCACTCACGTGCCGATCCCGGCAAATACCGGCCGGAGACCGAAGTCGAGGCGTGGAAAGCCCGCGACCCGATCCCCATGTATCACGACCGCCTCCTCTCTCTGGGGAATCCCGAAGAGCGACTCAGTGGCATCGAGAGGGAGGTCGCCGAGGCCATCGACGCCGCCACCGAGTTCGCCAAGAGCGGTCGCGAGCCCGGCGAGGCAAGTCTGCTGACCGAGGTGTACGCCGACGGAGGGTCGAGATGGCGGAACTGAGCTATCGCGAGGCAGTTGCCCATGGCATCGCCCAGGAGATGAGACGCGACCCGAGTCTCGTCATGCTTGGCGAGGACATCGCCGCGGCAGGTGGTGTCTTCAAGACCACAGTGGGCCTCCTCGACGAGTTCGGCCCCGACAGGGTGCGGGACACTCCGATCTCCGAGCAGGCCATCCTCGGTGCGGCGATGGGCGCGTCGATGACTGGCATTCCGGTCATCGCCGAGATCATGTTCTCCGACTTCTTCGCCGTCTGCTTCGACATGATCGCCAACGAGATCGCGAAGAGCCGGTACATGACGGATGGTCAGGTCAGCTTCCCGATGGTGATACGGACCGCCAACGGCGGTGGCGCCCGATTCGGGGCGCAGCACAGCCAGTCGGTGGAGAACTGGTGCATGATGATCCCCGGGCTGAAGGTCGTCGCTCCCTCGACACCCGAGGACGTGGTGGGTCTCATGGCCGCGTCGGTGCGCGACCCCGACCCGGTCGTCTTCTTCGAGCACAAGTCGCTCATGGCCGACAAGGCGGTAGTGCCGGACGGTGACATCGTCGGGGAGCTGGGCTCGGCGAGAGTGGTCAGGCAGGGCTCCGACGTCACGGTGGCTGCGCTGGCCTTGATGGTCCCCCGTGCGGTCGAAGCGGCCGACCGTCTCGCGCAAGAGGGGATCTCCGTCGAGGTGATCGATGTGCGCTCTCTCGTCCCCCTCGACACCAGGACGATTCTCGACTCCGTTGCCAAGACGGGGCGGTTCTTCACCGTCGAGGAGAACCCACGTCTCTGTGGCTGGGGTGCCGAGGTCGTCTCCATCGTGGACGAGGAGGCCTTCTGGGATCTCGA
>JASFVB010000039.1:0-15831 GCA_050050035.1 Acidimicrobiia bacterium | reverse complement strand
ATCGAGGTGACCGAGCCTCCCGACCGTCTGGCGCGGATCAGCCGCAAGAACCCCGATCAGTCCCGATTGTTCGACACCCAGGAGATCCAGACGATCTCCGATCAGGAACCGCCACCCGACGAGCCCGGTAGTACACCGAACCTCCGGTAGTTAGGCCCATATATGGGCCTAACTACCGGAGGTTCAAAGAGTCGGGCATGCATTGTGAGCCACCCGCGTGGGTTTCCCGGAGGGGATTCACTTGGCAATGCCCTTGGAGGTGACTGGCTGCAGATTCATTGCATGAATCTGCAGTGTGATTGTCGTCACACGTCGCCCAGGTAGGCCTGACGCATCTGAGGGTTGCTGAGCAGACCCTCAGAAGTGTCGCTCAAGACCACCTGCCCGGTCTGGAGCACATACCCGCGGTCGGCGATCGAGAGTGCCATGTTGGCATTCTGCTCGACCATGAAGACCGTCGTCCCCGACCGGTTGATCTGGTCGATTATCTCGAAGTTCTGCGCCACCAGAACCGGGGCCAGACCCATCGAAGGCTCATCCATGAGCAGCACCTTTGGCTTCGCCATGAGCGCACGGCCCATTGCCACCATCTGCTGCTCACCGCCAGACAATGTCCCGGCCTTCTGACCAAGCCGTTCCTTGACTCTGGGGAACAACTCGAAGATGTGCTCCAGGTCGCCCTCGAAGTTCTCCTCGTCGTCTCTCAGATATGCGCCGATCTCCAGGTTCTCCATGACCGTCATCCGCTTGAAGAGACGGCGGTTCTCCGGGACCATCGATACACCGGCCCGCACACGCTCGGCGGTCGTCCACCCGTTCACGTCATGCCCGTCGAGATGAACGGTCCCCCGGCTGGGCTCCACGATGCCGAGGATCGTCTTGAGCGTCGTCGTCTTTCCGGACGCGTTGCCACCGAGCAGGCAGACCATCTCGCCCTCGAAGATCTCCAGATCGACGTCCTTGAGGATGTGGGCCGCCCCGTAGTGGGTGTCGACTCCCCGGAACTCCAGCACCGGGATCTTCCCGTCCGAGGAGGTCAATTCGCACCCTCCAGGTCTGTTGGCCGGCCGAGATACGCTTCGATCACGTCCTCGTTCGTCGACACCTCGTCGTAGCTGCCCGCCGCAATCTGCGTCCCGTGGTCGAGGACCACGACGCGATCGGAGACACCCTGCACGACTCTCATGTCGTGCTCGATCATGACGATGGTGAATCCGCGCTCGCTGCGCAGACGCCCGATCAGCTCGGTGAGCTCACCGGTCTCCTTCGGGTTCATGCCCGCTGTCGGCTCGTCGAGGAGCAAGAGCCGTGGCTCGGTCCCCATGGCGCGGGCGATCTCGAGCCGTCGTCGGTTCGCATACGACAGCGCAAACGCGGGCTGATCGAATCGATACCCGACCAAACGACTACCGAAGAAACCCAGGATCTCCTTGGCCTTCTCCTCGATCATCGCCTCTTCCTGTCTCTGCTTCGGTGTTCGCAGGATCGATGAGAAGACGCCGCTCCCGGTGCGACAGTGTTGCCCGACCATGACGTTCTCGAGGACCGTCAGGTTGGGGAAGAGCCGAACGTTCTGAAAGGTCCGAGCGATTCCGGCCGCGGTGATCTGTGATGGGGTGTGACCGCCGATGTTCAGACCGTCGAAGATGACATGGCCACCGTCTGGCGGGAACATCCCGGAGACCACGTTGAAAAAAGACGTCTTGCCTGCCCCGTTGGGGCCGATTATCGAGACTATCTCCCCTTCGTCTATCGAGAAGTCGACCTTCTGGATCGCGTGAACACCGCCGAAGGTCTTGTCGAGATTGCGGGTCTCGAGGATCGGCATCAGCGCCCTTCTCCCCTACCCGGCTCGGCGGCCGATGGCCCCGGGCGTTGCGGAGTGTGGTCCTTGTCGTCCACGAAGCGGCCGTGCTTGTCGAGCCAGGCGTCCTGAAGGAACTCCTCTTGATGCAGCTCCTGTTGTCGGCGTTTGGACGGGACCAAGCCCTCGGGCCGCTGCAACATCATGTAGACGAGAAGCGCTCCGTAGATGAGCAGCTTGTACTCGCCGAACTCCTGGAGGAGACCCGGCTGGTTGGGGCCGCCCAGAACACCGATGAGGACCAACGCTCCGACGATGACGCCGACGATGTTGCCCATCCCACCGACGATCACGATCACGAGGATCACGATCGAGACGAGGATCTTGAACGAGTTGGTGAAGACGGAGCCGACCTTGGCGGCGAACAGGGCGCCGGCGAATGACGCGATGACGGCGCCGGTGATGAAAGCTGTGAGCTTCGCCTTGACCGTGTCGACGCCCACCGCTTCCGCGACGTCTTCGTCTTCACGCATCGCCGCCCAGGCACGTCCCACCCTGGAGTTCTCCAGACGCCACGAGATGAAAGCGGCGAGCGCGACGAAGAACATCACTGCGTAGATCATCAGATTCGGGGTCGTGACGTTGATCTCGGTCCCGAAGACGGGGATGCCGGGGATGTTGCGAATGCCCTGTGCACCGCCGAAGTAGGGGGCCAGCCAATCGGACAGGAGGAGGATTCGAACGATCTCGCCGAAGCCAAGCGTCACGATCGCCAGATAGTCCCCACGCATGCGCAACACGGGTGTTCCCACGAACAGCCCGGCGAGGGCAGCCATGATCAGCACTACGGGGAAGGCCTGCCACCAGCTCAGCATCGGCGCAAGGGTCGGGGAGATCGGCGAGGTGAGGACACCCGTGGTGTATGCGCCTACGGCGAAGAACGCCACGTAGCCCAGGTCGAGGAGACCGGCGTAGCCGATGACCACGTTGAGGCCGAGAGCCATGAGGGCAAAGAACCCGACGTTGACGAGGAGCTCGTTGAGGATTCCACCCAGGAACTGGGGCAGGACGATCATCGCCAGTGCGATGAAGGCAGCCGTCCACAGCGTCGTCCGTCGTCGGGTGTCACCCTCGGTCGCCTGGAGACGGTCTCCAATCGAGGGCATGCGTCCGGGGAGATAGATTGATCCTGCTGCTCCGAGAGCGAAGATGATGATCGCAGACAGGATCGTCAGGGCAGAGCGGGTGTAGAGAAAGTCGGGGATGGCGGGGAGGAAGTCGAAGAAGTCGTCCACGACAGCCTGGAAGAGTGAGAAGGCGATGACGGTCAGGGCCCCGACACGTATCGCCCTCGAGGTGGTCCCCGAAAGCAGGCTCATGCCGGCCGCTCCGGCCGCCACGACGGCGGAGATGACAGGTAGGACGATCAGAGCTGTTCCGATTCCCAGGCCCAGCGTCACCACGTCGACCATTTCCGGGCTCATGCTGGGGAAGGTCGACCGAAGACCCGGGACTGCGTCGACAAGAGCAGCGAAGAGGGCCAGGACGAGACCGCCGAGTGCCCCGGCCAGGCCTCCGTTCAATGCGTCGACCGCAGAGGGCGGGGCGGCCTCGACGCCCTCGAGCTTCTCACGTTTGGTGAACTGCAGACCCGCGACAAACGGCGCGCTGAAGAGAACCAGATAGCCGAGGCTGAGCACCGGGTTGATGAGGAGCCTGCCGTTGAACGTCGCGAGCATCCCGATGGCCGAGACGAACATCATGCCTGTGCCCGTTAGGAGTCCCACACGGAGCACGCGACGGCCTTCGATGCCTTCCGGCGTCCCTTGCGTGGCCGGGGCCGGGGCCATGGTGGCCGTCATACCCGATCCTCCGAGCCGAGACGCTCACCGAATAGACCGGTCGGGCGAAACACCAGGACCAGCACCAGTGCGATGAAGGCCACGGCGTCCTTCAACTGGGTCGCACCCGGGATCCCCAGGCCACCGAGGACCAGGAGTGGGCCCACGCCCTCGAACAGACCGAGCAGGACTCCACCGCCCATGGCGCCGGCGATGTTCCCAATGCCGCCGAGGACCGCTGCGGTGAAGGCTTTCACGCCGGGGATGAATCCCGAGAAGTAGTTGACCGAGCGGAAGAGCAACGACCACATCAATGCCGCCACCCCGGCCATGGCACCACCGACGGCGAAGACGGTGACGATTGTCCGGTCGACGTTGATGCCCATCAGACCGGCGATCTCCTTGTCTTCGGCGACGGCCCTCATCGCCCGCCCGGCTTTGGTCCGGGTGACGAAGTACCACAGACCGATCATCGAGAGGATTGCGATGATGATCACGGTCAACTGAGTGGTGCGGATGTCGACTCCGAGAATGCTGACCGAACCGGCGATCACGTCCGGCGGCGGGGGATAGGTGTTGAACGAGACTCCGAACAGCCCGGCGAACGTGTACTGGACGAAGAAGGACATCCCGATCGACGTGATCAACGGAATCAGTCGCGGTGCGCCACGCAGGGGCCGGTAGGCCACCCGTTCGATGAGGACTGCGACCACGGTGGACGTCACCATGGCGACGATGAGGACGACGAACATGGCCAGGAAGGGGTTGGCCTCCCAGACGCCGGCCTCGAACAGCCAATTGGCCGCGATGAAGCCGACCATCGTCCCCGACATGAAAACCTCGCCGTGGGCGAAGTTGATGAAGCCGAGAACGCCGTAGACCATCGAGTAGCCGAGTGCCAGGAGGCCGTACATCGCTCCCTGGGCCAGGCTGGAGATGATCAGGTCGCGCCAGCCCTCTGCGCTGAGTCCTTCACCGGCCAAGAAGTTCTGGATCGAGCCGATCAGCCCGACGGCGATGATGATGATCGCCCCGACGCGGATCGCCCACAGGAATCCGTCGACCCAGCTCAGCCGGAGGGCTCGCCTCTCCCGGGCGACTGCCTCCTCCTGAGCCGGCTTCTTCTCAGTCGTCGTCATATCTCTGTGCTTCCAGGGCCTCTCCGCAAAACACGAGGACCCGGCACTCTAAGCGCCGGGTCCTCGTCGTGCTTGCTGTCAGCTGTTCAGGTCCTTCAGCCCACTTCTCCCTTGAAGCTGAAGACGACCGGAAGCTGTGTCGCATCGGTCACCGAGGAGTCCTCGTGGAGGACGATCTGGATCTCTTGGGATCCACAGTCTCCAAACTCGTCACAGCTGAGGTCACCGATCATTCCGGAGAACGAGATCTCGTTCAGTGCGTCGCGGAGCTCACGACGGTCGATGAACAGACCTTCATCGGTCTCGACCGCCACGTCGTCGATTGCCTTGAGCAGCATCGACGTCGCGTCGTAGGAGTGAGCCCAGAACGCCGCCGAGGGCGCCTCGCCGACTCTCTCCTCGTATGCGGTGAGGAAGTCGTTGGCGGAGACTCCGGTGATCTCGTTGGTGTTCTCGCCGAACTGGAGGTTCGGGCCCGAGAAGTACATCCCCTCGGACTCGGGCAAGGCCAGGAAGTCAGAGACCAACAGCCCGTCTGCACCGATCAGTGTCACCTCTTCGAGACCTGCCACTCCGCCGATCTGCTGGACGATGAAGTCACCCTCCGGCTGGAAGATCGGGAAGTAGATCGCCTCGGGTGTCTCGGCCGCGACCTCGGACAGGACCGGGGTCATGTCCGTATCGCCCTTGTTGACACCGACGAAGGTCGTCATCGTGCCACCGAGCTCTTCGAAAGCGTCCGCGAACGCCTGGGCGAGACCCTGGGTGTAGGGGTCGCCGTCGTGGATCGCGGCTGCTGTTGTGATTCCGAGGTCGCTGTACACGAACTCCGCCACGGCACGACCCTGGAAGAGGTCGTTGTGGGCGGTCCGGTAGTAGCCCTCGTGGTAGGCATCACCTGCGGTGCCTGCCAGGTCGGACGTGAGCGCCGGCGACGTGTTCGACGGTGAGATCATCACCATGTTCGCGTCGCTGATGACGGGCGAAGCCGCCACTGCGGCTCCAGAGCACGAGGTGCCGATCACGCCGACGACCTGATCGTCGGAGGCGATGGTCTGGGCAGCTGCCTGACCACCCTCGTTCGAGCAGAGGTCGTCGAGACCTGTACCGATTGTCACGTCATGGCCTTGGATCTGGCCGTAGTCCTCGATCGCCATCTCGGTGGCCGTCTGGTTGGGAATACCCAGGAACGCCACCTCGCCGCTGATTGCCTCGAGAGAGCGAATCTGAATTGCCTCTCCGTCTGCGACGATCACGGAGCCCAGGTCACCCTCTTCGGGTACCTCTCCGCCACCTCCACCGCAGGCTGCTGCGATCAGGGCAATGGCGCCAAGGGCTGCGACAAAGCGCATGCGCCTCTTAGTCTTCATGTATTCCTTCCTCCGATTGAGTCACGACGGGGCTCGCCCGCCGGGGCGGAACTCTACCCACGATTCACGACTGGGGCACGCCGTACGTGCCCAAATCGCGGTTTCCCCTACCGTTTTCACATGGCAGACGACCTCAAGGTCCGTGTTGACGGGGCACGGGCAGAGCCCACCCGAACGGTGCAACGGTCCACTGGCGTGATGGTCGCCGCCGCATTCATCGTGGGTCTCGGCCTCGGCTTGTTGATCGTGCCCGGTGTCCAGGAGGCCGATACGCCCGGGTCGTCTGACGAGGAGACTGCCGCTGCAGAGGGACTGTCGGCACCCGTCGTGCCCGAGACGGAGGGGATCTATGACGTGGTCGAGGACTTCCCTGACGCCTTGGTGGCTGTGGGCAACGACGGGGGGAGCGGGTATGAGCACCTTCTCTGGCCCCTTCGCGGGCCGCTCGTTTCGCGGACCATGGACGCGGGTGACGATGTGACTCTCGACGTCGCGTCGACATTCATCGCTCACACGACGGATATCCCGGGTCTCGACGGGCGGTTGTTGTCCATGGGCCGGTTCAACTCCATACGGCCAGTGGTCACGGGTGTCACCAGCTTCGCCTGGCACGACGCGGAGAGCGGCTCGATGGCATTCACGACGGAGGCGGACGGAGTGACGAAGCTCTGGACCGTGGGCGCCGACCTGGCCGCCGACGAGTTCCCGTTCGTTCCCGAAGAGCCGATGAGAGTGGGTGTCTGGGGAGACTGGGGGTGGGCTCTCGAGACCGACCACAATCAGACTGTGCTGGTGAACCCCGAGGGCGAGGAGCGGGCCCGGGTTCGAGGCATCCCCATCGCATCGACCCCTGACGGCTGGATACTGGTCGCGTCCGAGGGCTACGACATGGTCTCTGCGGGAGGCGGTGTGAACCGCCTGGCGAGACAGCCGGACATCGGTTTCTTTCGTGATGCGGCGTTCGCCCCCAACGGTGACATGGTCGCGGTCGCGGGCTCGTCGGCGGTCGCGGTGATGGACCTTCACGACGAAGGGGCGACGGTGACGATGTCTTCTCCAGGTTCGCTGTGGGTTGCCTGGTCGTCCGACTCGCGCTTTCTTATGGCATCGGGTCAGCGAGGCGTGCGCATACTCGACCTGGGCGAGACGAGGGCGTCCCATGAGGTGCTCCAACATCTCGACATAGTTGCCGGTGGCGTCATCCCGGTCTCGAGGCCTTAGTCTTCGGCCATGGCCGGCACCGGACCAATCGAAGAGCTCGCCCCCGTCGACTCCTATCTCTCGGCCGCCGAAGGCCATGTCTTGGAGGTGACGGACGAAGGCCTCTACCTAGATCGAACCGTCTTCTATGCCAGAGGTGGTGGTCAGCCCGGTGACGTGGGGACGATCACTTGGGATGGTGGCTCACTCGACATCGTCGACACGATTCGACGGAATGGAAAGCCGTTCCACGTCGTCGCCGAAGGATCGGCCATGCCCGACCCCGGGACATCCGTCGAGGGTGTCATCGACTGGGATCGTCGCTACGTGACCATGCGAACCCACACCGCCCTCCACGCACTTTCAGGTGTTGTCTACCGGGACTATGGAGCCAAGGTCACCGGGGGGAACATGACGCCGGGGGAGGCGCGCATGGACTTCGAGTTGGATGGCATTTCGGTCGAGTTCGGTGCCGAAGTCGAACGCAAGCTCAACGAGGAGCTCGTGAAGGGCTATCCGACCGAGATCGTCGTCATGGCACGCGAGATCGCCCTGCAGGACCCGGATCTCATTCGCACCAAGGTCAATCTCATCCCAGAGTTCGTCACCGAGATCAGGGTCGTGGACATCAAGGGGCTCGATCGTCAGGCGGATGGTGGCACTCACGTGCGATCGACGCTCGAAGTGGGCCGCATCGAGGTCGTCAAGACCGAGTCGAAGGGCAAGGCCAACAAGCGAATGCGGATCAAGGTCACCGAGGCACTGCCTCAGTGACTCTGATCCTCCTAACGGCTACCTAGCTACCGATACCGGGTGCTCGAAGCCGGATTTCCCAGTCCAGGGACCAGGCACCGGGTACCAAGTACCAGACAATGATCGACTTCGTACTCGGACTCGTCCTCGCCGCGATGCTGGTCCGCGGCTGGTTCAGGGGCCTGGTGCGCGAGGTATTCGATCTCGTCGGCTTGGTCATCGGGGTTTGGATCGCCTTCCGTCTCTCCGCCCCGGTCGGCGAGTTCCTGTCGGACAGTTTCAATCTGGAGCCGGAGATCGGGCGGATCGGAGCCGGCCTGGTCCTGTTCATCGGTCTTGGCGTGGTGATGAGCGTTGCCGCGCACTACCTGACCAGATTCATGAACCTCCCGGGGTTGTCGTTGGTGAATCGGGTGGGTGGAGCGGCCGTCGCCGTGGCGTGGGGCATCCTCCTCGTGCTGATTCTGGTCACCGTTGTCTCCGCATTCCCGGTCCCCGCGAGCTGGCGGGATGGGCTCGAAGACTCGAACGTCGTGGAGATGATCTCGGGCGAGGATGCGATGCCCCGGAGCGTCTTCGAGACCCTCGCAGGTGACGACGTCATGGGAGCAGTGTCGGCGATTCGGGAGCTGTTCGGGGAGGGCAGAGCGGTTCCGGTTGGCGACGAGGCGCTGGACATTCCCGCTGCCGCGTCCGACGACCTACTTCTCGACGTCGCCGAGGCCGAGGGGGTTGTCGAGCGGATCAATGAGCATCGTGTCGGTCTGGGTCTTCGCGCGGTGGCCGTCATCCCCGCCATCGTCGACCTGGCTGAGGATCACGCGGTCGAGCAGTACCAGCACGGGCGTCTGGTCAGGCTGGAGGACTGTGCGGCCACGCTCGGACAACGGTCGTATCAGGTGCTCCGGTGCGAAAACGGCGTCGCCCTCGCCGGCACGGCGGCCGGCGGGCTCGCGGGCATCCTGGACACGCCCGAGGGTGAGGAAACGCTCGAGAACCCCGACCTCGACCGGGCGGGTGTTGCGGTTGTCGATGGCCCCACCGGTCGTCTGCTCGTGGTCATCCTCGCCGGCTGACCGGCCTTTCCACGAGGACGTCGTCCATCGTCGGCCGGGTGGCTCTCACGACCGCCACGAAGGCCACTCCGGCCATGACGATCAGGGCCCCGACGATCTGAAGACCGGATGGGCGCTCGTCGAAGATCATCGCTCCCCACATCATCGTCAGGGCAGGTTGAAGCAGGATGATCGTCGCGGTCTCGACGGCAGGGAGTCTGGGTAGGGCGAAGGCGATCAGCATCCAGCCGACGACCTGGGCCACCAACGCAAGCAAGACGAGCCAACCGTGACCCGGCCAGGTGATCGTGAAGTCGACCGGGTCGACGAGCAGTGAGATGACGAGGACCCCGATCGCGGCGCCAAGCGTTGCGTCGAGCAACGGGCCGGCGACCGGGGTCCGCTCGTCGTTCGAGTTGCGGAACACGAGGATGAACGTCCCGTAGAACAGAGCGGCCATCATTGCCAGCAGAGTCCCCCGAATCGGATCGACGCCGAATGCGTCACCTTGTCCGAGTCCCGACACGAGTGCGACTCCGGTCAGGATCACCGGAATCGTGGCCATGGTGGCTCGACGCGGCTTCTCGCTGAGGAAGACCCATGCCCCTAGGGCAACGAAGATGACCTGGGTGTTGGCCAACAGAGTGGCCAGACCGGTTCCTATCGACTCGATGGAGGTGTGCCATGAGACGATGTCGGCGCCGAGGGCCATGCCCGCCGCCAGCGCCAGCCACCGACGGCTGGGCACCCGCTGGTCCTCGGATCGACGGCCTAGCCAAATCAACGCCAGGATCGGGAGCGCGTAGAAGCTCCGGAAGAACGCCCCGGTTGTCGGGGCCGTCTCCGACAAGGCAAACAGGATGGCCGAGAAGGAAATGATCACCGCACCGGTGATCGCGGCGAGGACGATCCGAACCGGGGGTTTTGTCCCGGAAACGCTCACCCGGCGGCTTCGGCTGCGTCGCGCAACTCGTTGAACGAGTCGTGGAGCGCCCGCACGAAGTCGTCCGAATCGGGCAGGGCGTCGTAGTCCGCCTGAATCCCCCAACAGAGCCGGCCGTTGTAGGAGAAGAGGGCGACCCCGACACCATGCTGTGCCCACAACGGGACCATCGGATAGCTCGCGATCATCTGTGACTCGAGCAAGTACATCGGGAACTGCGGCCCGGGAATGTTGGTGACTGTCATGTTGAACGGCCGAATACGCGGCCCTGCGAGCCGGCTCGCCAAGGACAGCAGGGTGATGGGTGTCCCCGAGCTGAGCTCCACGATGGTGGCTGCTCCGAGCGCCTGATTGGTCTCCTTGAGGTTCTTCGTCTCGCTGGTGATCGTCTTGTAACGCTTGACCGGGTCGGGCTCGTCGATCGGCAGATCTACCAGCCACATCGCCACCTGGTTGCCCATCTGGCCGCGTTGACTCGGGCTCCTCGTCGACACGGGATTCATGGCGCGGAAGACGGCTTCGCCGGGCTCGAAGTCCCGGTTCTCGATGAGGAACCTGCGCACTGCCCCGGCAGTGATGGCGAGGACGACGTCGTTCACCGATCCGCCAAGTGCGTCCTTGATGCTCTTGGCTTCGTTGAGGTCCATGTCCGCGGTGTTGAACCTGCGGCTCGGGCCTATGTCGGGGTTGAGTGGTGTCCGGATCGATGACGTCAGCCACCCGGAGCGAAGCGAGCTGAGCGCGGCAGCAGACTTGTCGAGGGCCTTGTCGGTGAAGACCTTCCCCTCGCGGACCATCTCACCAACGTTGCTGAGCCCGTCGATCATGCGTCTGGTGAAACGGGCCGTCTCGGCGACGGCGAGTTGGGTTGGCGTCGGCGCCGGGCGGGGCGCCCATCCCGGCTCGTCCTCGATGGTCGACTCGGGGACGACGTTGAGGAGGATTGTTGTCAGGTCGATGCCACTGAGCCCGTCGATCATGCAGTGATGGATCTTGGCGATGAGGGCAAAGCGATCGTTTTCGATGCCTTCGGCCACCCACAACTCCCAGAGGGGTTTGGCACGGTCGAGCTTGGTGCTGACGATCCGACCGGCTAGTTGCTTGAGCTGGTCGTCGCTACCAGGGCGGGGAAGCGACGTGTGGCGAACGTGGTAGTCGAAGTCGAAATGTCGGTCGTCGATCCACACCGGTCTCCGGTCGTAGGGAACCCATTCCAGACGCTGCCTGTACCTGGGGATGTACTGGAGCTTGGACCTGATGTGCTGCTTGATGCGGGCTATGTCGATGCCACCGTCGTCGGCTTTGAGCGGGGCGGCATCGAAGATTGCGACCCCGGCCACGTGCATGTGTGAAGTCGGGGTCTCCAACGCCAGGAACGAGGCGTCGAGGTAGCTGAGCGGCTCGTAGTGGAAGTCGGTCATGCGTGCGGTTGAAGTGTAGAGACAGCTCGGTCCTGGGCGTCCCGGAGCCTCGGTTAGCCGTGGGTTTACCTACGAGCCCCGAGTATGTGCCCATGAGCCGTTTGATCGTCGTGCTGGCAGTGGCACTCGTCGCTGCGGCTTGCGCACCCCCTGCGACCGATGAGGTGGCCAGCGAGCCAGCCGCCGAACCGGACGAGGTCGAGACGGAGGTCCCGACCACTCTCCCTATTGCGGACGAGCTCCCCGATCTCGGCGCTGCCCCGCGTCTCGAGGGCATCGATGGCTGGCTACAGGCAGACATCGACTCGCTCGATGATCTCAGAGGCAAGGTCGTTGTCGTGCAGTTCTGGACATTCGGATGCTTCAACTGCAAGAACACCCTTCCCAACCTGAGGGCGCTCTATGCGGAGCATGCCGGGGACGAATTCGAGGTCGTCGGCGTCCACTCGCCCGAGTTCACCTATGAGGAGGACCCGGTCGCCATCTCAGAGGCCGCCGAGGAACTGGGGGTTGTCTGGCCCATCGCCCTCGACACGAGACAGCGGTCGTTCTTCGGCTGGCAAGGGAGCCCGGCCTATTGGCCCCGGACCTACGTCCTGGACCGGGAGGGCGTCATCCGTTTCGATCACATCGGCGAGGGCGCCTACGACGAGCTGAACCAGACGGTCGCGGCCCTTCTGGGATGATCCCCGCCCTCCTCGAAGGGCTGGCACAGGCCTTCTTGCCGTGCTCCTGGGTGATTCTCGTGCCTGCGCTGCTCGTTGCCGTCTCGACGTCACGGCACCTATTGCTTGCTGGATTCGCGGGGTCGGTGATCCTCTTCGTTTGGACTGCCGTCGCCGGTTGGTTGGCGCCGCCGGTGTGGGTTGCCGGTGGGACGTTGCTGATGGCCGCCGTGGTCTGGTGGCGTCTTGGGGCCGGGGTCCTTCAAGTCGCCACGGTGGGTGCCGGGGCTGCCTGGGCCTGGCAGCCATGTGTGGGAGCCGAGTTGGGGAGGGCACTGAACCTCGCTCAGCAGGATCCGCTGGCGGCTCTGCCCGGTCTGGCCGCGTTCTTGCTCGGCGTGGTGGTCGTGGGCGCGGGGATCGGTTGGCTCATCCGGATGCTGCTGGAGCGCGTCGGCCGCTCGGTGCCTCGCCAACTGGGACCGATGGTGATCGGCGCTCTCGGTCTGCTGATGGTCTCCGGGCTCTACGCCCGTGTCGCCTCCGTGCTGGCGAGGTGGAGCACGGTCATCTGGGGTTGAGGAGCCCGAGCCCGATCAGCCGCCTGGTGTAGATGTCACCGGAGGCGTAGTGCTCGTTGTCGACGGTGTGGTGGTGGTCGAGCTCCCCGTGTCGTCGACGGATGTCGTGGTTTGCTGCGGTGTGGTCGTCGTGGTCGTGTCCGCCGCGGTGGTAACGGTCCCCTCGGCGATCGTGGTGGTCGTCGCTGCCGGCGTTGTCATCGTCACCCCACCGGGAGAGGTGATCGGTGTCACCGGCCCCACGGCTCGATGGTCACCGTCGTCGGGGACTTCGCATTTCACGTGTTCGCTGTCGACCACGTAGCTCGAATGGGCGTCCGAGAAGCCCTCTTCGGCCGTCACACTGGAGATCGAGACATGAATCGGGTTTTTCCCTGGAGCGACTCGAACATCCGGTTCTGACCCAACCAGCTTGCAGACCCAGACCTTGCCATCGTGGTCCCCGAAGTCGGAGGCGGCCGAGATGCCGATGGTCATCGTCTCCGAATCGGAGTACCACGACGTGACCGTTGTGATCGAATACGCAGCCAGGGCGAGGGCTATGACGGAGGCGAGGATGCGCGAGAGCTTCATCACGCAGGCACCGTCATGTGTCTCCCACGACGGGGGCGGTGACGTCCCCGCGCCGAGGGCTCGAACGCGTCCGATCCGTGTCGGATGAATCGATACCAGACTCTGGACTCGTTGAAGATGATCGCCATGGCCGGAAGCACGAGGAACACGAGAATCCCCAAGTCAGTGCCGACCGGCTCGACCAGGAATCCGATTCTGGGAATGGTGAGGGTGCTCTCGCCGAGGACCAGTGACGGGTCGAGTTGCCACGGATCGTTTGTGTCGTTGGCGTCACCCTTGGTGAGGATCGAGCCGTCCTCGGCGAAGCCAACCACACGATGCAGGATGTCTCGGTCGCCCTTCAACGGGTCGGGGAAGGCGACGATGTCGCCGATCTCGGGATGCGACCGGAGTGGCGACACCAACACGACGTCACCAGGGCTGATGAGAGGCTCCATGCTCCCGGTCTGGACGGTGCGCCACTCGGACCCGGCGGCCAGTGGCGCGACCACCAATAGCGCGAGCATGACGAGCGCGGAAAACCCCCACGTCGCGGCATCGCTGAAACGCTGAGACGCGGTGCGGTCACCGAGGTGACGCCCTGGCATATGTCGGCCGCGTTGGCTCATTGAATGGTCGCGGCGGGCCCGTACGGGAACGGGCCCGCCTGTCTTGTCGCTATCAGCCGGTGTAACCGGTCAGAGTCGAGGTGAACGAGAAGCTCGCCCCCTGCAACGCGTTTTGGTTGCTGCCGTTGTCGACGAACTCCGCATCGACTCTGAGGATGAACGATTCTCCCTCGTCGATGGTGTCGAGCTCGCAACCGCGGCCACTCGTGTACTGGGCAGCATTCGGGGTCGAGTACGGGCAGTTGATCCCGCCTGTGCCGAGTGCGTTGTACTGCCAGAGTGTGTGGCCGAGCAAGCCGTCCGGGTTGACGAATCCGCTGTTGAGCGCGTAGACGGTCAGCTCACCGTCGCCGTGGTTCTCGACCAGGATGCAGTCAGCCGTCGTGTCTCCAGGAACGACGTCATTCCAGTTGAACGCGAAGGGTGACGAGTCAGCCTGGAAGTAGCCGGTGTCGAAGGTGTCGCTCGTGTAGCCATCGCAGTCGATGTCGACACGGAACCGAAGGTCTGCGTCGCCTGCGTTCAACGTCACGGTCGCTTCCCCGGAGTCCGAGAACCAGGCAAATGCTGCCGCCCCCAAGGCGAAGATCGCCAGTCCCATTAGTAGTAGTGATACGGATAGCCGTTTGATCATGTTGCACCTCCGTGTGCCCCAAGTACGAATGGCGCGGGTGCCCACGGCATGAATGGTTGCGCTGATACCCCCCGGTTGTGGGTTGCGCCCCTTTTTCGGTGATCTTTCCCCTATCACCTCCCTGACCGCCGAACCTACTCGAGCCGGACGATCCAAATCAGAGGCGTTCGGCCCCTGGTTGTGCGATTGGCCCACGATCCGACTGACACGGCATGGCCCGAGAGGCCTACCCTCGTCGCAAGTCGAGGCGGGCAGGACCATCGAGATGTACGAGTCTTCGGCCACAGCCGACCGCTACAACCACGTGGCACGGATCTACGAGGCCCTGAGCAGTCTCTACTCGTTGGGCAAGATACGGGACTCGAAGCTCGCCGAGCTCGAGTACATCGAGCCCGGCGTTCGGGTTCTGTTTGTCGGCGCAGGAGGTGGGGAGGACGCCGCTGCGGCCGCGGCGAAAGGCGCCGAGGTGACGGCCATCGATCTGGCGCCCGCCATGATCTCCAGAGTCGAGGCAAAGCTCCGGTCAGAGGGGCTGGATGTAGAGACGATTGTCGGGGATGTCCTGGATCACGATCGCCATGAGCGTTACGACGCCGTTTGCGCCAACTACTTCCTGAATGTGTTCAACAGCTCGGTGATGCAAACCGTGCTCGAGCATCTCGTCGGTCTCGTCAAGCCGGGTGGGCTGCTCATGATCGCCGACTTCTCGAACCCTCGGGGAGGGCGGCTTGCCCGCGGACTGCACGTTCTCTGCGTGGGACTGGCCAATGTGGGCTTCTGGCTCCTCACCCGAAACGCCGTGCACCCCGTGTACGACTATCGCGCCCACGGCGAGGCACTCGGGCTCACCCATCGGGAGACGGTTCTCCATCCACTCTTCCCGGGCGGGCCCACGTACTTCCAGACCACGGTCCCTTCGCAAGCCTGACTGATGGGAGCAGCCAGGGGCAGGAATCGATGAGTGCTTGCCCGAAGAGCGGGTTTGGGAAGCCGTAGAAACCTCAACCGGTCTGCAGCGTTGGACTAGCCCGAGAAGCCGCCAGTGTATTGCGTACGTAGTTCCATGCCGAGCCAGATGAATGCCACAGCGAACAATGCTCTTGACACCAACTGCCCTTCTGCCCAGACCTGGTTGGCGGCCGCGAAAGCTGCGGCCGCAAAAAACAGCCACCCTGTCCACATCGAAAACACCTTGGCGCGGATCGTGGCGACGCCGAACAAGACCGCTCCGAGACCCAGGGCCA
>JASFVB010000038.1:0-15837 GCA_050050035.1 Acidimicrobiia bacterium | reverse complement strand
CCCACCGAGCCAACCCTCGAATGGGTCGAGGAGAAGTTCGCCAAGTTGCCGGAGGTGGCAGAGGCCAACAAGGCCGCGTTCCAGGCCGGCTACACGTTTGGCGTCGCAACCGAAGCCACCAAGAACACATTCGAGGTCAAGCCGGCAGCGTTGCGACAAGGCACCTACACCAACGTCAACGGCAACACGGCTCTGGCGTGGGGTCTGATAGCCGCAGCACAGAAGGCCAACCTGCCCCTCTTCTACGGGACCTACCCGATCACACCGGCGTCCGACGTCCTGCACGAGTTGTCGAGACGGAAGAACTTCGGAGTCCGAACGTTCCAGGCCGAGGATGAGATCGCCGGTGTTGGAAGTGCCATCGGCGCGGCGTTCGCCGGCAATCTCGCCGTCACCGGCTCCTCCGGCCCGGGTATCGCCCTCAAGTCGGAGGCGATCTCGCTGTGCTTCATGCTCGAGCTCCCGATGATCGTGGTGAATGTCCAACGCGGTGGCCCCTCCACCGGTCTGCCGACCAAGCCGGAGCAGTCGGATCTCCTCTTCTCGCTGTACGGGCGTCACGGCGAGTCACCGATCCCGGTCCTGGCGATCGCCTCCCCGTCGGAGGCATTCACGATGGCCATCGAGGCAGCGCGCATCGCCATCACGTACATGACCCCGGTAATCCTCCTGAGCGACAACTACGTGGCCAACGGCTCGGAACCGTGGCTGCTGCCCGATGTGGACGAAATACCACCGATAGAGGCCGAGTTCGCCACGCAACCCAACGGTCCCGACGGGACGTTCCTGCCCTACATGCGGAACGTCGACACGTTCGCAAGACCGTGGGCCGTCCCTGGCACCCCCGGCCTGGAGCATCGTGTCGGGGGCCTGGAGAAAGAGGCCATCTCCGGCAATGTCTCCTACGACCCCGCCAACCACCAGCTGATGACCGACACCAGGGGATGGAAGGTGGCGAACATCGCCAACGACATCCCACAATTGGAGGTCGACGGCGACACCGATGCCGACGTGCTGGTGTTGGGCTGGGGGTCGACGTTCGGATCGATCAGGGCTGCGGCCCGTCGTGCTCGTCTCGACGGTGCGGAGGTCGCCACGGCACATCTGAGGCACCTCAACCCGCTGCCGAACAACCTCGGTGACGTGTTGCGGTCTTACGACGCCATCCTGATCCCCGAGCTCAACACGGGTCAGCTCCTCAAGCTGATCCGCTCCGAGTACCTGATCGACGCGGTCGGGCTCAACAAGGTGGCCGGCGAGCCTTTCAAGGTGAACGAGATAGCAGACAAGATCACGGAGATGGCGAAATGACCGCCCCTTCCTATACGAGAGCAGACTTCCAGACCGATCAAGAGGTGCGGTGGTGCCCGGGTTGTGGTGACTACACGATCCTGGCCTCGGTGCAGAACTTCCTCGCGGGCCTGGGAAGACCACGCGAGGAGTTCGTGTTCATCTCCGGGATCGGCTGTTCCTCCCGGTTCCCCTACTACATGAACACGTACGGGATGCACTCGATCCATGGTCGGGCACCCGCCATCGCCACCGGCATCGCCAGCACCCGCCAGGACCTGTCCGTCTGGGTCATCACCGGTGACGGCGACGCCCTGTCGATCGGTGGCAATCACCTGATCCACGCGCTCCGGCGCAACGTGAACCTGAAGATCATTCTGTTCAACAACCAGATCTACGGTCTCACCAAGGGGCAGTACTCGCCGACGTCGGAAGTGGGCAAGTCGACCAAGTCGTCACCATTCGGGTCGCTCGACTATCCGTTCAACCCCGTGTCCCTCGCCATCGGCGCCGAGGCGTCGTTCGTCGCACGCACACTCGACATGGACCGAAACCACACCCAGGCGTTGCTCGAGAAGGCCTATGAGCACGAAGGCGCCGCCTTCATCGAGGTCTACCAGAACTGCAACGTGTTCAACGACAAGGCGTTCATCCAGCTCACCGGTAAGGAAGAGCGTGTCCACAACCGGATCGACCTCGAGCACGGCAAGCCAATCGTTTTCGACGGGGGCGCCAAGGCCGTCGTACTCCGTGGTGGCGAGGCGCACGTGGTCGACTCGTCGTCTGTGGACCCGAAGGCGATTCTGGTCCATGACGAGACCCGACCGGACCCGGCAGTCGCATTCGCCCTGAGCCGTCTGTCACACGGTCCGTACGGGCCCACCCCTCTCGGCATCTTCCGGGACGTCAAGCGGGAGACATACGACTCGGCCCTGAACACACAAGTGGATGCGGCCAGGGAGAAGCTGGGCCCCGGCGACCTCAACGAGCTGATCCGCTCGCACGGCACGTGGACCGTCGACGGCTCGTCCAATGGGGGATCGGCCGGCTGAACCGAGCGTGCAACGGCGCCCCCTGGAGACGTGGGTGCAACGAGAGCCGGTCTGCCGGGAGTGTCTACCCGTCCAACAGGTCGCGGAGACGCCCGATCTGGTCGGTGATGGGCTCCGGCTGGTGAGTCAGCACGTCTAGATCTCCGGGCTCAAACCGCGAATCGGCCCTGTCCAGGTCGTCGACGCCGGCCTCGGCCAGCGACCGGCCGTCATCCTCGAGACCCCTGACCAGCCGACCCACGATCCCGTGTGCCTCGCGAAACGGCACGCCTCTGGCCACGAGAACCTCGGCCAAGGGCAAGGCTGCAGTCCCCGGGTCGGGGGCGGGCAACGTGAAGTCGATCCCGTTGACGAGCTCGATCATCGCGCCGAGAGTCGTGGCAAGTGTGTCGTCCGAGTGGAAGATGATCCGCTTGTCCTCTTGGAGGTCCCTGTTGTAGGTCAGCGGAAGACCCTTCTGGAGGGTCAGAATCGAAGTGGCGTCACCGACCACTCCGGCGGTGCGGCCCCTGACCAACTCGGCGATGTCCGGGTTGCGTTTCTGGGGCAACGCCGACGATCCCGTGCTCACCCGATCGGCTAGCCGCACCCAGCCGAACTCCTGGCTGGCCCACAGTGTGATCTCCTCGGCGAATCTGGAGAGGTGAATCATCGCCTGTGCACAGCAGAAGACGTACTCCGCCACGAAGTCACGCGAGCCGACCGCGTCGAGGGTGTTCGGGACGACGCCGCCCATCCCCAACTCCGACGCCACCTCCTCACGGTCCAGAGGCAACGTGGAGCCTGCGGAGGCTCCGGCGCCGAGCGGCGACATGTCGATCCGCACTCGCGCACCCCGGAACCTCTCCACGTCTCGCATGGCCATCCACGCGTAGGCGAGTAGGTGGTTGCCGAGCGACGTGGTCTGTGCCTGCTGGAGATGGGTGTATGTCGGGACGACCACGTCCGCCGTTCCCTCGGCGAGGTCGACGAGTGTGTCCGCCCAGGACTCCAGCTGGGCGATCCGATCAAACGCGGCGTCCCGCAGGTAGAGACGCAGGTCCAGGGCTACCTGGTCGTTGCGGGAGCGACCGGTGTGCAGCTTTCCGGCTACCTCTCCCACCAACTCACCGAGACGTCGCTCGACCGCCGTGTGGACGTCCTCGTCTGTCTCCACGAACTCGAACTCCCCACTCTCCGAGTGGATCTGTCGGAGCCCGTCGGCAAGAGTGGAAGCCTCCTCCCCGCTGATGATGCCGGTCTTCCCGAGCATCTCGACATGCGCGATCGACCCCTCGATGTCCACCTCGAGAAGACGTCGGTCCGACGTGTCCCCGGTGAAGCGACGGGTGATGTCAGACATCCCGGCCCGGAACCGGCCACCCCAGAGACTCATGATGATCCGTCGCCGAAACCGCGGATCCGAAGCCCGTTGAGGTTGATGAAGCCCTCGGCGTCGGCTTGGTCGTACACGTCGTCCGCCTCGAAGGTGGCAACGTCCTCGTCGTAGATGCTATTTGGCGAGCGTCTCCCTGTGATACGCAGCGAGCCCTTGTACAGCACCAGTCGAGCCTCACCGCTGACCTTGGATTGGATGTCGTCCATGGTCTTCTGCAGCATCAAGCGCTCGGGTGAGTACCAAAACCCGTTGTAGACCATTCGGGCGTAGTCCTGGGCCAATCGATCTCTCAGATGGAGCACCTCACGGTCCAGCACGATCGACTCTATGCCCCGTCTCGCCGCATGGAGAACGGTCCCACCGGGAGTCTCGTACACCCCACGGCTCTTGATGCCGACGAAGCGGTTCTCCACGATGTCGATGCGCCCCACACCATGCTCTCCTGCTATCTCGTTCAACCTCGTCAGAAGTGGGACAGGTTGGAGCGCCTCGCCATCGACCGACACCGGGCTGCCCGACTCGAAGCCGACGGTGACCTCCACCCCGGCATCGGGTGCGTGCTCGGGATCGTTTGTCATTCGGAAGATCCCCTTGGGGGGAGGGCTCCACGGATCCTCCAGGACACCGCCCTCGTATGAGGTGTGAAGGAGATTGGCGTCCACCGAGTAGGGCTCCTCCTTCGTCGCCGGCACCGGGATCCCCCGCTCACGCGCGTATGCAACCAGATCGGCCCGCCCGTTGAGACTCCACTCCCGCCAAGGGGCGATCGTCTTCAAGTCCGGTGCCAGGGCCGCCGTGGACAACTCGAATCGCACCTGGTCGTTGCCCTTGCCCGTTGCCCCGTGAGAGATCGCGTCCGCCCCGTGCGCCCGTGCTGTCTCGACCAGCCCCTTGGTGATTATGGGGCGGGCGAGAGAGGTCCCGAGCAGGTACTCGGTCTCGTAGACGGCAGCCGCCCGAATGGCGGGGAAGACGGCGTCTGTGACGAACTCCCTGCGCAAATCTCCCACAACGGCGTCGACGGCACCGGTCTCCAGCGCCTTGACCCGCGCCTGCTCCACCTCCTCGCCTTGACCCACATCGGCCGTGTAGGTGACGACGTCGGCACCATGCTCCTCACGTAGCCAGGCGAGGATGACCGAGGTGTCGAGACCTCCCGAATAGGCAAGCACCACTCTCATCGTCGGAACGATGGCTGATCGCAGGATGCTTGTAAAGACGGGCTAGGGGCAGGCCTTCACCGTCACCGCGATGCTGGCTCCGCCCGCATTGCCGTGCTCATCGACGGCGAGGACCTTCACGGACGCGGTCTGCTCAGAAGTGAAGGGACCTACGACGCCTTCGAACATGTCATTGCCAACCGAGTTCATGGGGGTCTCCCTGCTGGCAGAGCCATCCGGGCTCCACCGCACGACGACCGAAGACAACTCGGAGGTGTCACGGATCCTCGCCGACACGGTCGTCTGCGTCCCGGAGCATCCCTCGCCATTGACGTTCACGGTGTCAGGGTTGGCACGCGGGTTGTGGATTATCGGGTTGTCGACATGCGTGGCCGTCGCGGTGATCTCGGTCTCGCCGTCCGCCCACCGGATGGTGATCGTCTCCGAGATCTCGCCCTCGGTGACCAAGCTGCGGTCGAGACTCACCCTCAAGGTGACGGTCTCACCTGGAGGGAGAGGACCGCCGGGGGCCGAGAACGCGATCGCCTCCGAGCTGGACTCGGCGGTCCATTCGGCCGCCTGCCCGCCGGTGTTGGTCAGATCGAACTCCCCGGAGATGCCCTCGGACCCGAAGTCGATCGTCTCGGCCGAGAGCTCGACGACGGCCGGGCCCGCCGGCGGGGTCGTCTCTGCAGTCGTTTCCTCGGCAGCCACGGTCGTGGGCGTCGCGGTCGCCGACGGCGCCACGGTGGTGGGTGTTGCCGACGCTGCCGGCTCGGTCTTCTGGGGGGTTGAGGGTCTGACCAGCTGATCTACTCCGTTCGAGACTGCCCCACCGATGAGTGTCACGACGAGCGTCACCGCGATGAACCCGGCGATCCACGGCCAGTCGGGCAACCGATCGGTGAGCACGGCGAGAAACGCCGGCTGCGTGCCTTTGGGCTCCCCCGTGGAGGTGTCCTGGTCCTCGCTGACAGTCTGGTGATGAGTATGGGCCATCTTTGGCTGATTGCTCGCGAATACGAGTCGAATCCTTACACCCGTGGGCTGCCATTACCCACATTTCGCGATGGGAATCGGCCCACGGGTCATTCGGCACCAATCCGCTGAGCTCGATTCGCTCCGGCAAAGGGGCCGAAGACCGCCAGGACGAGTATCAACGCCGGCACTGCGGCGCCGATGACGAACACCGTGCCGGTGTCTACCCAACCCAGCGCCATGCCCGCGAGGAGCGGGCCGATGGTCTGGCCCAGCCGGGCAAAGCCGACCCAAACGGCCATGGCAACGGCGCTGAATTCGCGTGGCGCATCCTCCAGCACGAGATCCTGAAGCAGCGGTATCAAGATGCCCTCTGACATGCCGTACATGAGAGCAGCCAGGAGGACGAGTGTCAGGGTCGTGGAGACCCCGATGATGACGAAGGCGGCGGAGAGACCCAGGGCTGCAACGCCCACCATCGCCCGTGCGCCGAGACGATGACGGAAACGACCGAGGTTGAGCGAGGCGAGCGTGGCCATGACTGCGGGCGTCGCTATGACCAGACCCCGCTGCCATGCGCCCATTGCGAACACCTCGTCGAGATGAATCGGCAGCACGGTCAGAATCAGACCGAATATCGCGAGGAACACGAGTATCCCGGCTCCGAACGTCGCCCTGATGACGGGGCGCCGAAGGACCCCGAAGGACTGGGCGATCTGCTCGGTGACCGCTCTCGGCTGTGCGGGTCGTCTGTCATCCAGCATGATCCAGGCGGCTGCGGCCGTGGCCAGAGCCACGGTGTAGAGCGCAAAGGCGACCCTCCATCCGGCCAACTCGGTGAGCCCGCCGGAGAGTGGAGGTATCAAGGCCAACCCCGCCGTGAGGATCGCCGAGTTGCGACCGATCAGGGTCGTTCTCTGCACGCCGGTCCAGTTGTCACCGATCAGCACGACGGCGAGATTCACCAGCCCGGCCGACCCCGCACCTTGGATCAGACGTGCGACGAGGAGGAACTCGAAGGTCGGAGCCACCGCGGACAGGCCACCGCACAGCCCGAAGACCCCGAGACAGGCCGTGAGGACTATGCGTCGGCCATACCGGTCGGCGGCGAACCCGGCCACAGGGGCGACGATGATGCCCGCCACGGTGCCCACGGCCACCAGATACCCGGCGTAGCTGGAGGGTTTGCCGAAATCGGCGAGGATGTCGGGTATGGCAGGGGTGAGGACCGTCGTGCTCAATATCCCGGTCACCGTGACGGTGAAGATGAACGTCAGCAGCGAGCGGCGGGACACGATCGCAGAGTAAGACGGACGCGAGCCGGCCCCAAGGCCAGTTCGTGCGCGAGGATTGGGTGAGCATGACGATCCGGTGGCGTGACGAAGACCCCGGTCTCCCGATCGCCTTCCACCAGTGCTCCAACGGCGAGTACGAGCCGGAGCCGATGACACCGCCGCGCGCGGAGGCGGAGAGAGTCGCTCGGGCACAGATCGACGAAGCCGTCCGGCGCACCGGTCTCAGCCGTCGGGAGTTCCTCCGCTCGGCCAGCGCCCTTGCCATCTGCCTGACTGCTATCGACGGGGCGGTGTCTGGGGCGCACGGGCTGAGCCCGGGGCTCTTCTACCCCTTCGACCCCGTCTCGCGTCTCGACAACGATGCTGCCAAGGCGACCATAGGCCCGACGCAGTTCGTCTTCGACGTGCAGGGTCATCTGCTCGAGTACGACCTCGATCTCTCGACGCGGGGCGACTGGTTCTGGGGCAGCCAGTTCCCACAGGCACGTTGCACCGAGGAGGACGACCCACGTGCGTGCTTCGCCACGAACCACTTTCTCGAAGAGATCTTCATCCGGTCCGACACGACGATGACCGCCCTCTCCGGGCTACCGATCAACCCGGAGGGCAGTCCCCTTTCGAACGAGGTGATGGAGGAGACGAGACAGCTCGTGCTTGCGCTCGCCGGCGACGAGCGTGTCGTGGTCAACGCCCTCGCGCTGCCCCAGACCGCACCGGTCGGCTCGGTGTTGGAGGAGATGTCGAAGACCGTGGAGGAGAACCACGTGTCGGGTTGGAAGACGTTCACACACTTCCCCTCGGGCATCCACTGGTGGCTCGATGACCACGACCCCGCTCTTGCCCAGGTGGGGCACGCCTTTCTCGACCATCTCGTGGCCATCGGCACACCGATCCTGTTCGTCCACAAGGGTCTCGCAGATCAAGCGCGATACGGGTCGCCAGTGGATATCGGGCCGGCGGCCATCGCCCATCCCGACGTCTCATTCGTGGTGTATCACTCCGGGTTCGAGGTGGCCCAACGCGAAGGGCCCTACACCGAAGGGACAGCCAACGTCGGGGTGAACCGCCTGATCACATCCGTGCGCAACGCCGGCATCGGCCCGGGGCAGAACGTGTACGCCGAGCTCGGCTCGACATGGTGGCACCTGCTGCGTCGTCCCGACGAGGCGGCGCACGTGGTGGGGAAGCTCCTGGCTGCCTTTGGTGAGGACAACATCCTGTGGGGCACAGACTCGATCTTCTATGGCTCACCACAAGGCCAGATCGAGGCCTTCCGGGCGTTTCAGATCCCAGAGCAGATGCAGGTCGATCACGGTTATCCGCCGTTGACACGAGGGGCCAAGGCGAAGATCCTCGGTTGGAACGCAGCCAATCTCTACGGCATAGAGCCAATCACGAAACCGGTGGGGTTCACCAGAGAGGATCTCGAGGTGGCGCGATCCGAGCATCCCGTGCCGACGACCACATGGGGGCCGCGCACGGTCGAGGAAGTCCGCGAGCTACGAGCCCACCACCAGGGCTGGCCATAGACGCGGCCGGCCGATGACGGTCGGCGTCCCGGCTAGAGACTCACCTCCGTGGCGACCCGATGCGAGTAGCTGAGCCGGGTCTCGTACCCGGCTTCCCGAGCGATGGCGATCGCCGAGTCGAGCCCGCGACCGGTGTCTTCCGGACGATGTGCGTCCGAAGCGAGGGTCACCGGGACGCCGGCAGTGTGGAACATCTCCAGGAACAAAGGCGATGGATATGTCTCCGCGGCGAGTCCGAACAGCCCAGAGCTGTTGATCTCAACGGCCGTCCCACTCCTCGAGGCCGCATCGACGACCCGTTGGAACAAACCCACCGGAGGCGTCTCGGGACGGTGCCCGAACACTTTGACCAGATCGACGTGAGCCAGGACGTCGACGGCCCCGGATTCGGCGAGTTGCGTCTCGACAGCGAAGTATTCCTCATAGGTCTGACGCACGCCACGACGCATGAACTCGTGGACCGCCTCGGGATGGTCGAAGGACCACCCTCCGATCCAATGGACCGCACCGATCAGCAGATCCCAGGGATAGGGCTCGATCAGCTCGATCACCGCATCGATCGTCTCGGGGAAGAAGTCGACCTCCAGACCAAGTCGGACCGGAAGCCCTCTGTCCTTGGCGGCGACCACGGCATCGACATAGCCCTCCAGCGACAATGTCCTGTCCTCGTTCACGAATCGCTCCGTCTGCCCGGCGAGATCCGACCTCTCCTCACCCTCCCAGAAGTCACCGAGGACGGGAGCCGACTCGGCACAGCGATAGAGGTGCTCGGTGAAACACAGCTCGTCTATGCCACGGCGCGCTGCGGTCTCCACGTACGACTCGATATGGCCCTCCGGATAGACGCCCGGCTCGGGGCCTTCACCCGTGTGGGCCCCATGCTGATGGAGATGGAGGTGGGAGTCGCCCACCTAGGAGAGTGCCGCCCGGGCGAACACTTCGAGCTCGGCAACGAGGGCCTCCGGGTCGAGATCACCGTCGGGGTGATACCAACGCTCGATTGCGTTGAGTATCGACAGGATGAAGATCGATGCCATCTTGGCGTCGACGTCACTCCTGAACGACCCTTCGGCGACTCCCTGGGCAATCACCGAGCGAAACGCGCCTTCGTAGTGGTCGCGAGCGGCCACGACACGACGCCGTGGCCTGGCGTCGAGCATGCGGGCCTCGTTGAGGAAGGTCCTCGCCACCTCGAGATTGTCGACGATGACGGTCACATGGCCGGCGATCAGGGCACGCAGCCGTTCCACGGGCGGGCCGTCGATCGCAAGCGCTTGCTCTGCCGACGACTCGAAGAGCCTGGCGCCCTCCTCCACGACCTCGACCAGGAGGTCCTGTTTGGAGGAGATGTGCGAGTAGAGGGACGATCCGAGAAGACCCAGCTCCGAGCCGAGATCACGCATCGATGTTCCGTGATACCCGCGCTCGGCGAACAGCTTGCCGGCCGCTCTGACGACGTCGTCGCGCGAGTTGCGTGTGCTGACCATCAGCGGTGGTCGTACCGCACCACCACCCGGTCCGTGATCGGACGGGACTGGCAGGTGAGGACGTAGCCGTTGGTGATCTCGGCTTCGGTCAACGCATAGTTCTTCGCCATTTGCACCTCACCCTCCTCCACTCTCCCCTTGCAGGTCGCGCACATCCCACCCTTGCACGAGAATGGAAGTTCGGTCCGCACACGCAAGGCGGCGTCGAGGATGGTCGTCTCGGGGGTCATCCTGGTCTCGACGGCTCGCCCGTCGAGGATCACCGTCAGATCGACACTTCCCTCGCCTGGCGGAGGCTCCGGCGGCAAGGCGGAGGCGTCGACTGGCCCGGCGAAGAAGAGCTCGGTATGAATTCGATCGTCGCCCACTCCGAGATCCCCGAGTGTCTCCCGGGCCGTCATCACCATGTCGTAGGGGCCGCACAGGTACCAGCCGTCGACTTCCCCTCGGCCCAGCAGCCGGTCGTGAATCGTCCTGATCTTCTCTTCATCGATTCTCCCGGAGAGGAGTGGCACATCCGATCCCTCCCGGCTGAGGATGTGGAACAACTGGAACCTCGGGCTGAATCGGTCCTTGAGGCCCTCCAGCTCATCGAGGAACATCACGGAGTTGGCGGTGCGATTCCCGTACATCAGGGTCCACGACGCCTGCGGCTCGCGCTCCAGCGAGGTTGACAGAAGAGACAGCACGGGCGTGATGCCGGAGCCCGCGGCGATGGCTGCGGCTTTCCTCGGTGTCGCCGGATCGACGTCGAGGGTGAACTCCCCTACCGGTGGCATGACCTCCAGGACCTCCCCGGCGGCGAGAGAGGTGGTCGCAAACGTGCTGAACGCTCCGCCCGGGAGCCTCTTGATTCCGACACGGAGCTTGCCGTGCCCCGCGGGTGCGCAAATGGAATACGACCGCCGCACGTCCTCACCGTCGATCTCCCGACGAAGGGTGACGTGCTGACCGGGGAGATAGTCGAAACTCGACGCCAACTCCGGCGGGACATCGAAGGTGACAGCCACGGAGTCGTCGGTGAGGGAGGTCACTTCCGCCACGCGAAGCCGATGAAAGATGACCTCGCTCAACGCAACTCCTTGAAGTAGTCGAACGGCTCGCCACACACCGAGCACACCATCAAGGCCTTGCAGGCGGTGGATCCGAATCGGGCCACCATCCGCGGGCTCGTCTCGTTACAGCGTGGGCAAACCACCTCGGTCTGAGGTGTCGGCGGTGCGATGCCGAACTCGGCGAGCTTGCGACGCCCATCGTCGGAGATCCAGTCGGTAGACCATGCTGGTTCGTGGGTTACGACAATCTCGTGATCGGAAAAGCCCTCCTTGGTCAAGGCTGTGCCGATGTCCTCTTCGATCTGGCGCATCGCGGGGCAGCCCGAGTACGTGGGGGTGATAATGACCACCACGTGGTCCCCTTTGGTCTCGACGGAGCGAAGGACTCCCAAGTCCTCGATCGTCAACACAGGAATCTCCGGGTCCACGACGGAGGCGGCGATCTCCCGGGCCTCGAGCGCAGTCTTCACCACTCGAGCCCCGGGTAGCTACGCTGCATCCATTGCATCTCGGCCAGCAGGGGCCCGAGGTGCTCGGTGTGAAAACCACTTCGGCCGCCCCCTCGTTGGAAAGGGTCGGCCGGGACGGTGAGTTTGGCCTCGATGAGCACATCGCCGAGCCGACGCTCCCAAGATTCGCGAAACCGACCCGCCTCGGCCTGGAACATCTCGTCCGTGTATCGCCACAGATGGTCGAGACCGGCCTGAGCCCGGCGATGGGACTCCTCCGTCCCGTCGCCGAGACGCACCATCCACCCGGACGAGAACCTGAAGTGATAGCTCGCCTCTTTGTGGGCCTTGGCCGCAATCCCGGACAGACGTGCATCGTCCGACCTCGACAGGTGGTCCCAGAGCTCGAGTTGATAGGCGTCGAACAGGACCTGTCGTGCCATCGTCGTGCCGAAATCACCGTTTGGCTGCTCCACCAGCAACAGATTCGTGTACTCCCGCTCGGTTCGAAACATGGCGAGGTCGTCCTCATCGCGTCCCTCACCCTCCACTTCGGCCGCATAGGTGTAGAGGGCACGTGCCACGCCGAGATGATCGAGTGCGGTGTTCCCGAGGGCGATGTCGATCTCCAACTCGGGGGCATTCGAGATCCACTCCCCCAATCTCTGGGCGAGAACCATGTTGTCGTCGGCGTGGGCCAGCAGCATGGTGAGCTTGTCGGCGGGATCCGGCATCGGTGTCCCCTGCGGCGCCCCACTCAGCACGGTCTCACTCATACGAGGTACCTGGTAACGAGTGCTCAGTACTGAGTACTGGCCGACGAGGTCGGCCGCTCACATCTGCCCCACTTCCTCGGGGATGTCGTAATGGGTGGCCAGCCGATACACCTTCTCGTTGGCCTCGACGTACTCGGTGGCCGCGTCCGGCTCGAATGCGGAGACCTCCGAGCTCGGCACCACCCACACGCTGACCCCTTCTCCCCGACGGGTATAGACGTCGCGAGCGTTCTCCAACGCGGTCTCGGCGTCTGGAGCGTGCAAACTCCCGATATGGACGTGCGAGATCCCCCGGCGCGCCCTGACGAAGACCTCCCACATCGGCCAGCCCTCGAGGTCTGATCCCGTAGTCTCTGCAATGTCGGCGCTCTCGCCCGGCGCCACCGGGACCTCATAGGTCACGCTGCCCTCCTCGTCTTCTTCGCGGCATGGGCGATGGCCGCCTCTCGCACCCAGGCACCTTCCTCCCAGGCCGCCATCTTGTGCTCGACGCGGTCGCGGTTCATCGGTCCGTTGCCCTTGACCACCGTCCAGAACTCCTCCCAATCGATCTCGCCGAAGTCGTAGTGACCCCGTTCGGGATTCCAGCGAAGATCCGGGTCGGGTGGCACCAACCCGAGATAGTCGGCTTGTGGCACCGTCATGTCGACGAACTGCTGACGAAGATCGTCGTTGGACACACGCTTGATCTTCCAGCTCATCGACTGCTCCGTGTGCGTGGAATCGGAGTCGTGGGGACCGAACATCATCAACGACGGCCACCACCAACGATCGAGAGCATCCTGAGCCATGGCCCTCTGCTCCGCCGAGCCTCGACAGAGCCGGATCAGCAACTCATAGCCCTGTCTCTGGTGAAACGACTCCTCCTTGCATATGCGCACCATTCCTCTCGAGTAGGGGCCGTAGGAGCATCTGGTGAGCATCACCTGATTGGTGATCGCCGCACCGTCGACGAGCCATCCGATGGCACCGATGTCGGCCCAGCTCAGTGTCGGGTAGTTGAAGATGGACGAGTACTTGTGCTTGCCCATGTGCAGCAGCTCCTGGAGCTCGTCTCGTTTGACGCCGAGCGTCTCGGCGGCGGAGTAGAGGTAGAGACCGTGGCCCGCCTCGTCCTGTACCTTGGCCATGAGTATCGCCTTGCGATGGAGTGTGGGGGCGCGGCCAATCCAATTCCCCTCCGGCTGCATGCCGATCACCTCGGAATGGGCGTGCTGGGCGATCTGGCGGATCAGCGTCTTGCGATAGCCCTCGGGCATCCAGTCCGACGGCTCGATCTTCTCCTCGGCATCGATCAATGCCTCGAACTTCTCCTCGGGTGTCATGACCCGAGTCTAAGGAACGAACGTTCGTTTGTCAGTTGGCTCGGTCAGCCTTCCACGACGAGCGTGCCCGACATCGTCGGGTGGATCGCACAGAAGTAGGTGTAAGTGCCCGGATCCAGGTCCAGGTCGAGCCGGCCCCCGTCGGGCAGGCTCTCATCGAGTTCGAAGGGCTCTTCGTCCCGTGTGTCGAACGTGACCGTGTGCCCGAAGCCGGAGTCGTTGACAAAGCTCACCGAGCTCCCGGCGGGGATCACCGTCGAATCGGGGTAGGCGAGAGAGGTGACTTCGATCACGACGGGTTCACCACCTCCAGTCTCCGCGGCCTGCTCGGAGACATCGCTCCCGCACGCGCAGAGAGCCAGCGCGAGGGCTCCGACCAAGAGTATTCGCATGTCATACCTCCGACTCTTCGACCTGAGGCTAACCATGGTCCCGAGCTGTCGAGCGCTGCCGATCTCCCCACATCAGCTGCTTGACCACGACGAGAAACCCCCTACCATTCGGGCCGATGACACGTCACCAGCCCCGGATCGTCTGCTGTGCCTGTGCATGTGCAGCCGTGCCGCGCGGGCAGTGACAGTCTGAAACCCAACTAGACCAACCTCAGCCCGCCACCGGCAAACGCCATGGGCGGGCTTTTTCTATGCCCGGAGGGCATTCGATGACCATCACACAACAAGACGGACTCGGCACCGACCTATCGTCGCGGAGATACGACGACGTGCGCGACCTGCTGCCCGACGTCGACAACCCCTCACCCCTGGTCCGGCTCAAACGCGTCCTCTCCGACATCGAAAGCGACATCTACCTGAAGCTCGAGTGGATGAACCCGTTCGGATCGGTCAAGGATCGGACCGCCGCTTACCTCCTGGCAGGTCTGGAGAAACGAGGGCTCGTCGACGGCCGCGAGTTGGTCGAGGCCTCTTCCGGCAACACGGCTATCGCCTTGGCAGCCCTGGCCGCCCTGAGGGGCACCAGGCTCACCACCACCATTCCCGACGGTGTGCCGACTGAGAAGAAGATCATCCTTCGCATGCTCGGTGCCGAGGTCTGGGAGACACCCGACGACCTCTGCCCCGTCGACAACCCGAAGGACGGGGCCATCGCCCTGGCTCGAGCCCTTGCCGCCTCCGAAGATGGTCGGCGATACGCCGCGACCCAGCAGTACGAGAACGAGGACAACACGGCCGCCCACTACGAGACGACCGGGCCTGAGATCTGGCGACAGACCGATGGTCGGGTGCGTTGGTTCGTCGCCGCGTACGGGACAACGGGCACCGTGGTCGGTGCCGGCCGCTACCTGAAAGAACGTAACCCCTCGGTGCGCGTCGTCGGCGTGGAGCCCGAGCCCGGACATCGTCTGCCCGGGATGAAGAGCTTCGCAGAGGCCAGCGAGCCGGAGATCTTCGACCGCAATGCGGTCGACCACGGTGTCGTGGTCGCCGACGAGGAGGCATACGACACCACCAAGGAGCTGTGGCGCCGTGAGGCACTGATGGTCGGGCCCTCAACAGGTGCCGTCGTCGCCGCCATCCGCCGACTGCCGGTTGAGCCAGACGATGTGGTGGTAGCCATCTCCGCCGACTCGGGCAACAAGTACACCAGCTACTTCGAGGACGTCCTCGGAGAGGAAGGAAACCCCGTGATATGAGCACCGAAACCACAACCACCGAGCCCGAGGTCACACAGCTCGATTGCTCTGGGCTCCTGTGCCCGTTGCCTGTCTACAAGGCCGCCATCGCTCTCGACCGCCTCCAGCCAGGTGACCGGCTCCGCTTGGTCACGACCGACCCGGGCGCCCTCGAGGACATCCCGGCGATGACACGCCAACGCGGCGACGAGCTGCTGTCGGTGGAGAGCCAGGAAGGGACACAGGTCTTCACCCTCCTGAAAGGAGATTCCCGATGACACGGCCTGCGACCGAACCGACACCGGTTGCCAAGGCGTCGCCTCGCAAGAGACGCATCGCCATCGTTGCCTCGAAAGGAACGCTGGATCAGGCGTACCCGCCCATGATCCTGGCATCCACCGCGGTGAGCCTCGGATGGGAGGCGGGGATCTAT
>JASFVB010000037.1:0-15866 GCA_050050035.1 Acidimicrobiia bacterium | reverse complement strand
GGCTCATTCTCGATTCCGGCACCACCCACGGCGATCCAGCCTCGCATTGGCCGAGGTCCCATGTCGAAGGGCCGGGCACCGGGTCGTGAAACCGCCTCGTCGTGTGCATCCTTGCCGACGCGAACCATCAAGTCGTCGCCACTCACGCCAACGGCCATGTTGCCGTTGATCATGAAGGCGATGCCGCCAAACATCTCCCGCTCGGTGACTCCTGGGTGGGGACCGACACGGGACCTGACCTCGTTGGCGAGACGCTCGTCGTATGCCACCAGGACGATGCTAGGCCGCCGACGAGAACGGCTCCACGGCCGTCCAGTCGTTCAGCCGAGGGACTCCAAACTCGTCTCGAAGTATGCGGCGAGGTCACGGAACGAAGCGATGCCCACCGGCCGCGAGGACTCTCCGATCAGCGGAGCGTGTGAGAACCCACGTTCGGCCATCTCGTGGATGGCATCGGCAATCGACGATCGGGCCGACAGTGTCACAACCTCTGACGTCATGACGTCGCCCACAGTCACTCCGGACAGGTCTTCCCCGGTGCATCCCAGCTTCATGAGGAGGTCGAACTCGGTGAGGATGCCGACCAGATGCTCACGATGGTCGATGACGAGGACCGAGCCGATGGCCCTCGCTCGCATGTGGTGGATGGCCACTGCGATGTCGTCGTCGACCGAGACCGTGACCGGGACACTGGTGTTGAGACCGGTGAAGTCGACGAAGGCGAGCCCATGCCGGGGCTTGGGCCCGGTCTTGTTCGGATCGAGGGGTCGGTCGATGAGCCCGGCCATGGTGCGCATGACCGTGTACCAAGAGAGGGTTCCGACGAGCTGGTCGGCGGCATCGAGAACCGGCACGCTTCTCACCCACCACTCCGTCATGATCGCCAGGCCGTCGGCGACGCTGTCTTCGGCTCTCATCGTGCGAGGGGAGCGGGTCATCTCCTCGCCGATCGGCAGGTCGCAGACGCGTGGCCTGCCCAGCACACGCATCAGAACGTCGCGTTGGGTGAAGACACCAGCCAGCTTCCCTTCCTCGACGACGCATGCGCTGGAGAACCCGGAGTCACGCATCGCTTTCACGGTGTGGGCCACGGTCTCGGATGGACCGACCGAGACATAGCGGCTGAGATCCAGCTCGGAGACCTTCAATGTGGCGAGATCGTCGGTTACCGGCATTGACCGTCCTTCCTGTGGAGGAAGGTCACCGTATCAGTCGCCCCGCCCCCACCAGAGATCGGACCGGGGTCGAGCCGGCCTGTCATTGGAAACACTGCTCGAAGACTCTCTCTGCCGTGAGCTGTCCGAACTCGACTCTGGTGAACGTCGCCAGGCTTCGGATCTGGATACCGCTGAGCCGTTCGCCGAACGCCGGCATGCCGCCCTTGACCGGTTTCGCCTGGGCCCCGTAGCTGGGGCCGATGTCGCGTTTCCAGCGCGCCGAGCCGAGCTCAACCCACCGGATCTGGTCGACGCAGGACGGAAATGTCACGACGACGTTCCCGTTGGCCAAGGATGGCCCGATGATGCCCTCGCCTTTCTCCCCATGACAGTTCACACATCCCTCCGAGACGAAGAGCGCGCCACCGATCTCTAAAGCCTCGTCGACGTCGACATCCGTCACGACACCACCACCACCGCAGCCCGCGGCGACGATCATGCCGAGCACGACGAGACGAACCGACCACCGTCGTCTCGCACTGAGGTCACTCCTCGAGTTCGGGCATCGTCGTGTCATCGGGGGCGCCAAAGGGGCTGGCGACCGGAGTCGGGTCTCGGTGGCCGGCCAGGTTGCGCACGAAAGCCCGACGCTCGGAGTCGGCCACTTCCACATGCTCACCGCGCCACTTCTCGACAGCGCGCACCAGGCCGGGTAGGAGTGCCATCACCTCCTCACGAACCACGGCTTGATCCGCGTAGCCCGAGACGTCGGGGATGAGCAGGACCGAGTGATATTGGCCGATGGCTTCGACCTCGTTGGCCAGGACCGGGTAGTGGTGATGATCGATGCGGAGCTCGGAGGGCAGACCGCCGTCAGGCGGGAAGGCGAGACCGATCACCGTCCACGGGGTGATGACCACCATCGTCGGTGTGTCCCTCGCCGTGGTGACGCCCAGCACCTCGACTCCGAGGTTGGGGTTGGACGCGGGGTCGTCTTCGAAGACCTCACGCGCCACACGTTCGAAATAGCCCTTCACCGACGTAGCCAGAGCTTCGAGGCTCACGAAATCCAACGTAGCCAGGAGCCAAATGGGCCAATAGGGACTTTCTGCTCTACGGGAAAGGGCCGCATAGCGGTTGGGTTGGCTTCAACACCTCGTCAGAGGTGATGTCTACCGGGAGTGATGGATATGCCCACTGCAACCATCGCCAGGGAGACTCTCGGCGAGAAGCTGGGAGCGCGGGGGATCACTCGACGCACCTTCCTCGCGTTCTCCGCAGGTCTCACCGCCACCCTGGCCCTTCCGTCGGTCTTCTCAGAGCGCATCGCTAGAGCGCTCGAGGCGAGCGACAAGCCTGCACTCATTTGGCTCGAGTTCCAGGACTGCGCGGGAAATACCGAGTCCTTTCTGCGCGCCCACGATCCCGGTGTGGCCGAGATAGTCCTCGACATCCTCTCGGTCGACTACCACGAGACGATCATGGCCGCCGCAGGACACCAAGCCGAAGCGGCCAAGGACGCCGTCCTCGAGGAAGGCGGTCACATCGTCGTCGTCGAGGGCTCGGTCCCGACGGCCGATGGAGGCGTGTACTGCACGATCGCCGGCAAGACCGCGATGCAGCATCTCGAGGAGGCCGCGGATGGGGCGGCAGCGATCATCAACGTCGGGACCTGCTCCAGCTTCGGTGGGATTCCGGCAGCGTCTCCCAATCCAACCGGGGCCCGTGGTGTGCCTGACCTGGTCTCCGGGGTCCCCGTCATCAATCTCCCCGGATGCCCGATGAACGTCGACAACCTCCTGGGCACCGTCGTCCACTATCTGACCTTCGGCGCCCTGCCCCCGACCGACGGTCAAGGGCGGCCACTGTTCGCATACGGGCAGAGGATTCATGACAACTGTGAACGGCGAGCCCACTTCGACGCAGGGCAGTTCGCTCTCGAATGGGGCGACGAGGGCCATCGCAAGGGCTGGTGTCTCTACAAGCTCGGCTGCAAGGGCCCGAGCACGTTCCACAACTGCCCGTCGATCAGGTGGAACGACGGGACGAGTTGGCCAATCGGCGCCGGGCACGGGTGTGTCGGCTGCTCCGAAGCGGACTTCTGGGACACGATGTCGCCGTTCTACGAGCGCTTGCCCAAGCCTCCGGGGTTTGGGGTGACCACCAACGCCGACCAAATCGGATTGGCGATAGTTGGAGCGACCGCAGTCGGGTTCGGGGCGCATGGTGTGGCAAAGGTCATCCAGCACCGCAGCGCGGCCAAGAACGGGGACGAGACCGCCGATGTCGAGTCGGACGAGGAAGGTGGTGAGGCATGACACGCATCGCGGTGGACCCGATCACACGGATCGAAGGGCATCTGCGCATCGAGGCAGAGGTCGACGGTGGTGAGGTGACCGACGCCTGGTCGTCATCGACGATGTGGCGTGGGATAGAGACGATCCTCAAGGGGCGGGACCCACGCGACGCCTGGTATTTCGCCCAACGTATCTGCGGTGTGTGCACCACGGTGCACGCGCTGGCGTCGGTGCGCGCAGTGGAGAACGCTCTGGGCATCGTGCCTCCCCTCAACGCCCAACTCATCCGGAACCTGATCTCGCTGAGCCAGTTCGTCCAAGACCACGTGGTGCACTTCTACCACCTCCATGCCCTGGACTGGGTCGACGTCGTTTCGGCGCTCGATGCCGACCCGGGGGCGACGGCGACGCTGGCCTCGTCGATATCCGACTACCCGAGGTCCAGTGAGAGTCACTTCGCCGCGGTGAAGGATCGGCTTGCCAACTTCGTGGCGGGAGGGCGACTCGGCCCGTTCGCTCAGGGTTATTGGGGTCATCCCGCCTATCAGCTCCCACCCGAGGCGAACCTGATGGCGGTCAGCCACTATCTGGACGCCCTGGACTTTCAGAGGGACTACATCAAGATCCATTCGATCCTGGGAGGCAAGAACCCTCATCTCCAGACATACCTCGTCGGTGGCATGGCCGTGCCCATCGACCCCAACAGCCAGAACGCGATCAACTCAACGACGCTGGCCCAATTGCGGTCGTTGCTGCAAACCGGGCTCGACTTCGTCAGACAGGCCTACATACCCGATCTGCTGGCAATCGCCCCCTTCTACACAGACTGGGCGGCGACAGGTGGTGGTCTTGGCAACTACATGTCGTTTGGCGACTTCCCGACAGGTGGTCAGAACCCCTCCATCGACACGGGCGCCCTGTATCTGCCGAGCGGTCTGATCTTCGATCATGACCTGACGACGGTCGTGCCGCTCGAGCCCACGAAGATCACCGAGCACGTGGCTCACTCGTGGTTCAGCTACGACGGTGGCGAGGACACCGGCTTGGCTCCATTCGACGGTGAGACCAACCCCAACTACACCGGCCCGGAGCCTCCGTACGAGTTTCTCGACACGGATGGCAAGTACAGCTGGCTGAAGGCCCCTCGATACGACGACACACCGGTCGAGGTCGGGCCATTGGCGCGCATGCTGGTTGCCTACGGATCCGGCCACACCCGTGTGGTCGAGCTGGTCGACACCGTGCTCTCGACGCTGGGTGTTGGTGCGGAGGCGCTCTTCTCCACGCTGGGACGCACTGCGGCGCGTGGCATCGAGTCGCAGGTGCTCGCGGAGCATTCAATCGAGGTGCTGGATCAGTTGACCGCCAATATCGCGGGTGGCGACATCCAGATCCACGACGGAGAGCTCTGGGATCCCTCGGACTGGCCCGAGGCCCCGGAGGGATTCGGCATGCACGAGGCTCCACGAGGCTCGCTGTCGCATTGGGTGAAGATCGAAAACGGCTCGATAGACCACTATCAGATCGTGGTTCCGTCGACCTGGAACGCAGGCCCACGCGACGCCAACGGCGTGCGAGGTGCCTACGAGTCGGCCCTGCTCGGCACACCGATGGCCGATCCAGATCAACCTCTCGAGATCCTGAGGACGGTGCATTCCTTCGACCCCTGCATGGCCTGTGCCGCGCACATCCTCGACAAGGACGGGAACGAGCTACTGGAGGTGACGGTCAAGTGAGCACTACCGAGATCCCTCACTCGAACACCGTCGAGGTCCGGGAGGTCAGGGTCTGGGAGCTGCCGGTGCGGATCGTCCACTGGACGATCTTCTTCTGTGTGGTCGTGCTCTCCTTCACCGGCTTCTACATCGGAACCCCGTTCCTGATCACGGGAAGCGACCCGGGCTTTGTCATGGGGTGGGCCCGCTCGATCCACTCGATAGCTGCATGGGTGATGATCGCTGCCGTCGTGGCCCGGATCATCTGGGCGTTCACCGGCAACGAGTGGTCGAGATGGGATCAGTTCATCCCACGCAGGAAGGACCGTCGCCAGGGTGGACGCGAGGCCCTCAAGTACTACCTCTTTCTACGACGGGAGCCGCCGCGCGAGATCGGGCACAATCCGTTGGCCGGTATCACCTACACGGTCCTCTACGCCATGTTCGGCGTGCAGATCGTCACCGGTCTCGCCCTCAAGGGCCTGGACGACCCGGGGGGAGCGCTGTCCACGCTCACCGGCTGGGTCTTCAGCCTCGGCTCGATTCCGGCCGTGCGACTCACCCACCATCTGATCATGTGGCTCACCTGGGGGTTCGTGGTTCACCACGTGTATTCGGCGGTGCTGGTCGACAGCGCGGAGAGAACCGGGATCATCTCGTCGATCTTCACCGGCCGAAAGCAGGTCGCCAGGGAGCGGCGGTGAGGCCACCCGTCCTGGTCCTCGGGCTCGGCAACGAGTTGTTCACCGACGAAGGCGTCGGCGTTGCAGCCTCTCGCGAGATAGCCGAGCTGGGACTCGACGACGTCGAGATCGTCGATGGGGGCACGCTCGGGCTCAGCTTGCTCCCGACGATCGGGGGGAGGGATGCTCTGCTGGTGCTGGACGCGATCGCCGACCCGGACTTGGCGCCGGGAACGGTCGTCGAGTACGGCGACGACGACGTCCGTCGCGAGGCAAGACTGCTCTATTCGGCACACCAGTTGGGTGTGAACGAAGTGCTCGCCGCGGCAGACCTCGCCGGGATCACCCCGACCGCGGTGGCTGCCGTGGGCATGGTCCCCGAGTCGGTTTCGACCGGCTATGGCATAACCGACACGGCGGCAGCGGCCCTCGACGAGATGGTCTCCGTCGCGATTCAGGTCCTTGCCGGGTTTGGCGTGAGGACGGTCGCTCATGCATGAGAGAGCTCTGATCACGTCAACGGCGTCAACGCTCCTCGATCGGGTTGGTGACTCCGTCGTGACGTCGGTGACTTTGGCCATCAGCCCCGAGACCGACCCCGACGTCGTGACCGAGGCGTGGCGATCGGCAACCGAATCCACCGTGCTCGCCGACACGGAGCTCAACCCCGTGACCCGGCCACACGTGTTGTCATGTCTCGACTGCGGGGACGAGTATCCCGGAGACAAGCTGTCGAAGTGCCCGGCGTGCGCAGGCAACGGCCTGGTCGTCGTCCCTGCGCCAGAGGTCGAGTTGGAGGAGTGGACGGTCGCGGAGATGGGGGCCGGCTGATGTGTCTCGGTGAGATCGGTGAGGTCGAGCACACCTGGGATGAGGGGGGAGTTCCCATGGGCTCCATCGCCGGTGACGCCGTGTGTCTCATGTATACGCCGGGGGCGAGCGTGGGTGACGCCGTGATGGTCCATCTCGGCTATGCGGTGGAGATCTTGGACAAGAATAGAGCGGCCGAGGCGATCACTCTTCGCAGGCGACTCGAAGTGGCGGCCTTTGGAAAGGAGAACGCATGAGCAAACGACCATCGGTGGTCCCCAAGACCCGGAGGTGGGGCCTGGGCATGGCCGCCCTGACTGCGGTCATCAGCGGATTCGCCATCTTCATCAACGGCTACGGCGTGAAGGCCTGGTCGAACGCAGGGGTAACGAGCAGCGCCTACACGGGAGCCAAGAACCTGGTGGCAGCCACGATGCTCATGGGGGCTGTCGCCTTGTTCACTTTGCGGAAGTCGGAAGACGGGCTGACGCGCCCATCCCGCCCATCGCAATGGCTGGGGCTCGGTGTCGTTGGTGTGCTCGGAGGCGGTGTCGCGTTCTTGCTGTTCTTCGAGGGTCTCTCGCTTGCCGTCTCGACCCAGGCCGCGCTCATCCACAAGACGCTGCTGATCTGGGTCGGAGTGCTGGCCGTCCTCGTTCTGCGGGAGAAGCTGGGGGTCGGCCACGTGGCTGCGCTGGGTCTGCTTGTCGCCGGTCAGCTGGTTCTGGTCGGTGGTGTCACCGACCTTTCGTTTGGCTCCGGGGAGGTCATGATCCTCGCTGCGACCCTCATCTGGTCAATAGAGGTGATCGTCGCCAAGCGGCTTCTCGCTGATCTCTCACCCCTCACCGTCGGCGTGGCGCGTATGGGAATAGGGGTTGCCGTGCTGGTCGGTTGGGGTCTGGTCACGGGTGCGTTCGCGGGGCTAGCCGGGCTCGGCTGGTCGCATTGGGGCTGGGCTCTGGCGACGGGGCTCGTTCTCAGCGGATACGTCGGCACCTGGTACTTCGGCCTGGCGCGGGCTCCCGCCGTGGACGTGACGGCCGTCCTCGTCTTCAGCGTCGTGATCACCGCGGCACTGCAATCGGCTGCGCAAGGCGTGACGCTGACGGACAAGGCCTGGGGTCTCGGTCTGGTCACCGTGGGAGCGGCTCTGGTGATGATCCTCGGTACGACCGCGGGCCGGAGACGACCGCTGCTGCATTGACCCCTGAGTGGTGATCTAGTCGCCCAACAGCTCCTTCATCTGTCTGTAGATGAGATGGGTCGACCGGCGTGGGGCAACCCGGTTGGCCAGGTTCATCATGCGGGAGTCACGGCCGACGTAGATATGGAGCCGATCGCCCTCGATCCCGTCGACGATGATCCTGGCGGCGTCTTCGGGGGAAGTAGCGCGGGCACCGGCGGATTCTGCCGTCTCCGGGTCCACGTCGATCTCGACTCCTGAGTTCGCGGTGATGTCGGTTGCCACCGCTCCCGGCATGATCACCGACACGCCGACGCGCGTCTCCAGCAGCTCTGCATACAAACCCTCGGTGAGAAGCTTGACACCGGCCTTGGCCGCCCCGTAGACGGTTTGGCCGGGGACGGGGAGGAATCCCCCCATGCTCGACACGTTGGCCAGGTGGGCGACTGGACGATCGAGCAGGAGGGGCAGGAAGGCCTTCGCCATGTGGATCGTCCCATACAGGTTGACGTCGATCACGCGGTCGATGTCGTCGTAGTCGAGTTTCGCCAGTTTGACGAACGGCTGGATGATCCCGGCGTTGCTCACGTACCCGTCGACCACACCGAATGCGTCGACGACCTTTCCCGGGAGGGCGTGGACTCTCTCCCTGTCGGTGACGTCGGTGACAAACGTGGCGAGGCGGTCTCCGACGTCGGCCAGTCCAGCCGTTTCTCGCAGATTCTCCTCGCGGATGTCGGCTGCGGCCACCCGGGCGCCACGTGACAGCAGCTCGAGGACGACCCTGCGACCGATGCCGTCGCCTCCGCCCGTCACGACGATGACCTTGTCTCGCACCTTCATCGTTCCTCCTTGGTCATGGGACGCCTATCAACTGAAGTCGCACCGTCCTCCCGTGCGAACAGGGGCGAAAGAGATGCCTTCCAGGTCAGACGGCACGTCCGCGGGCCTCTCTGTACCGCCGAATGAGAGCATTCGTCGACGGATCGTGGCCCAGGTCCGATGGATGTTGGGCGCTCAGCTCCGAGACGATGGTTCGGGCCAGGGCCTTCCCCAACTCGACGCCCCATTGGTCGAACGAGTTGATCCCCCACACCGCACCCTGGGTCAAGACCTTGTGCTCGTAGGTCGCAATGAGCTGGCCGAGCACGGACGGTGTCAACTTCGGCCCGAGGATCACCGAGGTTGGGCGGTTCCCCGGGAAGGTCCGATGGGGGACCAACTCCGGGTCCACACCCGTCGCGGAGACTTCGTCGGCGGTCAATCCAAAAGCCAGGGCCTCTGCCTGTGCGACGAGGTTGCCGAAGAGGATGTCGTGTTGCCCACCGATGTCGCGGTGGGGCTCGGTGAAGCCGATCAGATCGGCCGGGACGACAGTGGTCCCCTGATGGAGAAGCTGGTAGAACGCATGCTGGCCGTTGGTCCCGGGCTCGCCCCACACGATCGGGCCGGTATCCGTCCTGGTGGCCGACCCATCCCAGTGCACACTCTTGCCGTTGGACTCCATGTCGAGCTGCTGGAGGTAGGCGGGGAAACGGTCGAGATCCTGGGCGTAGGGGAGGACCGCGTAGGTCGGCAGATGGAGGAAGTCGCGATACCAGATCCCGATCAGTCCGAGCAACGCAGGCACATTCCTGTGCGACGGCTGGTGGCGGAAGTGGACGTCGATCTCCCGAAAGCCCTCCAGCATCTGTCGGTAGTGGTCAGGGCCGATGGCGATCATGAGGCTGAGACCGATAGCGGAATCCATCGAATAGCGACCACCCACCCAATCCCAGAATCCAAACATGTTCGAGATGTCGATGCCGAACTCGGTCACAGCCGGCTCGTTCACAGACACGGCCACAAAATGCCTCGTCACCGCCTCTTCGCTACCGAGGCTGTCGACCAACCATGCTCTTGCGCTGTGGGCGTTGCTGAGTGTCTCCGTCGTCGTGAACGACTTCGAGGAGACGATGAACAGTGTCGAAGCGGCGTCGACGAGGTCGAGCACCGCGCCGAGGTGGGCCGGGTCGACGTTGGAGACGAAATGGGCGTCGATCCCCGGTTGCACGTAGGGCCGGAGGGCTCGATAGGCCATCGCCGGCCCGAGATCCGATCCACCGATGCCAATGTTGACGATCGAGCGAATCCTCTCGCCGGTGTGACCAACCCAGTCACCGGATCGGACCCGGTGGGAGAGATCGGCCATGCGACCGACCACCTCGTGAACCTCACCGACCACATCGGCGTTCCCGACCGAGAACGAGTCCTCGGCTCGGGCACGTAGGGCGGGGTGGAGGACCGCCCTTCCTTCCGTCGTGTTGATTGCCTCACCGGCGAACATCGCCTCGATTGCATCTCCCAAACCTGCCTCGTGACCGAGGTCGACCAGAGCCTCGAGGACGTCGTCGTCTACCAGATGCTTGGAGAGATCGACCACGAGATCACCGGCCGTGAACGTCAATCGGCCTGCTCTCTCGACATCAGATGCGAACAAGGCACGGAGATCGAGGTGGTCGGGACGTAGTGCCAGCTCCTCCAGACGCCGCCACGTCGATGAGGCAGTGATCGCAGCTGGCTGGGACCGCATCAGCTCACGCTACCCACCATGGTCTTCGGGCATGAATTCGGGCACATCTACCGTGCGACGATGCCACGGGCGCTGATTGTCGGGGCCAGCCGGGGCATCGGCCTCGGTCTCGCGGAGGCTCATCACCAAGCCGGGTGGGACGTGCTTGTCACGACCCGGGACGGCTCGCCGCCCCCCGGACTCGACGATGTCATGACCTTTCGTCTGGACGTTCGCGATTCAGGGCAACTGCAAGAGTTGGTCGTCGACATCGAATCGCCTGTCGAGCGGATCATCCACAACGCCGGGATCATGAGGGCTCCGAGAGCGGTGCTGATGGAGGTGAATGCAGCCGCCCCCATTCGCCTAGTGGACGACTTGCTCGAGGCGGGTCGGCTGGTCAGAGGTGGGAAGGTGGCCATCATGACCTCACAGATGGGGGCTCGCAGGGGGAGGACCGGGAGTCTCGGAGACTACGGAGACTCCAAGGCCGTCTTGAACGACGAGTTCCGCAGCAGGGCCGTGAGATGGCGTGACCTCGGAGCCATAGCCGTGGTTGTTCACCCTGGATGGGTGAGGACAGACATGGGGGGCTCCGCAGCCTCTCTGTCGGTGAGGGAGAGCGTCGAGGGGATCAATACGGTTCTGGACGGTCTCGAGCCCGGCGACCACGGCAGCTTTCTCACCTGGGATGGCCGGGTGCACGCGTGGTGATCGGGAGGATGCCCAACACCACCGAGGAAGGTGGCCTCGTGACAGGGCATGTCTCCTGGTTGACGGTCGGTGTCCCATTGAGGGAAGCCCGGCTCAGGGCCGGGGCTGGAGACCGGCCTTCCGGTACATCTCGTCTATCACCGCCATGTTGTTGATGGAGTCCTCGCCACTGACGAGCGGGGGTCGCTCACCGGCGACCACCGAGACGAAAGCGGCCAACTGCGCCTCATATGTGGATGGGCCGCCGACTTCCTCCCTGCCTGATGTCCCGTCGATATCCCAGGTCAGAAGGTTTCCCTCTTGAGGGGCGAGCGGGTTCACCGCGGTGACCTTGCCATTCGCTCCTCTGGCCTCCAGTTGGCGGATCGTCGATGTGGACACCATCGAGCTGACGATCCTGGCGTGACTGCCGTCGTCGAAGACCATCGATCCCCTTGTGGTGTCGTCTACGCCGTCGATCGAGATGTCCATCTCCGCGTCAACCGTCGTCGGCTCGCCGAGGAGTGCCCTCACCCAGTAGACCGGGTAGCAGCCGAGGTCCATGAGGGCTCCTCCTCCCAGATCGAGCTCGAAGCGGATATCGCCCTTCGGTATCGGCGTGCTGAACTCGGTCTCGATCGTGATCGGGCGTCGGAGCAGCGATATCCGTTCGATCATCCGATCGGCGAACCGGTGGAATCGCCAGTGAAAAGCCTCCATGAGGACCCGGCCGGCCCTACCTCCGACGTCAACCATCCGCTTGGCATCCCCGCTGTTGCCGGCGAAGGGTTTCTCACAGAGGACGTGTCGGCCCGCCTCGAGAGCCGCAATGGCCCACTGAGCGTGTAGCGATGCAGGGGTGGAGACGTAGATCGCGTCGAGAGACTCATCCGCGATCAGCTCTTCGTACGACCCGTATGCGCGGTCTATGCCATGAGTGGCTGCAAAGCGCTTCGCTCGTTCCATCGACCGGGCAGCCACCGCGGCGAGCTCGACGTCCTCGGTCCTGGCGGCCGGCTCCACCATTGCCGGGACGGCGATCGCCGATGCCGAGAGGAGTCCAATGCGCATCGGCGGAGAGTAGGCCGGAAACCCGCCGTGAGTCAGTCGTCGTGCTCGTCGTCCTCCTCATCCTCGATGGTGATTCTGACCTGACCGTCCTCGAACTTCGCCTTGAACTGGGTCTCCTCCTCAGACGACTTGAAGATCACGACGACTTCGCCAGGCCCATCCTCATCGACGTCGGCGCTCCACCCCGACTGGGGCGATGCCGACTCGAAGTAGACGCCGTCCTCGTCGGTCCTGATGGTGACCCATCCCCCCTCGACCTCGTACGTCTCGATCTGCTCACCTTGTCCGACGGTCGTCGTCACAGTGCTCTCGGTCTCAGTCTCTGACTCGTCCTCCGTCGTGTTCGTCGTTTGAGGAACCGACGTCGACGTCGAGCTCCCCGCCGGAGAGGGTTCCGTTACCTGAGGCGTGGCGGCGAGGGTGGTTGTGCTGATGTCGGGTGCCGACGGGGGCAGACCGGGAGCTGGGGTCGCTTCGGCGGGCAGTCGGAACGATCCCGGGTCGGCGATGGCCGTCCTGACGCCGGCGACCCCGGCCAGTGCGACGAGGATCGAGGCGACCGTGGCTACCACCCACGCGGCGGCGATAGCGATGCGTTGTCTCACTCCCTAGATGATGACTCATCGAGGGCAGCGATTGGGTTAAGTGACGGCTAAGGGGTGGTCAAAGTTTTCTCCAAGCCCCAGGGGTCGGCGTGCGCCGACCGGGTTCGACGGTAACTTGCCGTCATGGCATCCGTTCTCATCGTCGAGGACGACCCACGGATCAGGGCGTCACTTGCAGAGCAACTAGCCAAACGTGGTCATCAGGTAGAGACAACGCATCGGGCCATGGACGGTGTGGAGTCGGCTCTCAAGGGTGATTTCGACGTGGTGATCCTCGACCTCGGGCTTCCCGACATCGAAGGCGACACTGCACTCCAGATGATCCGCTCGGTCAGCGAGATACCCATCGTGGTGGCCACCGCCAGAGATCAGGAGTCGGAGATCGTTCGCATCCTCGATGCAGGTGCTGACGACTACGTGGTCAAACCGTTCTCAGTCGACCACATCGAGGCACGTATCAGGGCCGTCCTGCGGAGAAGAGCCGACACCTCGGAGGACACGGAGATACGGGTCGGGGAGTTGCAGCTCGATGCCGGACGTCGTGAGGCCCGTCTGGGAGAGGAGATCCTCGACCTATCGACAAAGGAGTTCGACCTGCTGTTCTTCTTGGCGGAGAGACCGGACACCTACGTCAGTAAGCGTGAGTTGCTGGCTGGTGTTTGGCACCAGCCGTTCGGTGGCGCAGACAAGACCATCGACGTCCATCTCAGCTGGCTGCGCCGCAAGATGGGTGAAAGTGCCAGCGATCCTCGATACATCCACACCAAACGCGGGGTGGGAGTCCGCCTGTCCGCCCCGGATCGATGAGACGCCAGCTGACGCTACAGGCGGCAGCCGTGACGGCAATGGTCGCTCTCGCGTTCGTGGTGCCGCTGGCCCTTCTCGTGAGAGATCAGGCTGCGGACAGTGCCCTCGCCGCAGCTGAGCGTCATGCCGAGAACGTTGCCAGGAGTATGGCCCTCCGGGCGCCCTTACCTCTCGACAGCCAGGATCTGGCTGGTCTTGCTCCTGCCGGTGGCATCCCGTACGAGGTGTCTATCGTGTCCTCTGACCTCGAGGTGGTGGGGGCCCCGGTCCCGAACGACGAGGATCTATCGGCCGCCCTCCAGGGAACGGCCGCTCGGATGCCTGTGCCTGGCGGCGGAGTCGTGTATCTGCCGGTAATCGGTCAGGATGGCTCGACCTCCGTCGTGCGCGTCTTCGTGCCGGAGTCAGAGATGAGGGCGGGGGTCGCGCGGTCGTGGCTGATACTCGCCGTTCTCGGTCTGGCTCTGGTTTTGATCGCCGTTCTCATAGCCGACTGGATCGGGCGAACCATCGTCAGACCGGTTTCCGAGCTGTCGAGCTCCGCGGCGAAGCTCGGGTCTGGAGACCTGGGAGCGAGGGTGACGCCTGAAGGCCCAGCGGAGATTCGCGGTCTCGGAGTGGAGTTCAACAGGCTCGCGGAGCAGATCGATCGGCTGCTCCTCACTGAGCGCGAAGCTGCGGCGGACCTTTCGCATCGACTGCGGACCCCACTGACAGCTCTGCGTCTCGATGCTGAGTCGCTTCAGGAGAGCGAGGGCCGCGAGCGCGTACTCGACGATCTCGCCTCGTTGGAGCGCACGGTCGACTTCGTCATAGACCAGGCGAGACGTGGCGCCCGCGACGCGCTGCCTTCGGAGCGCGTCGATTTGGTGGATGTGAGTGCGGGGAGAGTGGCCTATTGGAGACCCCTCGCCGAGGAGCAGGGACGCGATGTGATGGCCGAGACGTCCGGGGATGAGGCGATAGTCGCCATGGACAGAGACGACGCCGAGGTGATGCTCGACGCCCTCATCGGGAACGTGTTTGCCCATACTCCCGAGGGGACGCCGCTCGGTGTCGCAGTCGTGATCAGGGACGATGACGTGCTCATCGCCGTCGAGGACGGAGGACCCGGTTTCCCCGACGAGAGCGTGCTCGAACGGGGGCGCTCGCAAAGCTCGTCCGGGCTCGGGCTGGACATCGCCAGACGATCGGCTGTCGCTGCCGGTGGCGATCTCCGTGTCGGCGTGAGCCGGAGACTCGGTGGGGCGTTGGTCGCTGTCAGGCTTCCGTTGACACCCGGTTGACTGTCTGACGATTGGCGTCGGGATCGTCACCCGACGGCCGCCGGGGAGGCGGCGATGCGTACTGCTGAGCCAGTCTGATCAGGACCAACAGGCCAACTGCGACGATCGAACCCCAGTACAAGGCGATCATCCACGGCTCCGAGGAGTCGGTCCCCGAGTAGATCCCGTGCAAGGCAACGGAGATGAAGACACCGAAGGAGCCGAAATGGATTGCCCTCCAGGACCTAAGTCCGATGAACCGCTTCAGATAGAAGCTCAGGCTGATGATCGCGAGCCCGTAGAAGCCGACCACCCCAAATGCCACAGCACTCGGTCTCCAATCCGACCTGCCCGGCACCAGGATGTCCGCCCAGGCGAACTCGATGTAGTCGTGAGCCTCCAAGGCAACCATGTGCACCACCGTCGCCAGCACCGCACCCACGGCCAGTGACTCATGGAACCACGTGAGCGGCTTTGCCTTGGCCCACCGCCCGAGCACCTTGGTCGTGAGCATCAGGCCCCAGATCACCGAAACGGCGAGGAGGGCAAAGGCGACGACACCCGACCCCCTGATCAACATCCATTCGACACTCATGCGGCGAGCTTCAGTCCCTTTGTGCCAAACACCGAGCCGTCGTGCCAGACAGCCAGGGCGGCTTCGATCCATGCCTGGTCGGCAGCCCAGGACAGCCCGTCCTCGCCAAGAAGGAGGACAGCCTTGGCACCCGCCTCGGCCTCGGTTGCGGTGCCTGCGACGACCGTCGCGGAAAGAATCGGCGTGTCCGCGGGTCGCCCCGTGCGAGGGTCGATCAGATGGTGAGCCATACGGTCACCGACCCTCCAACGTCTCCGGGTGGTCGAGCTCGTCGCCAACGCTCCAAGCCCGAGCGGGATCGTGGCGATCGTGTCTCCCCAGGGGTCCTCGATCGGCACCCGGGTGTTGGGGTGTGCCGATCTGAGGTCCCCTCCGGCTGAGACGACCGACGCCAGCCCCGTTTCGACCGCGACGTCACATGTCCAGCCCTT
>JASFVB010000036.1:0-15900 GCA_050050035.1 Acidimicrobiia bacterium | reverse complement strand
AACCCCAAGCGGTACGACCTCACCCGCGTGGGTCGCTACAAGATCGCCCAGAAGTTTGGAGAGGACGCGCCCAAGGACTACAGGACCGAAGGTCTTCAGATGCTGCGGGACGAGGACATCGTCGACGCCATCAAATACCTGGTCGCGTTGCACGCCGAAGAGACGTCGATGAAGACGCACATCGACAACGACGTGAGTATCGCAACCGACGACATCGATCACTTCGGCAACCGCCGTATCCGTACCGTGGGCGAGCTGGTCCAGAACCAAGTGCGTGTCGGGCTCACTCGTCTCGAGCGTGTGGTCAGGGAGCGGATGACGACCCAGGACCCCGATGCGATAACACCACAGAGCCTGATCAACATCCGCCCGGTCACTGCGGCGATCAAGGAGTTCTTCGGGACCAGCCAGCTCAGCCAATTCATGGATCAGCCCAACCCCCTTGCCGGGCTCACCCATCGTCGCAGGCTCAATGCCCTCGGCCCAGGTGGACTCAGCCGGGAGCGTGCCGGGTTCGAGGTCCGTGACGTTCACCCATCCCACTACGGGCGGATGTGCCCGATCGAGACTCCGGAGGGACCCAACATCGGCCTCATCGGGTCGTTGGCCTGCTATGCCCGTGTCAACGACTTCGGTTTCATCGAGACGCCGTACCGGAAGGTCGAGAAGGGTGTGGTCACCTCGCAGGTCGACTATCTGACCGCCACCGAGGAAGAGCGGTTCGTCATCGCCCAGGCAAATGCGCCACTCAAGGAGAACGGCGCCTTTGCCAACAAGAGGGTGCTGGTGCGTCGCGCCGGCGGGGAGGTCGAGTTCATCGACGGCAAGAGCGTCGACTACATGGACGTGTCACCGAAGCAGATCGTCTCCGTGTCCACGTCTCTGATCCCGTTCCTTGAGCACGACGACGCCAACCGTGCACTGATGGGATCCAACATGCAGCGTCAGGCAGTCCCACTGCTCACAGCCGAGTCACCACTGGTTGGCACCGGCGTCGAGGCGAGGGCCGCCCAGGACTCGGGAGACATGGTCATCTCACCCGTCGCAGGTGAGGTCGTCGAGCTCACGGGCGATGAGATCGTCGTGAAGGAGAAGGGCAAGAACAAGAAGCACACCTTCGCGCTCGACAAGTTCAAGCGCTCGAATCAGGGCACGTGCATGAACCAGAAGCCGCTTGTCGCCGAAGGGGACAAGGTGAAGATGGGAGACGTGTTGGCCGACGGGCCTTCAACCGAGGCCGGTGAGCTTGCGCTCGGGCGAAACCTGCTGGTGGCGTTCATGCCGTGGCAGGGCCACAACTTCGAGGACGCCATCATCATCAGTGAGCGTCTCGTCAAGGACGATGTCCTCACGTCGATTCACATCGAGGAGCATGAGATCGACGCACGCGACACCAAGCTCGGTGCCGAGGAGATCACTCGCGACATTCCCAACGTCCCAGAGGAAGTCCTCGCCAATCTCGACGATGAGGGGATCATCCGTGTCGGAGCGGAGGTGGGGCCGGGTGACTACCTCGTCGGCAAGGTCACGCCCAAGGGCGAAACCGAGCTGACTCCGGAAGAGCGTCTGCTGAGGGCCATCTTCGGCGAGAAGGCGCGTGAGGTTCGCGACACGTCGTTGAAGGTTCCTCACGGTGAGACGGGGAAGGTCATCGCGGTCAAGGTCTTCAAGCGTGAGGACGGCTTCGACCTGAGCCCCGGCGTCAACGAGCTGGTTCGCATCTACGTCGCGACCCAGCGGAAGATCTCCGAGGGTGACAAGCTCGCCGGTCGTCACGGCAACAAGGGTGTCATCTCGAAGGTGCTGCCCGAAGAGGAGATGCCCTTCCTCGCCGACGGCACCCCGGTCGACATCATCCTCTCCCCGCTCGGTGTGCCGTCGCGGATGAACCTGGGCCAGGTCCTCGAGACTCACCTCGGCTGGGCCGCGGCTCAGGGTTGGGAGGAGTTCAAGGGTGATTCCCCGGCGTCGGTGGGATCGAAGCCATGGACGAGAACAGCCACTCCGGTCTTCGACGGTGCTCGTGAGGACGAGATAATGAAGGTGATCGCCACCTCCCTGCCGAACCGGGATGGTGACCGGCTCGTACAGGACGACGGCAAAGCCGTCTTGTATGACGGCCGCTCCGGTGAGCCCTTCGACACACCGGTGACCGTCGGTTACATCTACATCCTGAAGCTGGTTCACCTCGTCGACGAGAAGATTCACGCCCGCTCGACCGGCCCCTACAGCATGATCACCCAGCAACCACTTGGTGGTAAGGCCCAGTTCGGCGGTCAGCGCTTTGGTGAGATGGAGGTCTGGGCGCTCGAGGCCTACGGAGCCGCATATGCGCTACAGGAGCTTCTGACGATCAAGTCAGACGATGTCCAGGGACGCGTCAAGGTGTACGAGGCCATCGTCAAGGGAGACAACATCCCCGAGCCCGGCATCCCGGAGTCGTTCCGAGTCCTGGTCAAGGAGATGCAGTCACTCGGCCTCAACGTGGAGATGCTCTCCGCGGGTGAGGAAGTCGAGCTTCGTGAGCTGGAAGAGGAGACGTACCGGTCTGTCGAGACACTCGGCATCGACCTCTCCCGCCCGGAGCGGCCGGATTCGGAATGAAATCAGTACTCAGTACCCAGTACTCAGTACCTAGTACCGCGAGCGAAGCGAGCTAATGGCACAACAGATATTCGATGAGCTGAAGATCGGACTCGCCTCCAACGATCAGGTGCGCGCCTGGTCGTTCGGTGAGGTGAAGAAGCCGGAGACGATCAACTACCGGACCCTCCGTCCCGAGAAAGAGGGTCTGTTCGACGAGCGCATCTTCGGTCCCCAGAGGGACTGGGAGTGCTATTGCGGCAAGTACAAGCGGATCCGCTACAAGGGCATCATCTGTGAGCGCTGTGGTGTCGAGGTCACCAGGTCGAAGGTTCGTCGTGAGCGCATGGGTCACATCGAGCTGGCCGCCCCGGTCACTCACATCTGGTTCTTCAAAGGTGTCCCGAGTCGGCTCGGCTACCTGCTGGATATGTCTCCCAAGGAGCTGGAGAAGGTCATCTACTTCGCCAGCTACATCGTCACATCCGTCGACGACGAGCGACGTCAGAAGGATCTGCCCGAGCTCGAAGCCGCCATGGAGGACGAGAAGAAGGTCGTCCAGAGCGAGTTCGACGAGTGGCACGAGGTCCGTCTCGAGGCGCTCGAGGACGAGCTGGAGCGTATGGAGGAGGGCGGAGCCAAGACCCAAGAGATCAACGCACGCCGCAAGGAAGTCGAGAAGGAGATCAAGGAGCGGGAGGAGCGCACTCAGCGCGAGATGGAGCTGATCGAAGAGGCGTTCTCCACTTTCCGCACAATGGGGCCCAAGCAACTCATCGAGTCAGAGCAGCTCTGGCGTGAGATCTACTTCCGCTACGCCGACTACTTCGAGGGCGGGATGGGTGCCGAGGCCGTCAAGACCCTGCTGGTCAGTCTCGACCTCGACGCGGAGATGGATCGTCTCGACGAGAACCTCAACGGTCGATCCCAACAGCGCCGCCAGCGTGCGACCCAGCGCATGAAGGTCGTCAAACCGTTCTGGGAGGGGATGAACCGTCCCGAGGACATGATCCTCGAGACCGTCCCCGTCATACCACCCGATCTTCGCCCCATGGTCCAGCTCGACGGTGGCCGGTTCGCCACTTCGGATCTCAACGACCTGTACCGGCGTGTGATCAACAGGAACAACCGTCTCAAGAGACTGCTGGACCTGGGCGCACCGGAGATCATCGTCAACAACGAGAAGCGAATGCTCCAGGAGGCCGTCGACGCCCTCTTCGACAACGGTCGTCGCGGCAGAGCCGTCACCGGACCGGGCAACCGTGCCCTCAAATCGCTATCTGACATGCTCAAGGGCAAGCAGGGCAGATTCCGACAGAATCTGCTCGGCAAACGTGTGGACTACTCCGGCCGCTCAGTGATCGTCGTCGGACCGCAACTCCGCCTGCACCAATGCGGTCTGCCCAAGATCATGGCACTGGAGCTGTTCAAGCCGTTCGTGATGAAGAGGCTGGTCGATCTCGACCTCGCCCAGAACATCAAGGCCGCCAAACGCATGGTCGAGCGTCAGCGACCCCAGGTCTGGGACGTGTTGAGCGACGTCATCCAGGAGCACCCGGTCCTGTTGAACCGCGCTCCGACTCTCCACCGCCTCGGCATACAGGCTTTCGAGCCGGTGCTCGTCGAGGGAAAGGCGATTCAGATCCACCCTCTGGTTTGTGAGGCCTTCAACGCCGATTTCGACGGTGACCAGATGGCGGTTCACCTCCCGTTGTCCGCGGAGGCACAGGCAGAGGCGCGCATCTTGATGCTGTCGTCCAACAACGTGCTGTCGCCGGCTTCTGGCCGCCCGATCGTCACGCCTTCCCAGGACATGGTCATAGGCATCTATTACCTCTCCGAATTCGTCGAGGACGCACCCGGGGCCGGCCGAACGTTCGCCGACGTGGACGAGGCTGTGATGGCCTATGAGATCGGAGAGCTCGCTCTTCACGCGCCGATCAAGATCAGGCTTGGCGGCCTTGCTGGTGATCCCGAGGCTCACACCGATCTGAAGCAGACCCTTGCTGCCCTCGTCACCGACGAGCCACTCGACGGGTCCGCCGCGACTGATACCACGCTCGGGCGTGCTTTGCTCAATTCCGTGTTCCCGGAGGACTTCCCCTATATCGAAGCGGTGGTCCTCAAGAAGGACATCAGACTGCTCATCGAGACGCTCATCGACCGTTACCCGCGCTCTGCCGTAGCCGCGACATTGGACGGCATCAAGGAGCTTGGCTTCCGATTCGCAACGCGCGCCGGTTTGACCATCGGTCTCGACGATGTCAGGACTCCTGCCGACAAGGCCGAGATCCTCGCCGAGTTCGAGGAGCGGGCCGAGAAGGTCCAGACTCTGTTTGCCAAGGGTGTCGTGACCGACGACGAGCGTCGTCAGCAGCTCATCGAGATCTGGACCGAGGCCACCGAGAAGGTGACCGACGCCATGAAGTCCAGCCTCAAGACCGAGATGTTCAACTCGCTCGACATGATGGTGGGCTCCGGGGCCCGCGGGAACATGATGCAGGTGCGTCAGATCGCCGGCATGCGTGGTCTCGTCGCCAACCCCAAGGGTGACATCATCCCGCGTCCGATCATCTCGAACTTCCGCGAGGGTCTGTCGGTGCTCGAGTACTTCATCTCGACCCACGGCGCCCGCAAGGGTCTGGCCGACACGGCACTGCGTACCGCCGACTCCGGATATCTCACCCGTCGTCTCGTCGACGTCTCCCAGGAGATGATCATCACCGAGGAGGATTGTGAGACGGATCGCGGCATCATCATCCGTGTCGTCGACGACCGCGGCGCCAAGATCAGGAACTTGCGCTCCCGCATCTATGGCCGGGCGCTCGCCGACGACCTGAAGGAAGGCCGCAGCTTCGTTGCGACCGAGAACGACGAGAAGCTCCGTGCCGGGACGATCATCGGCACGACGGAGCTTCACGCAATAGAGAACGCAGACATCGAGTCGGTGAGGGTGCGGTCCCCACTGACCTGTGACACCCGAGCCGGTGTGTGCCAGACCTGCTACGGGCTGTCTCTGGCCACCGGCCGCATGGTCGAAACCGCCGAGGCGGTCGGCATCATGGCGGCGCAGTCGATCGGCGAGCCCGGCACTCAGCTGACCATGCGCACCTTCCATACCGGCGGTGTTGCCGGCGAGGACATCACTCATGGTCTTCCTCGTGTCGTCGAGCTCTTCGAGGCCCGGACGCCAAAGGGCAAGGCCGTCCTCTCCGAGATCGCGGGCACCGCACACCTTCTCGACGATGAGGAGGGGCGTCGCATCGCCGTCAGCAAGGGTGACGAGGAGGTCGAGTACAAGATCTCCCGTTTCGCCAAGTTGCGATTCACCGACGGTGACGAGGTCGAGGCCGGCACCCAGCTGACCGAGGGTCCCTTGGACCCCAAGGAGGTGCTGGAGATCCGCGGTGTGCGCGCGACCCAGCAGTACCTGGTCGACCAGGTACAGGAGGTGTATCGCTCCCAGGGTGTGGAGATCCACGACAAGCACATCGAGATGGTCGTTCGTCAGATGCTTCGTCGTGTGCGCATCGTCGCTCCCAACGATTCGGACTTCCTCCCGTCGGCATTCATCGACGAGCAGCGGTTCCGCGATACCAACAAGGAGTTGGTGACCGATGGCAAGAAGCCGGCCGAGGGCCGTCCGATGCTGATGGGCATCACCAAGGCATCTCTCGCCACGGACTCCTGGCTGTCGGCGGCGTCGTTCCAGGAGACCACCAAGGTGCTCACCGATGCCGCGATTCAGAGTCGCTCCGACTTCATGCGGGGGCTCAAGGAGAACGTCATCATCGGCAAGCTCATCCCAGCCGGAACAGGCGCGGAGCAGTATCAGGTGCTCCAGCCGTCGTTGCCAGGCGCCACGACCGTGGCGAGTCTGGGCATTCTGGGCGAGGGTGGCGAAGCTCCCATGGACGACGAGGGTCTTCCCGAGGACCCGGCCGAGTGGCTTGCGTCTCTGGGTGGGAGCGTCGACGACTCCGAAGAGGAGTAGTCCCCGAACCGTCATCTCGCCTCCGTGCAATGAGCTGGAGACCGACGGACCCATTCAACCCGGCCGTCTGACGATCGCTGTTCCGCTCGTGTAGCCAGTATTCGGGAGCGGTGTCGGGGTCCGCGACGATCCCCGATTTCACGAGGTGTCGTGCCTATATTCCGGTAGCTTTCCCGGTGCCCGGGGCGGCGGGAGCCAACCAGGAAAGGAACCCCGGTGGCGAAGGCGCATCGTCGTGGGCGGCCTCTGAGCCCCGACCAACTCGCCAGGACAATCGCAGACCATCTGGCTGAGAATCCGTCTGAGCGTGTCAACTCGAGAAGAGCCACTCTCCTCAGGTGGGCAGCAGGTCTCTTCGTGCTGGCTGCGGTCGTCGGAATCACGGCGTTGGCGTATTCCGGCGTCAGCTGGATGCTGAGCACATCTTCGGAGGGCGAGACCGAGGTGCTCGCCGTCACCCTCACCAACGACACTTCCACGTCTGTGACCTCGATGGACCCCACGACGTCGTCCACGACGCCATGGTTCGTGGCCTTCCCGGCGACCTCCACGTCCTCGTCCCTGCCGGGAGGCTTCATCGGTCGGGTTGGCCCACGTCTGCCGTCTGCGACCACGACGACGATGGTCACCACGACCACGATGCTCACGAGCACATCGACGTCCCTGGCGTTCCCAACCACCACGCCGACGACTTCGCCGATTCCTACGACGACGACGGCTCCTACGACGACGACGGTTCCTACGACGACGACGGTTCCCACGACGACGACGGTTCCCACGACGACGACGGTTCCCACGACGACGACGGTTCCTACAACGACGACGGTGGCGACGACCACGACGATTCCAACGACTACGACGGTGGCGACGACCACGACGATCGCGTCCACGACGAGCACCGGCTGAGCAAGCCTCACCAGCGAATCGGATGTCGTCTGGCCAACCTTGCTGGTAACATCACCGTCCGGCCGGCTTGTCCGGTCGGATGAATGTGTTGGGCGACGGTCTCAGGCGGCGTCCTCAGCGCGGGTCCCGGTGACTCGACGATGAGGGTCGTCGACGGCTGACTGGACAACGCATTCGATTTGGTACGCGCGCAGGCAGATACATAGAATCTGTCCTGGCTCTCGGCTCGCACTCACTGCGTGCCCGTCAGGGAGCAGCCGGGTGCATCGACTGTGCCCGGTACGCAAGGTTCACAACAGGAACGGCATGTGGGTTGCCCTGTGCCGTTGTGTCTCGGTTCTGCCGAGACGCCGCGTTAGGAGCAGAATGCCAACCATCGAGCAGCTTGTCCGCGAGGGCAGGAAGCCGAAGAAGAAGAAGGTCAAGACCGCCGGTCTGGCCGGTGCGCCGCAACGCCGCGGTGTCTGCACACGCGTCTACACCGTCACCCCGAAGAAGCCGAACTCTGCTCTTCGGAAGGTGTGTCGTGTCCGTCTCTCCTCCGGCGCCGAGGTGACGGCGTACATCCCGGGCGAAGGGCACAATCTCCAGGAGCACAGCATGGTGCTGGTCCGTGGTGGGCGAGTGCGTGATCTTCCCGGGGTCAGATACAAGGTGATCAGGGGCGCCCTCGATGCGGCGGGAGTATCCGATCGTAAGCAAGCCCGCAGCCGCTACGGATCGAAGAAGGCGTAGGGCTGGCATGAGACGCGCTCCGGCACAGAAGAGACGAGTCGACCCCGATCCGGTATTCCGGAGTGTCTTGGTCAGCCAGGTGATCAACAAGGTGCTGCTCAAAGGCAAGAAGGATTTGGCGAGGGCGATCGTGTACGACGCACTCGAGACCGTCGAGCAACGCACCAGCCAGGATCCGACCGTGGTGCTCAAACGTGCGGTCGACAACATACGCCCCGCAGTCGAGGTTCGTTCCCGTCGTGTGGGTGGCAGTTCATATCAGGTTCCGGTGGAGGTTGGCCCCCGGCGTCAGAGCTCTCTGGCCATCAGGTGGTTGGTCAGCTTCGCCCGGCGACGACGGGAGCCGACCATGGCCCTGCGACTGGCCAACGAGATCTTGGATGCCTCCAACAACGCCGGAGCTGCGGTGAAGAGGAAGGAAGACGTCCACAAGATGGCGGAGTCCAACAAGGCTTTCGCCCACTACAGATGGTGACGGTGTCTCGCTGAAACAGCCTTTGGCTGCGTGCGAGACATTGGAGTCTGCTCGAGCAAACTCCACACCTCGGAGACAGGTTTACAAGAGAACGGTTCCCGTAGGCGGGCTAGAAAACTCCCAGCCCGAACCACAGGACGAGAACGGTTCAAAACTGAATAGCGACCGGAGTAATAGAAGAAGAGATGAGCAACGACAACGCGCTGCATCACCTGCGTCAGGTGCCGCTGAGCCGTACCCGCAACATCGGGATAATGGCTCATATCGACGCGGGCAAAACGACGTTGACCGAGCGCATCCTCTATTACACCGGCCGCAACTACAAGATCGGTGAGGTCCACGAGGGCGCAGCCACGATGGACTGGATGGAGCAGGAGCAGGAGCGGGGCATCACCATCACGTCCGCCGCTACGACCTGCATCTGGCACGAGCACCTGATCAACATCATCGACACCCCTGGTCACGTCGACTTCACAGTCGAGGTCGAGCGTGCCCTTCGTGTGCTCGACGGAGCCGTCGCAGTCTTCGATGGTGTTGCCGGCGTCGAGCCCCAGTCCGAGACCGTCTGGCGTCAGGCCGACCGGTATGGCGTCCCACGCATCTGCTTCATCAACAAGCTCGACCGCACCGGTGCCGACTTCTACTTCGACGTCGATTCGATCGTCGAGCGTCTCGCCGCCAAGCCTCTCGTCATGCAGCTTCCCATCGGGGCCGAAGCTGACTTCGTCGGAGTCGTCGACCTCGTCGAGATGATCGCTCACGTTTGGACGGGCGACGACGGCAGGTCATGGGAGACGACCCCCATACCCGATGACCTCGTGGAACAGGCGCAGACCTATCGCGATCAACTCCTGGAAACCGTTGCCGAGACGTCGGAGAGCCTTCTCGAGTCCTATCTGGAGAATGGGGATCTCACGGCCAAGGAGGTCCACGAGGGTGTCAGGATCGGGACGATTGCCAACGACTTCACACCTGTCTTCTGCGGTTCGGCCTTCAAGAACAAGGGCGTGCAACTCCTGCTCGACGCTGTGGTGGCGTATCTACCCAGCCCTGACGATCTGCCGATGACGTCGGGCTTCGAGCCCGGAGACGAGGATGTGACCCTCCAGCGCAACAACAGCGACGCAGACCCTTTTGCCGCGCTCGCATTCAAGATCATGAGCGACCCCCACGTCGGCAAGCTCACCTACTTCCGCGTGTACTCGGGTCACCTCTCCAAAGGAGACAGCGTCCTCAACACCACGACGGGACAGAAGGAGAGAGTCGGGCGGATCCTCCGCATGCATGCCAACCATCGAGAGGATGTCGACGACATCTTCGCCGGTGACATCGTGGCCGGAATCGGCTTCAAGAACACGACCACTGGAGACACGCTCTCGGCGGTCGATGCTCCGATTCAGCTCGAGTCGATGGAATTCCCCGCACCTGTCATATCGGTCGCCATCGAGCCCAAGACGAAGTCGGACGAGGAGAAGCTGTCGGCCTCACTGCACAGGCTGTCGGAGGAAGACCCCACATTCCTGGTGCGTGGGGACGAAGAGACAGGTCAGACCATCATCTCCGGAATGGGCGAGCTCCATCTGGAGATCCTCGTCGACCGTCTGTTGAGGGAGTTCAAGGTCGACGCGACCGTCGGCACACCCCAGGTGGCCTACCGAGAGACCATCCGCAAGGGCGTCGAGAAGATTCAGTACAAGCATGTGAAGCAGACCGGTGGAAAGGGCCAATACGCCGACGTCGTCATCAACCTGGAGCCAACCGGCCCCGGTGGCGGCTACGAGTTCATCGACCAGATCAAGGGCGGGAACGTGCCCCGTGAGTTCATACCGTCGGTTGACGCCGGGATCGAGGAGGCCCTCGATCAAGGCATCCTGGCCGGATACCCACTGGTCGATGTCAGGGCAGTGCTGGTCGACGGGTCGTCGCACGACGTCGACTCCTCCGAGATGGCCTTCAAGATCGCCGGATCGATGGCGCTCCAGGACGCTGCCCGCAGGGCCGGCGTGAAGCTGCTCGAGCCGGTCATGGATGTCGAGGTCACGACGCCTGAGGAGTACATGGGTGACGTCATCGGTGACCTGAACGCCAGAAGGGGAAGAGTCGAGGGCATGGACCAACGAGGCAACAGCCAGGTGATTCGTGCCCAGGTGCCAATGTCAGAGATGTTTGGGTACGCCACCGATTTGCGTTCGAAGACGCAGGGAAGGGCGACCTATTCGATGCAGTTCGACTCGTATCAGGACGTCCCTGATTCGATCGCGGACGAGATCGTGGCCCATCGTCGAGGTGAGGCGTGATGAGATCACGTTGTGTCCCGATGAGATCGGGCCGGAGGCGTGATGAGATCACGTTGTGTCCCGATGAGATCGGGCCGGAGGCGTGATGAGATCACGTTGCGCGCCGATGGAATCAGGCCGAATCTGAGGTTTTAGGAAAGAAACAGGAGAGAAACGAAATGGCCAAAGCGAAGTTTGAGCGGACGAAGCCTCATGTGAATGTGGGGACGATGGGTCATATTGATCATGGGAAGACGACTTTGACTGCTGCGGTGACGATGGTGTTGGCTGAGCGGGTTGGTGGGAATAATCAGTTTGAGGCGTTTGAGGATATTGATAAGGCTCCTGAGGAGCGGGAGCGGGGTATCACGATTTCGATTTCGCATGTGGAGTATGAGACGGAGGCTCGTCATTATGCGCATGTGGATATGCCGGGTCATGCTGATTACATCAAGAACATGATTACGGGTGCTGCTCAGGTGGATGGTGCGATTTTGGTGGTGTCGGCTGCGGATGGTCCGATGCCGCAGACTCGTGAGCATGTGTTGTTGGCTCGTCAGGTGGGGGTTCCGTCGATTGTGGTTTTCCTTAACAAGGTTGACATGGTTGATGATGAGGAGTTGTTGGATCTGGTTGAGTTGGAGGTGCGGGATCTTCTGACTGAGTATGAGTTTCCTGGGGATGATGTTCCTGTGGTGCGGGGTTCTGCGTTGCGGGCGTTGGAGGGGGATGAGGCTGCTCAGGATCAGGTCATGGAGTTGATGGGGGCGGTGGATTCGTATATTCCGGATCCGGAGCGGGATACGGAGAAGCCGTTTTTGATGTCGATTGAGGACGTGTTCAGTATTACTGGTCGGGGGACGGTGGTGACTGGGCGTATCGAGCAGGGTGTTCTCAATGTGAATGAGGAAGTTGAGATTGTGGGGATCCGGGATACGCAGAAGACGGTGGCGACTGGGATTGAGATGTTCCGGAAGTTGTTGGATCAGGGTGTTGCTGGTGACAATGTGGGGGTGTTGTTGCGGGGTGTGGGTAAGGATGAGGTGGAGCGTGGTCAGGTGTTGGCTAAGCCGGGGACGATTACTCCGCATACTGATTTTGAGGCTCAGGTTTATGTGTTGACCAAGGAGGAGGGTGGTCGGCATAACCCGTTTTTCCCTGGGTATCGGCCTCAGTTTTATTTCCGGACGACTGATGTGACTGGGGCGATCACTCTTCCTGAGGGGACTCAGATGGTGATGCCTGGTGACAACACGGAGATGACGGTGGAGTTGATTGCTCCGATTGCGATGGATGAGGGTTTGCGGTTTGCTATCCGGGAGGGTGGCCGGACCGTGGGTGCGGGTCGAGTGACCAGGATCACGAAGTGACTCGTTCGCTCACTCCGTTCGCTCGCGGTACTCAGTACCAGGTACCGAGTACTGAGTACGTACTTGGTGCCAAGTACCCAGTACCCGGTACGCCATCACAGATGGGAGATCTGTGATGGCATCGGACAAGCGACCGCCGTTGACCCTCGCCTGCACGGAGTGCAAGAGACGCAACTACGTCACGACCAAGAACAAGTCGAACACCCAGGATCGACTGGAGCTGAAGAAGTACTGCCGGTTCTGCCGGAGTCACACAGTCCACCGAGAGACCAGGTAGGAGCTCCTTTGTCGGCGCTGCCGGCAGGAGTCTCGAGGTCGGACGGTCTTGCCCTCGGAGGATGGCCGTTCGGAGAACCTTGATCTCGTGACACTCCTTCTCGTCGTCCTCGGCGTGGTGGCGAGTCTCTACGTTCTCCATCTCTTGGCTACGTACGCCGAGAGCCGTGGCTGGATCTTCTACATGACCCGTCCGCCGAGGGTGCGGATGCTCGGCTTCCTCGAGGAGATCGTCGACCCCCGTGTCGAGTACGTCGTCGAGGAGGAGACGTCGGAGGCGATACGCGCCGAGCAGGACGAGTCGGGTGAGGGGCCACAGGCGGCCGCTGAGGTCTAGACGATCCTTCGGTCGGCTGCCCAACGTGCGAGTTCGTGTCGATTCGACAGCTGGAGCTTTTTGAGTACCGACGACATGTGCCGCTCGATCGTCTTCGCGGAGATGTCGAGCTTGGCGGCGCATTCCTTGTATGTGTAGCCCAGGGCGATGAGTCGCATCACCTCCCGTTCCCGGGGTGAGAGCTGATCGAGCTCCGGGTCGTGGTCAGCCGGGAGAGCGTCGGCGAAGGCGTCCAACACGAACCCGGCGAGCTTGGGCGAGAAGATCGCCTCCCCACTCGATACCGAGGCGATCGCCTCGGCGAGTTCGCCGGTCTCGATCGTCTTGGTCACGTAGCCTCTCGCCCCGGCCCGGACGACGGCGATGACGTCCTCGGGAGAGTCCGATACGGAGAGAGCCAGGAACCGGACCTCTGGATGGGTCTCTGCCACCTTCTCGATGACCCTGCGGCCTCCTCCTCCTGGCATGTGGACGTCGAGGAGCACCACATCAGGGCTGCGCTCGCGAATCATCTCCACCGCGGCATCGACCTCGGATGCCTCCCCTACGATCGTCACGAGGTTCTCGAGCTCGCTCCGCACGCCGGCGCGGAACAGGTGGTGGTCATCGACGATGAAGACGCGGATTGCGGCGCTCACGCTGGTCCCTGGAACCGGAGCTCGACCTCGGTCCCGTCGCCCGGGGCGCTCCTTATCACTGCGGTACCGCCGATTCGCTCCAGCCGTCCCACGATGGATTCTCTGATCCCTCTTCGATCTCCGGTCACCGAATCGGGCTCAAACCCCCCACCCTGATCGCGGACGACCACCCGAACACCGCCCTCGCTGGTCTCGGCGAGGAGGAAGATCTGGTCGACACCGGCGAAGCGGGCAGCGTTGGTCATTGCCTCCCGGGCGGCGAGGACTACACCGGCTGTGCGGTCGTCGAGCTCTGTGTCACCGGCGGTGGAAACCTCGACCGCGATGTCGTACTCATCCTCCACCTCCTCGGCGGCGCGGATCATGGCCGTGCTGAGCGTGTTCCCGGCGGCGAGTGGCGGGCTGCCGTTCAACCATGCCCGCAGCTCCCGCTCTTGTCGCCGCGCCAGGCGGGCAATCTCTCGGTTGTCGGGTGTCTTGCGTTGGATGAGGGCGAGGGTTTGCAGCACGGAATCGTGGAGGTGTGCTGCCATCTCCGATCGCTCGTTGGCGAGGGCGAGCTTGGTTCGCTCGGTGGCGAGGGCCTCTTCGGCCTCTCGTCGACGGGCGTCCTGCTGTTTGATGGAGCCAAAGGCCCACGCCAGGACGAGAGGGGAGAGGAAGTTGATCGCTAGCACCTCGATCACTCGGGCGTTTGCGAAGCTGGTGCCGACGGCCGAGCCGGCGGCCACGACGATCGCCGGCACCACGGTGGCCGTGGTTCCTCGCGTCGCGGCGAAGAGAAACGGTGACGAGATCGGATAGCCACCTGCGAAGAAGACGTCTGCCCTTATGAGCCCGGGTGTCATGGCCACCCAACCGGCGAGGGCCAGGTCCACAACGAGAAAGGTGACGTGGCCGAGCGTCTCCGGACTGCGATAGGCGAGGGCGACGGTTACACCGGTCCAGACGACTGAGATCACGATCGCCGACCAGATCGTCGCCGTGTGAGCGGTCGTCGAGGCGATCTCGGGCTCGGCCGTCGCAAGCGTGAGCACAGCCAAGCCAACCAGCCAGAAGGTCCCGACGATCCTGAAGACCACGACTATCCGCAGCAGCGTCGTGTCGACGGCGGGTATCGACGAGCTGCTCTCGACGGGCGTCTCAGCCGGCGTCATGTCCAACAAGGTAGTGCGGCGGGTCCCCACGGGGCGCTGGGGGTCGATGGGGGATCAATGAGGCATCACCCGCATAGACCGGTCGTGCCGCTTGGGGGACGATGAGCCCAGCCGCCGAATAGCGGCATGGCAAGGAGAGAACAGTGAGAAACACGAGACTCATCGCGCCCGTTGTCGCCGTCTTGGTCCTGGTGACGGCTTGCGGCGGCGACTACGACGAATCGGAGCCCACATTTCACCACTCGCCGCCCTCACACCGTCGGGTGCCTCCGCCGCCGGCTGCACCCAACCGGGATCTGCCCGATGAGGAGCCCTACGACTCTGTCTACTTCGACAATCCCGGCGTCAACCCTTTCCTCGACGCAGACGACGATCGGGTTTCCACGTTCGCCCTCGATGTCGATACGGGCTCTTACACCGTCGGCCGGAGATTCGTGCGCGACGGCAACCTCCCGGATCGTGACTCGGTGCGAGTCGAGGAGTACGTCAACTACTTCGATCAGGACTATCCGACGCCTCCCCCCGGTGATGGCCTGGGCCTGACGATCGACGGGGGAAGGACGCCATTCACACAGAATCGACGGAATCAGGTAGTGCGCATCGGCGTGCAAGCCGGCAATGCCGGTTGGGAGGGCCGCGACGCAGCGAACCTCGTCTTTGTCGTCGATACCTCCGGCTCGATGGAGCGGGGCGACCGTTTGGAGCTGGTGAAGGACTCCTTGGCGCTCCTGGCCTCGTCGCTACACACCGGCGACACGGTCGCCATCGTGGAGTACGGCTCCTCAGCGCGCGTGGTGATGTACCCGACCGCAGTGGACGAGGAGAATGAGATCCTGCGGGCAATCGACTCACTCACCCCGAGGGGGCGCACCAATGCCGCCGAAGGGCTTCAGATCGGATATCGGCTCGCCAACGAGGCGTTTCGCAAGGGAGGCATCAACCGGGTGATCCTCTGTTCCGACGGAGTGGCCAACATGGGCCGCGCTACCGATGCGGAGGGGATCCTCGAGTTGATCTCCGACGATTCTGCTCGGGGAATCGAGCTCGTGACCGTCGGGTTCGGCATGGGCAACTACAACGACGTGCTCATGGAGCAGCTGGCGGATCAGGGTGACGGGTTCTATGCGTATGTCGACACGATCGACGAGGCGGG
>JASFVB010000035.1:0-16613 GCA_050050035.1 Acidimicrobiia bacterium | reverse complement strand
GGGCCGCTGCGGCGATTATGAGTGTTGCTATCACCAATGTGACGACTGCTGCTGCTGGCATTTGGCTCTCCTCTCCTCAGCCCAACAACTTGGCTACCGAGCCTGCGTACCTGACCGCGCCGACGGAGACGTCTTCGATGGTCTCGTCGGTCGTGGCGAGCAACTCGGGGACGTTGTCGACCTCGCCGATCAGCTGGACGCCTCCAGCCAGGATCTCGTCGGAAGCCTCCCTGATTCGCTCCAGGGCCGCCAGCACCCTGTTGAGCAGGGCGACGAGAACCGGCACCACCACCAGAAGGAGAACCACGTTGCCTATCCACCACCAAACCATCACATCCTCCTCAGCTTCGACTCGGTTGATATGGGAGGAAGAAACGCCGGGCAACCCGTTTCAAAGCCATCCAGGCTGCCCTGAGGCCGATTAGGAATCCGCTGGCGCTCTGCCCTCCCTGTAACTGATCTACCGCCACACCCCGATCGAGGGCGTCGAGGCGGGTTTGCACGTTCGATGCGAAGTCACGCATCAACACCTGGGAGACGTCGCCGATCATCCCCCGCCCGTACTGTGCCGCGGCACCGGAGAGCTGAATGTCCTGTGTCACGTCGAGAGTGGTGCCGCTGCCCGAAGGCTGCAGCTGGACCGTCAGTCCCAGGTTCGCCTGAGCCTGGCCTTTCTCGTCCGCGCCGGCGGCATCGACCACGATCGTCTTGTTGGCCTCGTCCCGTTTGGTCACGCGTGCCGTCCCGGCGAACTGCATCTTCACCGGTCCCATGCTGATGGCGACCTTCCCCGCGTACTCGTCGGGCCCGATCTCGTCGGTGAGCTCTGCGCCGGGCAAGCACGCGGCAACCTGCGGGATGTCCTGACAGAAGGCCCACACCTTCTCGATGGGTTGGGCGACGTCGATGGAGCTCTCAATCAGCAAGCGCTGCCTCCTTGATGAACGATTCCGGATCCTTCTCGAAAGCGGTGCGGCAGCCGGGTGCACAGAAGTAGTAGGTGGTTCCCTCGTAGGTGTAGGGGCGGCTGCTCTCGTCTGCAGCAACGGTCATTCCGCAGACCGGGTCGATTGCCGTGGTCGGCGCGTCGGCGTCGGCTGCCGTGTCGTGTCGGGCGGCTGCCAGCTCGCCGCTCGCCTTGAGCGCGACCAGCTCGGCCAGCACCGCCACGGCGATCTCTGTGTGCGACGTATGGCCCAGGTCGAGCCCTACCGGCACGCGTACCCGGTCGAGCAGATCCTTTGAGACACCCTTGTCGACCAGGTACCCGAGCATGGCTTCGCCCCGTTTGCTGGAGGCGACCAGCCCGACGAAGGCGGGCTCGGCGCGTACGGCGTGCTCGAGTGTGTCCTCGTCGTCGTGACCTTGTGTGGCGACGATGACCACCGCGTCACGCTCGACTTCGCCTGCCCTGAAGACCTTGGAGTCACAAAGCTCGGCTCGCCATCCGAGGACGGTGGCCAGGTCGACCAGCGTCGATGCCATGGGGGATTGGCCGACGACGACGAGCCTCAGTGTGGACTGCACCGGCTCGACGTATAGCTGCATGGCGCCTTCCGACTGGCAAGCCATGGGCACGACGGTCATGCCCTCGGGCACGTGCCCGAACTCCTCGGCGGCACCGAGGAGAATCAGCTTCGCCTCGCCCTCCACCATCACGTTTTGGGCCTCCCTGATCACCACCGGCTCGGCGCAGGCGCCACCGATCCAACCATGGATCTCACCACTCTTGGTGATGACGGCGCGGGCTCCCTGATGGCCCGAGGAGGGGCCCTGACGCCAGACGACGGTGGCGAGGGCGAACTGCTCACCCTGACGAGCCAGCTCGCTGGCCTTCTCCAGGATCTGCCACCCGTCACCGGCGCGACTGGTCATGCATCCACCTTCGCCGGGGGCGCCCCGCTCACATCCTGGCCGGTCTGAAGTGCCTGGACGACCCGGTCGGGGAAGACGGGCATGTCGATGTTGCGGACGCCACTGTCCTTGATCGCGTTCATGACGGCGTTGACGAATGCTGCGGGGCCACCGACGGCGGCGCACTCACCGATTCCCTTGGCCCCGATGGGATGATGCGGGCACGGGGTGACGACCTCGTGGAGCTCGAAGCCAGGTGTCTCCCACGCGGTCGGCAGGAGGTAGTCGGTGAAGTTGGCGCCGATGCAGTTGCCTTCCTCGTCGAACGTGATGAACTGCATGTTGGACATGGCATAGGCCTCGGTCAGCCCGCCCATGATCTGGCCCTCGACGATCATCGGGTTGATCCGCACGCCACAGTCGTCCACGGCCACGACGCGAAGGACATCCCACACGCCGGTCTCGGGGTCGACTTCCACCGTGGCGATGTAGCAGGCGAAGGGCCAGGTGAGGTTGGGTGGGTCGTAGTAGGCGGTGTTCTCGAGCCCGGGCTCCATGCCGTCGGGCATGTTCGAGTAGGCGGCCGCGGCACACTCTTGGATCGTCACGCCCCGGTCTGGCTGGCTGCGCACGTAGAAGCGACCCAGCTCCCACTCCACGTCCTCCTCGGAGATCTCCAACAGATGGGCGGCGATCTTGCGGGCCTTGGCCCTGATCTTTCGGGACACCATGGCCACCGCCGCTCCCGCCACCGGAGTGCTCCTCGAGGCATAGGTGCCCATGCCAAACGGGGCGGTGTCGGTGTCACCCTCCTCGACGATCACGTCTTCGGCGGGGATGCCCAGCTCGTGGGCGACGATCTGGGCCCACGTCGTCTCGTGACCCTGGCCCTGGGCACGGGCTCCGGTGCGGAGCAGGGCCTTGCCGGTCATATGGACACGCAGCTCGGCGGAGTCGAACATCTTGATGCCGAGGATGTCGTATTCACGGCTGTTGCCGGCGCCCAGCGGCTCGGTCATCACCGAGATGCCGATGCCGAGCAGACGTCCCCGCTTGGCCGCCTCCTCCTTCTCCTTCAGGAAGTCCTGGTAGCCGATCGCTTCGAGACCCACGTCGAGACACTTGGCGTACTGCCCGGAGTCGGTGAGGAAGCCGAATGGTGTGCGATGGGGGAAGTCGTCGTCACGAACGAGGTTGATCCGGCGGATCTCTGCTTGATCGATGCCGAGCTCGTCGGCGGCCGCCTGCACCATCCGCTCCTGGAAGAACATGGCCTCGGTCACCCGGAACGAGCAACGGTAGGCCACACCGCCCGGTGCTTTGTTGGTGTAGACGCCACGTGCCTGGAGGTGCGCGGTGGGGACGTCGTAGCAGGCGAACGCGGAGTGGATGAGACCCAGCTTGAACTTGGAGGGTTGGGCGTCGGAGAAGAAGGCACCGTGGTCGGCCAGCGTGTGCATCCGCACTCCGAGGATCCTCCCGTCGCTGCGCAACGCCAGCTGGCCCTTGAGGTAGACGTCCCGGGCGAAACCCGTCGATATCAGGTTGCCGGTGCGGTCCTCGATCCACTTCACCGGGCGCTCCAAGAGGATCGAGGCGAGGATCGACACCACGTACCCGGGATAGACGGGGACTTTGTTGCCGAAACCGCCGCCGATGTCCGGGGAGATGATCCGGATCATCTGCTCGGGCAGCTCGGCCACCAGTGCGACCGCGGCCCTCACTATGTGCGGGTTCTGGGTGGTCATGTAGACCGTGAGCTTCTCGGTCGCGCGGTTGAAGTCGGCGATCGAGCCACAGGTCTCGATGGGGGAGGGGTGCGAGCGTGGGTAGAAGACCTCGAGCTCGGAGACATGGTCGGCCGCGGCGAAGGCGCGATCGGTGCCTTCCTTGTCGCCGACCTCCCAGTCGTAGATGACGTTGTCCGGCTGGTTGGCCTTGTCGTCCCGGATGACCGGGGCGCTCTCGGCGAGTGACTGAGTTGGGTTGACGATCGCCGGCAGCGGCTCGTAGTCGACCACGATGGCCTGACAGGCATCCTTGGCGATGTAGGGATCGTCGGCAATCACACAGGCCACTTCCTGACCCTGGAAGCGGACTTTGTCGGTGGCCAGCACAGCCTGGGTGTCGTAGGAGAGGGTGGGCATCCAGGCCAGGTTGCGCGCGGCCATCATCTCCCCGGTCAGGACCAGCCGAACCCCGGGCATTCCCATGGCCTTGGAGGTGTCGATGGAGTTGATCTTGGCGTGGGCCACCGGGCTCCGCAGGATCTCCATGTGCAGCATGCCGGGCAGGGATATGTCGTCCAGATAGCTTCCCTTGCCGCGGATGAAACGATTGTCCTCTACCCGTCGACGGCTGGTTCCCAGACCGGCGATCTTGCCCTCGTCGACGGCTGTCACGACGTCACCTCCGTGTCATCTGCCTCGTTCTCGTCGCTGAGCTTGTCTGCGGCCCACATGACCGCCTTCACGATGTTCTGATAGCCGGTGCACCGGCAGAGGTTGCCTCCGAGGGCCCAGCGGATCTCGTCCTCCGTCGGGTTCGGGTTCGTCTCCAGCAGGGCCTTCGATGTCATCATCATCCCTGGAGTGCAGAACCCGCACTGGAGCCCGTGCTCCTCTTTGAAGCCTTCCTGGATCGCATGTAGCTCGCTCGGCCCGCCGAGCCCCTCGACCGTCGTCACCTCGTGACCGTCCGCCTGGACCGCCAGCATCGTGCAGCTCTTGATCGGTGTCCCGTCGAAGAGCACGGTGCATGCGCCACAGTTCGTGGTGTCGCATCCGATGTGTGTGCCGGTCAGCTCGAGACCCTGTCGGAGAAGGTGAACCAGCAAGAGCCTGGGCTCCACGACGGCGGTTCTGGTCTCGCCATTGACCGATATCGTGATCTGGCGGGTGGGGACATCCTCGGGGGCCGTAGGGGTGATCTCCTCGAACAAGCTCGTCATGTCAGGCGGCCTCCTCGCTCGATGTCGTCAGACGGGTCAGGAGCCGTCGGGTGAACACCCGCACCAGTTGACGTTTGTAGTCGGCGCTCCCGCGGTGGTCCGAGTGCGGCTGCGCGGCGCGTGCCGCGAGCTCGGCGGCCTCACCGATACCTTCGGCCGTGAGTGGTCCACCGACCAGGATCGCTGCCGCATCGTCTGCTGAGATCGTCGACCCTCCCACCCCGGTCAAGCCGATTCCGGCGCGTACGACGTCGCTGCCGACTCGATCGATTGCCACGGCCACACCGGCCGTCGCGAAGTCGCCGACCCGTCGCTCCAGCTTCATGTATCCGCCGAGGGCAACCCCCTGAGGTGCCGGGACCACTGCCTCGACCGCCACTTCGTCGACGGCGAGCGTGTTCTGGAATGGACCGCTGACCAGGTCCTTCATGGCGATGCTGCGACGCCCGCGCGAACTCTGGGCAACGACTGACGCGTCGAGGGCGGTCATCACCGATGCCCAGTCACCCTGCGGGTCGGCATGACAGAGAGAGCCGACCAACGTGCCGCGGTTGCGCACGATCGGGTCGGCCACGAGTGGAGCGGCCGCCCGCATGGTGGGCTGATGCTCTGCCAACAGCTGCGAGCGCTCGAGTTGTGCGTGCCGGCAAAGCGCGCCGACTCTGATCGTCCCGTCGGCGTCCCGTCTGTGATAGTCGAGATCGGGCAGGTCGTTGATGTCGACCAGCATCTCCGGGGAGGCGAAGCGAAGCTTCAACATGGGCACGAGGCTCTGGCCACCGGCGAGGATCTTGGCGTCGCCCCCGCCGTCAGCGAGGAGGGCATATGCCTCGTCGAGGGATCGTGGTGCTTCGTATCTGAGTCTTGAAGGATAGATGGCGGCCTCCGTTTTCAGTCCAGGAACGAATCGCCCGAAGTGCGGTCGCGGCGAGTCGTTTCGGGGTCGGGTATGGCAACGGGGAGAGACTCGTCCGTTGGATCGGGTCGCGGTTCCTGGTGGGGCGGCCACGGTCCTTGGACCGGCTGGCCGGCCACCTTGAAGTACTCGACGACCTCCGGCCAAGCCCAGATGCTGTTGTCGCCCGTCTTGGGCGTGTGCTCGATCAACTCGTAGATCCGTGGGTTGCCTCTGTGTCGACTCGATTCGCCGCCGGTCATGTCGTGTGCTCTGTTTCAGATCTGGCCGATTCGACTCGGCAAAGGGCGTCATGGGCCGGGAGCACGTACAACCTCCTCACATGTGTTGCTGTTCGCGTGAACAGTGTCACTGGCCTATCGAACCCTACACACGCGGTCAGGTTCGGGATGCCGAGAGCAGGTTTTGTTTGTATAGCGGCTCACTCACGGATCCAAACGGGTGTCCAGCAGCACTGAACACCGGTCACACGAAACGACCCGGACCCGTCCACTCAGGCTGCCGAGACGCCGATGGAGTCGAGAAGACGAACGACGTCCCTCAGGTCGTTGACACTGGCAGCGGGGAGCAGATGATCGAGATGGGGGAGCACCGCCCGCATTCCCCGGGTGGCCGGCTCGTAGTCGGCCCTGGCCGCGAGTGGGTTGAGCCACAACACCTTGTGGACGGTCCGTGACAGACGCCCCATCTCCTCGGAGAGGAGCTCCGGATCGCCGCAGTCCCATCCGTCCGACAGGATCAGAGCGACGGGGCCGCCCCGGGAGAGACGGCGGCTCCACAGTCGGTTCCACGTCCCGATCGCCTCGCCGATCTTGGTGCCGCCCGACCAGTCGTGGACGGTCTTGGCGACACGGGCGAGGGCGGTCTGTGTGTCACGTCGCCGCAGGTCTTCGGTGATCCTCGTCAGCTCGGTTGAGAACGTGAACACCTCGACATCGTCGATGCGTCTCTGAGCGGCATGTGCGAACACCAAGAAGAGATCGGCGTATTGCTCCATCGAGCCGGATATGTCGGCGATGACGATCAGGGGTCTCTGTCTTCTGCGGCGCTGTCGTCGCACGATGGGCATCAGATCGCCTTCGGGTCGGGTCGATCTCCGGAGTGTGCGTCGCAGGTCGGGTGCCGAGCCCCGTCTCGACGGTGACCAGCGCCGGGTCTTCACGTCGGACGGCTGCCACATCATCGCCATGACGAGTCGTCTTGCTTCGGCCAGCTCGGTCTCGTCGAGCTCGGCGAAGTCCCTGGTCCTCAGGGTGGCGGTCGCCGATGCGCCTTCCTGAGTTTGCGTGTCCTCCACGCTCCGGTCGCTCAGACCCTGCACTATCGGCTTGACCGACGGAGTGGCGGATGTCTTCTCATACTGGTCCGCCCGGCCTGGCGGCTCGATGAGACGGTCGAAGAAGCGGGTGAACTCCTCGTCGAATGGCTTTCTCTGGTCGGGCTCGCTGACCGACAGAGAGCGCAACGCCGCGTACACCTGGTCCCGACTCGCAGCGTCGACGAGGCTCAGTGAGCGCGCCATTGCGCCCACCTGGTCGGGTGTGACCGTCATCCCCCTGGTGCGAAGCGCATCGGCGAAGACCGCCAGATCGGCGACCGGGCCTGGTGTCATGTCTCTTGGCTCGACGGTCACTGTCCGGGTTCCCGCTCCGGCCCGATCACGTCAGGTTCCAGCCTGACTGCATCAGACGTCATACCACGAGGGCTTCGACCCCGGCTTGTCTCACGGCGTCGATGTCGTCCTTGTACTTGAGGACCACACCCAGCGTCTGCTCTGCCAGCCCGACCGTCAACTCGCCATCGTGCAGCAACTTGACCGACTGGGCCCAGTCGAGGGTCTCGGCGACTCCGGGTGGCTTGAACAGATCCATCTGGCGGAGCTTCGTCATGGCCGCGGCGAGGCTCGAGGCCAGGTCGGTCTCGACGCCGGGCACTTTCCTGAGAACGATCGAGGCTTCCAGCTCGGGGGAGGGATAGTCGATCCAGTGGTAGATACAGCGTCGCTTCAACGCGTCGTGGATCTCGCGGGTGCGATTCGAGGTGAGGACGACGATTGGCGGGTCGTCTGCGGTGATCGTCCCGATCTCAGGTATGGAGACCTGGAAGTCGGAGAGAAGCTCCAGGAGGAATGCCTCGAACTCTTCGTCGGCCCGGTCGAGCTCGTCGATGAGCAGGACAGGACGTCTGCCGTCCCTGGCCGCCTCGATGGCTTGGAGAAGTGGCCGGGCGATGAGGAACTCCCGACTCATGATGTTCCGGGCCGTTGCCTTGGAGCCCTCACCCCTGGCTTCGAGGAGACGGATCTCCATCATCTGGAGTGCGTAGTCCCACTCGTAGAGCGCATGCCCGACGTCGAGGCCTTCGTAGCACTGGAGCCGTATCAGGTCCTCCCCGGCCACGGATGCCAAGACCTTGGCGACCTCGGTCTTGCCCACCCCGGCCTCACCTTCGAGGAAGAGTGGTCTGCCCAGTTGAAGGGCCAGGTGAATGGCCACGACGAGGTCCTCGTCGGCGATGTAGTCCTGGCCGTCGAGTGCTTCCTCGAGACCCTCGATCGTTGATGGGATCACGAGAGCAGGTTAAGCGGTGGTGGCGAGTTCGGCGTCCGCCGCCAGTCTCGCCTCCCATATCTGACCACGGTGCTCCGACTCGTGATGTGCCAGATGCATGAGAACCCATTCAGGCGTGACGGAGCCTCCGTCGCCGGGCCTCGGGCGAGTCCGATCGGCTCCGGCACGTCTGGCACGGGTACCGCCCGGGACTCTTGGGTCACGCCGGCTCCCACAACTCGATCCTGTTGCCCTCCGGATCGTCGAGGTGGGCGAAGCGCCCGTTCGGGAAGACCTCGTCGTGCACGTGGACAGACACCCCGGCCTCTTCGAGCTCCCGGGCCAATGCGTCGAGGTCGTCCACACGGAAGTTGACCATGAACTGCCGGGAGTCATCGCCGAAGTAGTCGGTGTCGGCAGGGAAAGGGGCAAACACGGTCGGGCCGGCGTCCTGGGCCCATGGCTCCTCGTCATACGACTCGGGAGTGCGTTTGATGCCGAGACGCTCCTCGTACCACTGCGCCAGCCCTTTCGGATCCTTCGCTCTGAAGAACACCCCACCTATGCCACTCACTCTCGGGCTCACTCGGACCTCTCGAGAAGCTGCCATGCTCCGAACCGTGGCCCGGCTTCGATGCCGAGCTTCTCGTACCGGGTCAGCGAGGCATCGACATCGCCGACCCACACGAACAGGGTGTCCAGTTGGGAGCTCATGCGTCATAACCTATTGCGGACATGTTCGACACGCTGACACAGAGGTTCGAATCGGTCTTCTCCGCTCTACGAGGGAAGGGCAAGCTCTCCGAGAAGGACATAGACGCGGCACTGCGCGAGGTGCGTCTCGCCCTTCTCGAGGCAGACGTCAACGTTTCGGTCGTCAAGACGTTCCTGGCACGTGTCAAAGAGCGGTCGCTCGGAGAGGACGTCGCACAGTCGATAACCCCGGGCCAGCAGGTCATCAAGATCGTCCATGAGGAGCTGGTGACAACTCTCGGGTCCGACACGGCCGGGCTGGCCGGGACTTCACCTCCCCTGGTGATCCTGATGGTCGGTCTTCAGGGGTCGGGTAAGACCACCTCGGCGGCAAAGCTGGCCAAGCTGCTGAAGGGGAGGGGCAAGAGCCCGCTCCTCGTTGCCGCCGACCTCCAGAGACCGGCGGCCATCGACCAGTTGGAGATGCTCGGCGAGCGCATCGATGTCCCCGTTCTCGTCGACCGCAAGGGGAAGGCGCCGAAACTCGCGAAGACGGCTTTGAAGGAGGCAGCCAACACCGGCCGCGACGTCATCGTCATTGACACCGCCGGCCGTCTCCAGATCGACGATGCCCTCATGTCGGAGCTGGCCGCCGTGCGCAAGACGGCGGACCCGGATGAGGTGCTGCTGGTCGTCGACGCGATGACGGGTCAGGACGCGGTCAACGTCGCCGAAGGATTCCAGAGCCGAATCGGCTTGACGGGCGTCGTCCTCTCCAAACTCGACGGAGACGCTCGCGGTGGTGCTGCGATCTCGGTCCGCGAGGTGACCGGCGCACCTGTGAAGTACGCCGGCGTCGGCGAGGGGCTGGACGACCTCGAACCCTTCCACCCGGAGCGAATGGCAAGCCGGATACTCGGGATGGGGGACGTGCTCACCCTGATCGAGAAGGCGGAGACCGCTTTCGATCAAGAGCAGGCAGAGACGACGGCCCGGCGAATGCAGAAGGGCGAGTTCACCCTGGAAGACTTTCTCGACCAGTTTCAGGCGATGAAGTCGATGGGGCCTCTCCAGGACATCCTTGCTATGCTGCCCGGGTCCGGATCGCTCCTCCGTGAGGTCGATGTTGACGATCGCGACCTCGAGAGGGTCGAGGCCATCATTCAGTCGATGACGCCAGAAGAGCGCCGGGCTCCCAAGATCATCGGCGGTAGCCGGAAACGCCGGATCGCGTCAGGCTCGGGCTCCACGCCCCAGGACGTGAATCGGCTCCTCAAGCAGTTCGCCGACGCACAAAAGATGATGAAGACGTTCGCCGGAGGCAAGGGCTTGCCGTCACTCGATGCCCTTGGCGGAGGGCGACGTCCCAGACGATGAGATCCATGAGGTGAGTTGATGGCTGTCAGGTTGAGACTGATGCGAATGGGGAAGCGGAAGCACCCCGTCTACCGCGTCGTGGTCATGGACCAGCGCGCACCGCGCGATGGTCGCTACATCGAGCAGATCGGCCGATACGATGCGCGACAGGAGCCTTCGTTGGTCGAGATCGACAACGAGCGGGCAGCCGACTGGCTGGCCAAGGGCGCCCAACCGTCGGAGACAGTCGAGAAGCTGCTGAACGTCTCGGGTGCGATGAACACGATGAAGATCCAGGCGGGTGGCATCCACGTGGTAGGTGTCGAAAAGACACCCGCAGCCGACACGGAGGAGTCTGCGTCGGATGAGGACGCAGTGGCGCCACAGCCGAGCGAAGAGACGTCCACCGAGGAGGAATAGTGGCCAAAGGCGAGATAGTCGAGCGGGTCGTCACCTATGTGATCAAGAGCATCGTCGAGGAACCCGAGGCGGTCGACGTGACGCTGGTCGAGCAGGGCCCCGACGAGTTCGTCGCCGAGGTTCGCACGGCCAAACCAGACATGGGACGTGTGATCGGTCGTCGTGGACGTGTCGCCAAGGCCGTTCGCGCCGCGGCCGGCGCTGCCGGTGAGGAAGAAGGGATCACAGCTGGAGTCGAGTTCATCGACTGAGCGGACGAGCGTAACCGTGGGTCGGCTTGGCCGGCCCAATGGTCTCGAGGGCTTCCTCGGCCTGTACGTCGACGACGAGGATCTGGGCCATTTCGAACCGGGGTCCGAGGTGACCGTTGCCGGACGTGTCTACACCGTCAGAGGAGTGCGAAGGGGCAAGAAGGGCCCGCAGGTCGCCTTCGAGGGGGTGACCGACCGCAACGGTGCCGAGAGGTTGCGGGGCAACGACGTCTCCGTCACGCGGAGACGTGACCTGCGCTCCGACGAATACTGGCCCACGGACCTGATCGGTCTCGACGTGACCCCCGGCGGTGGCGTGATCGTCGATGTCGTTCACGGCCCGACCCAGGATCGCATCGTCGTCGAGCGTGACGGAAGTCGGTTCGAGGTCCCGTTCGTCCACGACCTGGTCCCCGTGGTCGACATGGAGGCCGGTTTGGTCGAAGTCGTCGAGATCGAGGGTCTCAGCCGGGATTGAGGTCGAAGACGGCCCCCCGGAGAGTGCCATCCTCGGGGTTCTCCTCCCCGACGAAGACCGAGACGGGGCCGCTGGGAAGGGTCAGGGTCGTCTCGAACTCGCCCCATGTCTCCAGGTAGTCCGCGGCCGTCGTCGAGGTGTCATCGACCACGTCACCACCCTGGGACACGACGATGAGCACGTTCCCCTCGAAGGTCCGCGAGTAGCCGTGCAGCACGGATGATCTACCCACGTTGTCATCGCGGGTCGGGGAGACGACGACCACTCTCTCGTCGACCGTGGAGACGCCCGTGAACGGCACGAAGCCCGGCCTCAGGTCGATGACGAGCCGGGCAGGTGACGACTCGACACGCGCTCTCGCCCCGGCCGGCTCGTTGAGGTGGAGGTCGATGAACATGCCCCCGTCGAGTGCCCTGACCACGTAGAGACGATCGACGAGGGGCGTCTCGACCAACTGGTCGGTGACGATGGCGGCTTCGATGTCCATGTAGACCCGGATGACCTGGAACGTGTCGAGGTGATCGATGCGGACGGCGGGGACCGACGTCGCCGGTGCCCCCTCCGAAGTCTCGAAGTCGAACGAGAACGATTCGCACCTGTCGCTGGTCTCCCATGAGATGCGTCCCAGGTTGGAGCCACCCGTGTCGCCGGCGGCGATGTCGGCGATCCCCCGACCCTCCTCGAACTCACCGGTCCCGGGACATTCCACCACCGGCGGGAGGGTCGAGGCGACGACCGACGAGGTGGTGGTGGCCACACTCGACGTGCTGGTCGTGGCTGGTGAGCCCGTGGCGATGCAGGCGGTGAGGACCGAGCCGCCCAGGACCGCCGTCACGATGGTGCGAGTCCGACGCATTCCCGGAGCCTATGAGTTCGGGCTAGTTTGAGTGCGTATTCAAGAATCGAGGGACAGATGCCTGAAGCAGTGATAGTGGCGACGGCGCGGTCACCGATTGGTCGTGCATTCAAGGGCTCGCTGATCGAGATGAGGGCCGACGATCTGGCCGGTTTCGCCATCAATGCACTCATGGAGAAGGTGCCGGAGGTGCCACGGGAGTCGATCGAGGACGTGATGGTTGGGTGTGGCCTCACGCATGCCGAACAGAGCTTCAACCTGGCTCGGCCGGCCTCGCTGCTGGGAGGGATGCCCGACACGGTTCCGGCGACGACGGTCAACCGATACTGCGCGTCCTCGCTGCAGACGATTCGCATGGCCTTTCATGCGATCAAGCAGGGCGAGGGGGATGCCTACATCGCTGCGGGGACGGAGTCGGTCAGCCGTACCTACGGCAAGGGCTTCGACAACGACGACCTCAACCCGAGGTTCACAGACCCGGAACGGGACGACTTCATCAACAGCGTCTACATCCCCATGGGCAACACGGCGGAGAACGTCGCCAAGAGACACGGCATCACTCGTGAGCGTCAGGACGAGTTCGGGAAGCGCTCACAGGATCGCGCGGTCGAATCCCAGAAGAACGGGTTCTTCGAGTGGGAGATCACCCCGATCGAGGTGCCCGACGGGCGGACCGTACGTGACGACGACGGACCACGACCCAACACGACGATGGAGAAGCTGGCCACATTGCCGCCGGCGTTCGACCCGGAAGGCTCGGTCACCGCGGGGAACTCGTGTCCGTTGAACGACGGGTCCGCGGCGGTGCTCGTCATGTCGGACACACGCGCCGACGAGCTGGGGCTGAAGCCCCTGGCGCGGATCGTGGGGTCGGCAGTGGCCGGTCTCGAGCCGGAGTACATGGGCATGGGCCCGGTGTACGCGGTGAGCAAGGTCCTCGAGCAGACGGGCATGGCCCTCGGTGATATCGACGTGATCGAGTTGAACGAGGCGTTTGCGGCCCAGGTGCTGGCCTGTGTCGACGAGTTGGGCATCGACATGGACAAGCTCAACCCCCATGGCGGCGCAATCGCCCTCGGCCACCCATTCGGGATGACGGGTGCCCGCATCATGGGAACGCTTCTCAACGACATGCGCACGCTGGACGTCACGTACGGTCTGGAGACCATGTGCGTCGGTGGTGGCCAGGGCATGGCCATGATCGTCGAGCGTCTCAACTGAACCCGAACCCGTTCTGTGGAGGCTCGACGCGCATAGAGCGCGCCCCACCTCCACAGAATGGGGTGTCTTCGCCTGATCTCTGCGTGCCGCTCCCCGATTCTCCTCCGGCTCCGGCTTCAATGGGAGGGCTCGGTCGTCAGAAGGAACCCGGCGGCGCCCGGCGGTGTATAGCGGATATGACAGGACACAGACTCCTCTTCGTGTCGTTCGCCCTGGTGCTCGTCGCCTGCAGCGACCCGGCCCGCGACAGCGGGTCGGAGGCCCCGGAACCGGACGCCGATACGGTCGCCACCGTGGTGGTGGGGAATGAGGAGAAGGGATTCGCTTGCCCGGTCACGCTCCCGCCCCGGCCGAGGTTCGAGCCGGAGGAACCCGAGGCTGCCATCTACACCGAGAACTTCCCCGAGCCTGAGACGTACCCCACGGAGTATCCGGGTGAGCAAAGCGTCTGGTACGGCGCCAATGGCCTATGGACGGTTCTGCCTCTCGATGGGCTCTTCGACGAGCGCAAGACGGTGTTTTGGAGCACCAACTTCCCAGGTGGGACGGTAGAGGAACAACCCGAGTTGGGGGTCACCTGGACGAGGCTCGATTCGGAGAAAGACCGTGTCGTCGACAACGACGGGTCCGCTACCAACGGATACACACCCGAGCACGGTTGGTTCATGATCACCGGCACCGAGGTCTTGGGGGCCGGGTGCTGGCAAGTGGATGCCACCTACAAGGGAGCCACCCTCACCTACGTGTACGAGAAGAGCTAGGAGGGGGACCTGGCCCCCGGTTCCTGTCAGCCGTGGTCGCCCGGTCCCGGCGAGCTGTCGGCGTGCCGTATCCGTTCTGGGCGTAGAAAGCCTCGGTAGGCGAGGCTTTCTACGCCCAGAACGGGTTGGCCGTGTCGATCTACCCTTGCTCCGGTGATCATCCACGTCGTCACCATGTTCCCCGGCTACTTCGAGGGGCCACTGCAGACCTCTCTGGTGGGGCGGGGCATCGACGATGGGGTCTTCGACGTGGACCTCGTCGATCTTCGTGAGCACGGCGTGGGGCGTCACAAGCAGCTCGACGATGCTCCCTTTGGGGGCGGCCCCGGCATGGTGATGATGGTCGAGCCCCTGGCATCGGCTCTTGAGCCACTGGAGGGGACCCATCGTGTCCTGTTCACACCGTCCGGCGAGCCGATGACCCAGGAGACGCTCGACGAATGGGCCGGCATGGACGAGATCACCTTCGTCTGCGGTCGATTCGAGGGGGTCGACCAGCGTGTCGTCGACCTTCTCATCGATCAGGAGGTGAGTCTCGGCGACTACGTCCTGGCCGGGGGAGAGGTGGCTGCCGCTGCCGCCATCGAAGGAGTCGCTCGACTTCTGAGTGGTGTCGTCGGGAACCCGGAGTCGATCCAGAGCGAGTCCTTCAGACAGGGTCTTCTCGAAGAGCCGGTCTACACCCGCCCGGCCGAGTTTCACGGCGTGGGCGTGCCGGAGGTGCTCCTGAGCGGTGATCACGGCAGGATCGAGGAGTGGCGCGCCCGGCAACGGTTGGAGCGAACCAGGGCGCGACGGCCCGATCTGTTGTCGAATGGCACCGATTCCGAGAGCTGATAGAATTCGCCACCCGGGACCACCACCTCTCCCGGCAGTTCCCAGGAGCTCTCCATGAACGATCTTCAAGCCGTAGAGAACGCGTATGTGCGCGATGACATCCCCGAGTTCCGCACCGGCGACACCGTCAGGGTCCATGTTCGTGTGGTCGAGGGTGGTCGTGAGCGCATCCAGATCTTCGAGGGCGTGGTGATAGCGCGAAACGGGAGCGGCCCCCGCGCCTCGTTCACCGTGCGCAAGCTGAGCTTCGGTGTCGGTGTCGAGCGTGTCTTCCCGGTCAACGCACCGATCCTCTCCAAAGTCGAGGTCGTTCGTCGTGGCGACGTGCGTCGCTCCAAGCTCTACTACCTCCGTGATCGGGTCGGCAAGTCCGCCCGTATCAAGGAGCTGCGCGACTGAGTAACGAGACCCGCGATCGCAACCAGCAAGAGCCGGAGTCGTTCCCGGCGGATCCGCTAGAGCCGGCTCCGGAGGATGATCGCAAGCCAAAGAAGAGGTCCTTCTGGGCTGAGCTCCCCGGGCTGATCCTGACCGCTTTGGTCATCGCGGTGGTCATCAAGACCTTTCTGATCCAACCCTTCTGGATCCCGTCCGAGTCGATGCTCGAGACGATCCATGTCAACGACCGTGTCATGGTCAACAAGCTCGCCTTCAGGCTCGGTGAGCCGGAGCGGGGCGACATCGTGGTGTTTCGAGATCCGAACGAGCCGGAGATCGAGGAGTCGATACCCGAGGCCGTGATCCGGTCCGTGCTCGAGGCGGTGGGGATCCGGACACGTGGCAGTGATGATCTGATCAAGCGTGTCATCGGGCTCCCCGGAGAGACCATCACGATCGCCGACAACCACGTCCTCGTGGACGGAGTCGCCATCTCGGAGCCCTATCTCGAAGACGATGCGTTCATGGCCGACGACGGGCCCTTCACCGTGGGCGACGATGAGGTGTTCGTCATGGGGGACAACCGCGAGTCCAGCTTCGACAGCCGGAGGTTCGGCACGATCGAGTACGAGGCTCTGGTCGGCCGTGCCTTCGTGATCATCTGGCCGATCTCGAGCTTCGGAGGTCTCTAGAAAGCTCGGCCCCGCTCCGGTACTGCTTAGTGCCGTGCACCGCATATCATCGCCGCGGCTGTTGCCAACGCTGTGAGGAGTCGAGGAGACATGGACGAAGACCTGGAGCGCTACGAGACCGAGGTCGAGCTCAAGCTCTACAAGGAGTACCACGACGTCCTCCCCATGTTCGAGTTCGTCGTCGAGACCGAGCGACGTTTCTATCTCGCCAACGGGGTCGACGTCGAGGTCAAAAGCGCAAATGGCTCGACGTACTTCGAGGTGACGATGGTGGACGCCTGGGTTTGGGACATGTTCCGCCCCGCCCGATTCCTCGAGAAGGTCCAGGTCCTCACTTTCCGCGACGTCAACGTGGAGAAACTGGAGAAGACGGAGCTGAAGCTCTGAGTAGCGCCCGTCGT
>JASFVB010000034.1:0-16617 GCA_050050035.1 Acidimicrobiia bacterium | reverse complement strand
CGTGGTCGTGCGATACCCGACGAGATCGCCCCTGAGTTCGTAGTGGCGGCGTTGGCGGTGACCGTCCTGCTCCTCGTCGGTTGGCGTCTCGGCTACGCCCTCGTCCAACAGAGACGACGCGAAGACTTCTGAAGCCAGGGCACCGGCGTTCTTCTCGTCGACGTGGAGCTCGCTACCGGTGACAAGGTCGATTCCACCTCGATTGAGCTGGAGTCGTGACCAACTGGACTCACTGTCCGGTCTCAGTCCAGAGCGCGCGTAGCTCGTCGGGGCGCCGGGACCCGCCGACTCCCAGGCCCAAGGGATGTACAGCTATCCGCCCCGGACTAGGTTGTGATGGGAGCGCAGAGGGAGGTTCGTGGGGAAGACCGCATCGTTGACGGGGCTACTTCGCGTCACCGCGGCCACGCTGGTCCTCACTCTCACCGCAGCGACCGTCGCCTTGACGGTCGTGACCGGCGACTCGGCTGGCGCGCTTCCGCTACCAGTTCGGTCACTTGCGGATGTCGAACGTTTCGCCATCGAGACGAAGACCATTCCTCTGCCCTCCGAGCCAAACGAGGCACTCGTCGACGAAGGTCGTGGTGTCATTTACGTGTCGCTCACATCGTCCGACGAAGTGCTCGAAGTGGACTTGGAGACCGGGGAGGTGGTCGCCAGCCACTTCTTCGGTGACCCCACCGGGCTCTCATTGTCGTCGAACGGTGACTATCTCTACGTGGCACTGGGTCAGTCCACAGGAATCGCCCGTGTGGACCTCGACGACTGGACCTCGGAGCAAGTGGTTCTGCCTCTACTGAAGGATCGGCGGACGTGGGACGTGATCGAGATCGCACCGGGCGTGGTTGTCGTCTCAGCGAGCCCGAGCAGCAACGGCACGTCCGAGATCGTCCGATACGACTTCAACACATCGAGTGAGGACGTCGTCGCCGCAACTCCAGGATTCAGCACGCTGAGGACCAGGCCAGACTTCGCAATGTACGGAAGCGAGATCCTCTATATCGGCGAGCGAATGAGCGACCCTCTCGTACGCGTCGATTTGACGACCACGGATCTCGAGGTCGTGGCAGAAGGTGATGGGGCCTTAGGCGGCGCCCAACGTCACTCTGTCTCGGCTGACAACAACTTCCTGCTCGATCGTGGTGGACAGAAACTCGATCCCCTCACTCTCGCCCACATCGGCGATTTCTTTCCCGACAATTCCCCTCCCGGCTTGGCCCTTCTCAGCGACGATGAGTCTCTCGTCTACCTCTTCACCGAGCTATACGACAACGGGGGCCTCATCCGGGTTGGTGACGCCGAAACCGGTGAAGAACTCGTGCAGTGGCAGACGGACTGCGGACTCAATGACCTTTTCTGGAATGCGCTTGCCTTCACCAAGGGTGATGGGTCCCCCATTCTCGTGGGTGCGACCGAGGAATCACTATGTCTGATGGACACCACCAACATCTACCCGGGCACACCCTCGACGACTACTCCACCGACATCACTGCCACCCAAGGTCGATCGTCACACCGTCGATGCGATGGTCATTCGATTCGATGGGGCCTCGATCCTCGACCTCGAGATCGACCCGGGCCGTGGCGTCGCATACGCGTCCATCAACAACATGGACATGGTCGTGGAGGTAGATCTGGATACGGGTGAGCTTCTGGATAGCCACTCGTTCCTCAAACCGTCCGGTCTGGCTCTCTCTGCAGACGGGGACCATCTCTACGTCGGTCTCGAAGATTCGGGGGGCGTTGCGCACGTCGACCTGAATGACTGGTCCAGCAACACCGTGGCGCTGCCATCCATGGCGAATCCCGATACGTGGGATGTGGTCGAAGTGTTTCCGGGCGTGATTCTCGCCTCGGGTCGCTCCAACCTCTCCTACCCGACGCGCTATGACTTCAACACCGGTGTCGAGGATCGTGTCGGCGACGGCACCGCCTTCCTGGGCAAGCCGCGGTTCGCCCGCGATGGCGGTGACTTCGTCTATGTCGGCGAGGACAACGGCATAGCCATCATTCACAAGCTCGACGTCTCGACGCCGTTGTTCGATCTGGTAGGTCAATACGACGGCCCGCTCAACTTCGCGTCGAGTCTCGTTGTCTCGCCCGACGGAGAATCTCTAGCGATCGGCAGTGGCCACAGAATCGATGCCGAATTGCTCCTTCCAACCGGGAGCTTTGTCGAAGGTGCTCAGATGTTCAGCGACGATGGCCGTTTCGTCTACTCGTTCGGAAGCCCCACCCTCATCAGTGTGAGCGACGCCGAAACCACTCAGCTCGTCGCTGAGTGGGAGGTCGACTGCGGATCACCACCAGGCGTGCCGAACTCGCCGGTTCGTACCAGGTTTGTGAAGGCACCTGGCTCACCGCAGCTGGCGACTTTCGGTGGGGGAACAATCTGTCTGATCGACACGAGCAGCGCCCCGGCACCTCCCACACCGTCGACCACCACAACCACGACGGTCACAACCACGACGACCGCGCCCAGCACTACGACGACATGGTCCGCACCTACGACCACCACACCATCCGAAGCCACGACGACGACATTCGGTTCAACCCCGACCACAGCTCCGCCGCCACCACCGCAAGACCACTTCGTCGACGACGATCAGAGCATCTTCCAGGACGCGATCGATGCCATCGCCGCCGAAGGGATAGCCAAGGGCTGCAACCCACCACTCAACAACCGGTTCTGCCCCAACGACCACGTCACCAGAGGACAGATGGCAGCCTTCCTCGTCCGCGCCCTCGGATACACCGACGACGGCGGCGGCAACCTCTACATCGACGACGACAACACCATCTTCGAAACCGACATCGACAAACTCGGCACCGCAGGCATCACCAAAGGCTGCAACCCACCACTCAACAACCGGTTCTGCCCCAACGACCACGTCACCAGAGGACAGATGGCAGCCTTCTTGGCCCGCGCCATGGGTCTCGGGGTCGACTAGCCCGTACGCGGCCGTCGTTCGCCGCTTCCTACTGCCAATGTCGTCTCTCGGCGCCGGCTGCTCATCGCCACGGACGCGACCCGGTCGACCGTCTAGCCTGGCGTCGACTTGGAGGGATCCGTGAATAGGGGTCTGAAGCTCGTTCTCATACTGCTCCTGGTGGCCGGGGCAGCCGCCGCCGGCTGGGTGGCCGCATCGCAGATCAAATCACCGGCTCAAGTGGCCGCCGAGGCCGAGCCACCTGATCCGTCGTTGATCACCGTCCCGGTAGAACGAACGGTGATCGCCAACGACCTCGTCGTCAGGGGCACGGTCCGCTTCGAGAACCCCGAGCCGGTGTTGTCAGGCGGGCTCGTCCTCCCCGGTGTCGACGCGGTGGTGACGATGATCGCCCAGGAGGGCGACACACTCGACGAAGGGGACGTCTTGTATGAGCTGGCCGGCCGTCCCACATTCGTGTTGCAGGGAGACCTGCCCCTTTTCCGAACCGCCGAACACCGGGATGAGGGCGAGGACATTGCTCAGTTCCAGGAGGCCATGACCCGACTTGGGTTCTTCGACACCGACATCGACGGTGAGTACGGCACCGTGACCCAACGTGCCATGCGTGACTTCTACGAGTCGAAGGGCTACGAGCCATGGCGACCACAGGGCCAGAGCCGCTACCCACTGGTCCAAAGCGAGTTCGTCTTCTTCGAGACGCTGCCAATCCGCGTCGACTCGACGAGCGTGGGGAGAGGTGATGTCGCCGACGGGGAGGTCATGGCGGTGTCGGGGGCGCGTCTGGTGATCGATTCCGCCCTGGACCTGGACGAAGACGACCTCGTCGCGGTGGGCGACCGGGTGATGATCGACCATCAGGGGCTGGGTATCGAAATGACCGGGACCATCTCGGCCAAGGCGTCCACCCCTGGGACCAACGAGCTACCTCCCGACCAGATCTACCTGGAGATCACACCTGACGAGGTGCGGTCCGAGCTCAGTGGCGTCAACGTGCGCATCGTGATCCCCGTGGAGGCCCGGTCCACGGAAGGTGAGGTCCTCGCCGTCCCCGCAGCCGCGCTGAGCGCGACAGGCTCGGGCGACACCATCGTGACCGTGATGGAAGACGACGAGAGCACTCGCACGGTGGTGGTGGAGCCTGGGTTGGCGACTGCCGCCGGTCTGGTGGAGGTGACTCCGGTGGAGGGAGAGCTCGACGAGAGCGACTGGGTCGTGGTCGGCGTCGAGCGGGCGGAGTAGTGACCCACCAGGCCCTCGTGGAGATGCGAGACGTCGATCGCACCTTCCCCGGGAGCCCGCCGGTCGAAGCGGTCAGGTCAATTGACCTCACGATTCGTGATCGCGACTACGTGTCTGTCGTGGGTCCCTCCGGGTCGGGCAAATCCACCCTTCTCCATCTCCTCGGTTGTCTGGACCGCCCCACGGCGGGGACATATCTCCTGCGTGGCGTCGACGTCGGCAACCTGTCCGACAGACGCCGCGCCGGGCTGAGAGGCGTCGAGATCGGGTTCGTCTTCCAGACGTTTCATCTTCTGCCTCACCGCTCGGTCGTGGAGAACGTGATGGCGGGGATGCTCTACAACCGGACCCCACGAAGTGAGAGACGCCGATTCGCCGACCAGGCCATCGACAGGGTCGGGTTGTCCCACCGAGCCGACTTCATTCCCTCCAAGCTCTCCGGCGGGGAGCAGCAGCGAGTGGCAATAGCCCGTGCCGTTGCGTCGGGGCCAAGCCTGCTTCTCTGTGACGAGCCCACAGGCAACCTCGACACCAAGACCTCCGAGACGATCCTGGCGCTGTTCGACGAGCTGCGTGAGGCGGGTCTGACTCTCATCGTCGTCACGCACGACGACGCCGTCAGCGCACATGCCGACCGCCGGGTCGAGATCGTCGACGGCCATCTGTCAGGGGGATGACATGAACCAGGTGCCCCGACCCAGATTCGCCATGCGCGATCTCATCTCCGAGTCCGTCGCCGGGATGCTCGCACGACCGGGGCGCACCACACTCACCGTCTTGGGGACCGTCCTCGGTGTCGCGGCTCTGGTGGCGACGTTGGGCGTGGCCAACACGGCTGGAAGTCAGATCGTTGGGCGGTTTGACGCCTTGACTGCCACCTCCCTCAGTGTGGAGAACCGACGCGGGGCCTTCTCCTTCGGATCCGATCTGGAGACGTCGTCGATTCCCTGGGACGCCGAACAACGGCTGGTTCGTCTCAACGGCGTCGTTGCCGCCGGGACCTTGAGCATCGTCCCGGTTCAGGATCTGGTCAGATCGGTGCCGATCAACGACCCCCTCGGCCAAAGCGAGTTCTCGATCGACGTGTACGCCACGTCCCCGGGTCTGCTCGAGGCAATAGCCGGCGAGGTGGCCACCGGCCGCTACTTCGACGGTGGCCATTCGCTCAGGGGAGACCCGGTGGCGGTCCTCGGCCCGGGTGCTGCGGAGAGGCTCAACATCACCCGTGTCGACCAACAGCCGGCGATCTTCATCGGTGAAACCCCGCTCGGGGTCGTCGGCATCCTCGAGGATGTCGCACGGGAGACGACCCTGCTCAACGCCATCCTCGTTCCCAACGGGACAGCACGAGAGCTGCTCGGGCTTCAGGCAGCTGCCGAGGTGCACGTCCGCACCGAGCTCGGCGCCACCCAACTCATCGGCGAGCAGGCACCCATCGCCCTCTCCCCCAACTCTCCCGAAGAGCTCCGGGTCAATCTCCCTCCCGAGCCGCGAGCAGTCCAGGCGGCTGTCGAGGCGGACGTCAACACACTGTTCCTCGTTCTCGGCGGAGTGGCGTTGCTCGTGGGAGGCATCGGGATCGCAAACGTGACCCTTGTCTCTGTGCTGGAACGGGTGGGTGAGATCGGCCTGCGCAGGGCAATGGGCGCTGCGCGAAGACACATCTCACTTCAGTTCCTGACCGAGTCGGCCACCATGGGGCTGGTAGGCGGTGTGGTCGGGGCTTCCCTCGGGGTGTTGACAATCGTCGGTGTGTCTGCGGTCCAGCAGTGGACTCCGGTCCTCGATCCGCTGGTGCCACTCGCCGCGCCCATTCTCGGTGTGGTGATCGGTCTGCTCGCCGGGCTCTATCCGTCTTGGCGGGCGAGCACACTGGAGCCAGTGGAGGCGCTGCGATCCGGTCTCTGAGCCAGGCGCTCGACGCAGGCGCCACGGCCCAATTCGGCCCGATTGGCTAGGCTCGGACGTGGGCGAAACCTAGGAGGGTTCAAATGAAGAGGGGCACCCTGACCGCTCTCCTCGTTGTCCTGATGCTTGCCTTGGCGTCCTGTAGCCCGGGCGGAGAAGGGACCGGAGCCGACTCCACTGCCGGAGAAGGTTCATCAGAAGCCGAGTCGTCGGAGGACACATCTGACGGCGAGTCGATCCAAGACTTCATTCCGGGAATGCCCAACTTCGATCCCGATGCCGGCGAGGACCAGTTTCGCCAACAGGAGCAGCAAGCCCAGGAGAACGTTCAGACTTGCATGGCGGAGCAGGGCTTCGAGTACGTCCCGTACGTGCAATCCGGGCAGAACATCTTCGCCGATGCGGAGACACCGGAGGAGTACGCCGAGCTCTACGGGTTTGGGATCTCATTCGACCTGCTCAATCAGCCCTCTTTTGAGGAGGGAGAAGTGCCACCGGAGGTGGCGGACGATCCGAATTTCGCCATTCGGGAGGAGCTGTCACCCGAGGAGCAAGTCGCATACGACCAGGCGTTGTATGGGGCCGAACCCGACATCGACTTCGAGACCATGACCGACGAGGAGATCGACGAGTACTTCCAGAACTGGGACCCGGGAGGTTGTTACAACGACGCCTACGACGAGCTCTTCGGCGGACAGGACAGCGGCGCGATGGCGTTCTACGAGGAGTTTGGCCAGGACATGGAAGATCTCTACCAGAGGGCCCAATCTGACCCGCGCATTGTGGAGTTGGAGCAGGAATGGTCGAACTGCATGGCCGACGCCGGCTATGACTTCACCGATGAGCAAGACGCGAACATCTATATCCTGCGTCGTCTCGAGGAAGTCGGAGCGATCTCCGAGCTGGAGATCGACCCAAACGGAGGCTACGGATACGGCTCTGAGGGGCCACTGGAGCCCGGCACCGACACCTACCGGGCCGTCGAGCAGATCCAGGAAGAGGAGATCGAGGTCGCTTTGGCTTCAACCGCCTGTCGGGGTGACGTCGAAACGATCTACCAGGATGTCTACATCGAGTACGAACAGGAGTTCATCGAGGAGAACCGGGCTGCCTTGGAGCAGTTCCGCGAGGAGCACTCGTAGCCCCCAACCCGGTTGCAGGGCCATCCCCCACCCAACCGACATCCAACGGTCGGCAGAGACTCGATCCAGCTTCAGCCCGCCGGCGACGTCTGCAGCGACCCCATCCGTGTGAGGAACACGTACACGCCGTAGAGAAGCGCCAGACCCATGATCGGCGCCCCGATCTGCACCAGGATGTCGCTGTCCGCCACCAACCCCACGAGGAAGATGACCACTCCTCCGTTGACCAACCATGCAACGGCACTGCTGACCCCACCGGGCACCGACCGGCCGACCAGTGCGAACAGCGCGTTGGTCATGACCCCCACGAACATCGAATGGTCGAAGGCAAGGAGCACCCGCACCGGGCCCACTCCCGTCTCCGGGTCCAGCTCACCGGAGACGAACAGCTGGACCACGTAGACCAACAGCCCAACCCCGACGAGCAGGAACACTGCGGATAGCCGGGCGAAGGTCTCTGTCCCCCCTCCGGACCAGGTCGACGGTTTGATGCGGCTCCACATATGCACCGTGAAGGTGACGATGGCCAGAACCTCGAGGAGACTCGCCACCTGGATCAGCGCATCGATATCGAGGATGAAGGCGAGGTTGGCGGCAATCCCACCGAGGAAGAGCGCCCACATCACCACGAGGCCGGCCCTCGTGGCGGGACCCTCGAGCAGCCAGTGGACTATCGCCGCGCCGGCGAGGACCAGGTATCCGATGAGCATCGCCGGCGGATGGGCACCGGCAAGTGACGAGGCGACGTCGTCGCTGAGACCCGGGATGTCGCCATTGGCGATGAACAGGCCGAGAAGCACCCCGAGGACGGCTCCTATGGTCAGCGACACCATCGCCAGCAGGATGCCGAGCTGGCCACTTGTCTTCTCCGAGGTTCCGTACCGGCGCGCCACCCAAGCCAGCATCCAGACGATGGCAGCCAGCTCCAGCGTGCCGGCGATGGGTCGAAACACCCCGGTGCCCGTGGCAAAGGCCACGACGTACAGGGCGGTCGCTGCGATGGAGAACCAAGCCAGGCGGAGAACACCCACGTCTCCCTCTTCGGCCCGAAACATCAACAGCGCGGCGCCAAAGACGGCGAGGGTGATCCAACCCAGCGTGCCGGCGTGGACGTGGGTCAGCAACATCGTGTTGGACGGCTTCCACAGGTCGGCCCCGTTGAGAATGCCGATGACGATCGTCACCAAGAAGATGACCAGAGCCGCACGGAACAACACGCGCGCGCTCGACTGGGCCTCACTCACTACAACCTCCTCACGTCACGGTGGCACCTCGAAAACTACCGATGTCCTGCATCGGCGTGTCGTACCGAATGTCGACGGCGATTCGAGCCCCTAACCGAGTGGCGCCGGGGGTGGCCCGCTGATGTCGATCCTGTGTGCGGCGCAGACCACGGACACGTGGCAGCAACACCCCGATCCAGTCACCAGTTCGGCCACCGTGAAGGAACCCGGCCCGCTAGGACTTCGTCGACTCGTCCTCGGAGTACGGGCCCTCGAGGAGCGAGGCGAACAGAGATCGGATCGGCGCTATTCCGTCGCCCACGCATCGCAGGGGGGCTACCGTCGAGAGCACCCTCGGCGGGCCTCGTCACATCTCGGGGTGGTAGGTGCCGAAGGTCCACACGTTGCCGCCAGGATCCAATGCGGAGAAGTCCCGTGACCCGTAGTCCTGGTCGGTCAGACCCATGACGATGTCGGCACCGGCGTCCCTGGCCCGGTCGTGAAGCGAGTCGGGATCATCGGTGACTACATAGATCGACACACGTTCGGTGTCCCACTGATCACCCGACGCCGATCCGAGCATGACCATCCCCGTGCCAATGGTGAGCTGGGCGTGAGCTACTTGCCCGTCCTCGGTGTCGTGACGCGCATTCACCTCGAACCCGAATGCCGAGGTGAGGAAGTCGATGGCGGCTGATGCGTCGGCATAGCGAATGGCCGGGATCACTTGGGGCGAGGGGTTCGACACGATGCTCCTTCTGACGACACCGTCACCGTAGGCCGGCAGGGCCGGGCGTCTTGAAGGAAAGGAAGACCCTCAGGCGACGGATGCGGCCATCGAATCCTGCCGGAGCCAGCGGCGGGGCGGATTCCCCGCCATGCGGGTGAACTCCCGGCTCATGTGAGCCTGGTCCGCATAGCCGTTCTGCGCAGCCACTGTGGCGAGATCGTGGCGGCCCGAGACAACTTGACGCTGAGCGCGATGGAATCGGTGCAACTGCGCCGCAAGCTTGGGCGTCACCCCGAACCACTCCCCGAAGCGGTTGGTGAGGTGTCGTCGTGACCACCCGACCCGGTCGGCTATCTCGTCTATGCGCACGGCACCCACCGAGGTCTGGATGAGACGCCACGCCACCGCGACCTCCGACGCAGGTCCGGGGACACCCCGCCTCCGACGATGGAGTTCCTCGCCCAGGGCCAGCGCCAGTGCCGGCGTGTTCGTCGCCGACTGCAGCCTGTCGAGCAGCCGATCCGTGCCCGACCACACATGGTGTAGGTCGACGATCCGGTCGGACAGTTCGCCGACCGGCATCCCCACCAGGGCCGCGGCCGAAAGAGGGTTGAGTGACAGCTGCACACCGGCCTGGCACCCGTTGTGGAGCACGTAGGAGGGCCGACCGGACAATCCGGCCACCATGGCCCGGTAGCTGCGTGGCGCCGAGACCGGGTCGTCGGCAACAACCAGAGGCTCCCCGAACGTGAAGATCATGGTCAGCCGGGGGCCGGGAAGACCGACATGCACGCCGGGATCGAGCCCGTCGATGTCGTAGGAGACCGCCTCGGGGACCATGCCGGCCAGCTCACCAGGCAAAGACAGATGATCGAGTGCTCCCCTGCTCACACGGTCAGGCTATCTCGCCAGCCGGGCACCGCCGACGCCGCCGAGCATCACGCCGAGAAGCGGCGCCGCCAGCACCAGCCCGTGAATGCCTTCCGAATCCGCGATACCGCCATAGGCCAGCATGGCGAGCCCGAAACAGGTCAAGAGGACCGTCAGCACCGGCCGCCACGCCTGCGGCTCGGGCCGTGAGTCGGGGCCGGGACGCTCGAATCGGGCAAACACGAGAGCCAGCAACACGGTCACGACCGAGAGGACCGCGAACCAGACCGGGCGGGTCAGCCACCACGAGCTCGTGTTCGGGGCGAGACCAAGGCCAAAGCCGCCCGCCGTCACGGCCGCCGCGATCACGACGATCATGGCGGTCAGGTGCCACAGGTAGAGGGTCATGATCTGTGAGCTGACAGCGACGACTCCACCCCAGACGGCTCGACGATGGGCCAGACGGTTCAAGACTTGCTCGGCCATGAGAACCAGCCCGGCCTGGAAGAGCCCCAGGAAGATGAGCGTGATCCGTGGCGGGAAGCTGTTTGTGATGCCGTCGCCCACACCCACCATCGCCACGGCAAACGGGCCCACGGTCACCAACGCCAGCAGACCGGCCAGACCGAGGCCAGCCATCGCCGACCGATGCAAGGTCCCACCGATCCTCCCGTCGACCCAAGCAAAGCCAAGCATGTGCACCACGCCCCAGACCAGGACGTAGTTGAGGAACCCCACCAGTTCGACGCCGACCCCGATCGAGACGACGTCGACGACTCCGGCCAGGACAACGCCTAGGGACACGGCCCACCAGCCCAGCCGCTCCCACACTGCCAGGGCGACCGGCGCCCACGCAACGATCACCACATACGTGGCCAGGAACCAGGTGGGCACGACGGCAACTTGAGATGCCATCTGCAGTGTCTGCCAGTCGACACCGGCACCGACCATCAGCCAACCACCGACTCCCCACACGACCAACAATGGGACAACGGGGAGCACGAGACGACGCAAACGGGAGCGAAGCCAGCCTCCATACCCCTCGCCACGACGACGCGCCGAACGCCAGGACAGGGCGTTCGAGTACCCACCGACGAAGAAGAACACCGGCATCACCTGGAGCAGCCATGTAAGTGGATGAGTCCACGACGCCATGGAGATGAGGTGGCCGGTCACCAACTCGCCATCCTCGAAGGCTACGGCAGCGAGAAGCCAGTGCCCGAAGATGACGACGAGGATCGAGAACACCCTCATCAGGTCGACGACGCGGTTTCGCTCCGCCGGTGTGTTGTCGGCCAGAGCCTTGATCGTTGATGTGTATTTGCTCATGCCGTCATCATCGGGTGACTGTCTCGAACGGCCTATCCGGGTTTACCCCGACGCTTGGATCCACCTCAGGGTGAACCCCGATTGCCGGCCATGGCCCGCCGAAGGAACCTGATCGTGACCGCGAAACAGGAGAAGGTCATGGACGTGCGCATCACCGGGGCGGCACGCATTGCCATGGTGATCCGGTCGGCTGCGATGTCATCAGAGGGCGAAACTGTCACGTCCACACCGAGCCGATCATTTCCCTGGCGATACGCTCCGGTTATGTCGAACGCGAGCGGTCTGAAGACGCTCGACGCCACCCTGGTCCGTGTCGTCCTCCTGATGAGAGGGTTGGGTTGGGTGTGGCTGATGGTCCTCGGTGCGGTGAGCTTGGTGACCGGGCCCGAAGACTTGAGCACAGGGATCGTCGTCGTCTCGTTGGTCGTGGCGACGGCGGGGATGGCAATGACCATGGTCGCCGGGCGTCGTGGCTTTCTGGGCAGTCCGGTCTACGTGTCCGCCGATGGAGTGCTGACGGTCCTGCTCGCCTTGGTCGGCCCGGTGGCCGGCGCCGGAGACTTCATTGCAGGCGGCTACCCGGCCTCGTGGCTGTTCATCGTCGCCTACGCGTCGAATGTGCGCGTCACCGCGGTGGCGGGTGCGGTTGCAGGAGGGCTGTTCGCGGCGATGCATGTCGCAATGGACTTGGGGGCAACTCGCGCTTATGGCAGCCTCCAGTTCCTGGTGATTGCCCTGGTCGTCGGGTGGGGGTTCGACGCACTCCGCCACCAGGAGCGTCTCCGGCTCGCCGCCGAGGAGGAACGCGAGACTGCACGAGCCGAGCTGAGCGACGAGAAGGCCAGGGCGGCGCGTCTCGAGGAGAGGTCCCGGATCGCCGTGCGTCTCCACGATTCGGTTCTTCAGACGCTCAAGCTGATCAGATCGTCGGCCGACGACTCCGGCGAGGTCAGATATCTGGCCAGGGCCCAAGAGCGTGACTTGCGTCGAACCATCAGCGACTACGAGTCACCATACGAGCGGAGCTTCAGAGCGGCCCTGCTCGACGTCCAGGCCGACATCGAGGACAAATACCGGGTCGAGGTCGGCCAGGTGATCAAGGACGACGCCGAGATGGACGACACGCTGGAGTTGGTCGTCACCGTCGCCGGTGACGCGATGGCACTGGCCATTCGCAACGACGGGGCCCAGAGAATCGACCTCTTCTCGGAGGTGGGAGCGGACACGACCGAAGTCAGCATCCGGACTCATCCCACCAAGGGCGCTGCCACCGTGTTGTCGGACCATGTTCGCGAACGTCTCGACGAGATGGACGGGGCGCTGATGGTGCGACGGGCTCCCGGTGACTCCCGTGAGGTAGTGGTCACGGTGAGATCATGACCGACAAGCCCACCGTGTTTCTGGTCGAGGATCATCCGCTGACCCTGTTCGGTCTCCAAAAGCACCTGGAGCAGCGGTTCGAGCTGGTCGGAGCCGCCTCGGAGGCCGGCGCCGCGATCGAGATGATCCTCGAGCGCAGGCCCCAGCTCGTACTGTTGGACGTCCACTTCCCCGGCGGCGGGGGCGCAGCCGTCATCGAGTCGGTGAAACCCGAGGCACCCGAGGTCAAGTTCCTGGCCTTCACCGTCTCCACGTCGGCCGAGGACGTGGTGCGTCTGTTCAAGGCGGGAGTGGACGGTTACGTGGTCAAGACGACGGAGGGGTTCGAGTTGGACGAACAGATCGACCTTGCCCTGTCCGGAGGTCGGCCCGTGTCCCGGTTCGTGGCCGGTCATCTGCTCAGGATCGACGACGTTGCCGCGACCGACTCGGAGCTGGAAGATCTCACTCCCCGCGAGCGCGAGGTCGTCACGCTGATCGCCAAGGGCTACAAGTATCGGGAGGTGTCGGAGGAGTTGGGCATCAGCCAGAAGACCCTCGAGACCCACATGCGGAACGTCTTCGACAAGCTCGGCGTGGCGTCGAGAAGCGAAGTGACACGTCTCGCCTTCGAGTCCGGGTTCGTCCAGCCTGGCGACTCGGTCTGAACCGGGTTCCGATTGGACGCCGATACCGTCCCCGGGGGTAGGTTGACGCTCGAATGAGCAAGAGAGCCAGACTCGTGGTCGGACTTGCCATCGCGGTGTTGGCCGCAGCACTGCTGCTTCTCGACCTGATCGAGTCGGGATGGGCCGTGGCCATCGGGATGGTCGGGATCGGGACCATCGCTAGCTCGGCGCGGGCGCGCCCGGATTGACATCGAAAAACGCTGCATCGTCGGGCCGATGACGGGAGACCAAATCGCAGGGGAGTTGGTCAATCGGTTCCGGTCGGGCCAGGGGCACGCATTGGCATGCCCGTCCCCACCCGCGATCCGATACGTACCCTTCGCAACCATGACCAGCCAACTGAGGAGGACACCATGACACCCGACCAGGTCCGTGCGTGGGCCGAGACCTATCGATCGGCCTGGGAGAACGCAGACAGTGAGTTGGTCGCCGGGCTCTTCACCGAAGACGGCACCTATCGCGACAACATCTACGAGGAGCCGCATCTTGGGCGTTCCGGTGTGATCGAGTATTGGGACGGCGTGACCGCGGCACAATCCGACGTGACGGTGAGGATGGGTCGGCCCTACGTGGATGGAAACCGCGCAGTGGTCGAGTTCTGGACCACCATGGGCGTCGCCGACAACCCGGTGACGCTGGCGGGGTCGCTGCTCCTCGAGTTCGACGACGCCGGTCTCTGTAGCTCGCTACACGAGTACTGGAACTTCATCGAGGGCTCACACCAGCCCCCGCCCGGCTGGAGCGACTGACCTCGATCGGTTTTCACAAGCTCAGCAGGGGTCCCCGAGGTTCGCCACGATGTCCTTCCGATTCTCGCGGAACTTCTCCGTCGGCTCATAGAACGAGTGCATCCGATAGACCTCCTCGCCGTCGACGATCACCGGGTCCGGTATATCGACGTTTATCGAGTCGAGGAGTGGCCCACCGATGGGATCGGTGGAACGGTGCAAGTTGGCCCAGCGGCGTTTCGCAGCATCGTCACCTGATGCGTCGAGAGCTTCGGCGACGGCCGCCGCAATCTGAGTGAACCCGGAGGACGGGAAGTAGCTGTTGTAGAGATGGTCCACGGGACAGCCATATGTGAGGACACCCATGTTGGCCAGACCCTCGGGCTTCCCACATCGAAACGCCGTCGGACTGGCGGGTGTTGTCTCCGCCATCCCGGCCAGGGCAACCAAAGCGATGACCGTCCCTTGGCTGTGGGCGGCGACGACGAGCGGGCATTGCGGAGCACCGTTTGTCTTCGGCTCACGGCGACGCTCGATCTCCTGACGAAGACGGGTGACGACGTGAGGGCCGTAGGCGGGAGGTGCCAGCGGGTGGAACCACCGCGGCCAGAACATGACCACGTCCCAAATGACCGCGAAGCCACGTCTCGTCTCCGCCCCACCTCTGGCCCCGATGACCATTCGGCTGATCAGCAGCCCGGCGGGGAGAACGATCGCGAAAGTCTGTGCGGCGGTCTCGAAGTCGGTGAACGAGAAGTCGATGCCGAGAACCTCGATGCCGGTGAGCCGCAGGACGAAGAACACGAGTGGGACGCCGACCAAGGCCCCGATCCCCCACCGTGGCATGCTTGCCCTGAGAAACATCCACACCGCCAGCAACAGCGCCAACCCGGCGAGGGTCGTGGCCAGGAGCCCCAAGGCATTGCTGGGAAGAGACGTCAGATGCCCGGTTTGGATACAGGCCTCGAACCAGCTCTCGTCGGGCCCGCGACCTGAGCAACGGCGCCATACGGTCAGAGCTGCCGCTGCCAAACCCACTGCCGGGAGCCAGATCCAGAGACTGGTCAGATCACCTGTCACATCGTGGATGGCATCCCACAGCTTCCGCTCCGACGTGTCGATGCGGGTGACGATCATCCACAACAGCACACAGACCAGGACCAGCAGCCAGATGAACACCCCACCAGCCAGCCAGTTGAGACCTTCGACCACCTGACCCGACTCTCCTAGTACACCGGAAAGCGAGAAGATCGCCGCGGCCCCGAGCACGACGCCGAAGAAGGTGCCCAGCGATCCGGCGCTGGCACTCACTTTCCCGGCGGTCGCCCACACGAGAAGCAGGGACACCGACGCCACGATCAACAGGAAGGTCGACGTGTCCCTGAGGTGGGCCCAATGGTCGGGCTGTTCTATGTCGAATCTCCACAGGAGGATGGAGGCTCCCACCAGGGCGATGGCACCGATGTGGGGCTGGAACGTCGTGAGCCACCTGGTGGGGGTGTTGGCAGCGGAGGCCGCGGGTCTCGTCGCCAGCAGGGCGGTCAGGTTGAGGCCGATCAAGACGAGCACGATCGCGGTCGGCCAGTCGAAGAGTGACCAGGAGCCGATCTGCCAGCCGGTGTCGGTGGCGGCCGCGGCGGCGAAGGCCAGCATCAGAAACCCAAACCCGAAGTGAATGCGACGCAGCCGATGCAAGATGCCATGAGCGCGCCATAGGACGTTGTCCACGATGGGGCGCCCTGCGGGGTCGACCCACGCGTCGGCCATGGGCGAGCCTTTGACCGGCGGAAGCATGTCGTCCGGCGTCGGGCCCCAGAGGAGCCGGCGGCGATCACTCCCGGTCAGCGAGCTGAAGTGGCTTCGGGTCGACGCCATGGAGACGACGCCCCAGAACCCCCAGCCGACGACGAGAAACAGCACCGCGACGACGATCTGCCGGTTGTCCTTGAACCACGACAGCCAGTCCGCGACACGGCCGTATGACCACTGCCAGAAGAAGTCGATCGTGGCCATGACGGTCAGGTTGAGGAAGACCCCGGTCAGGACCAGCCCGTAGAGTCGGACCAGACGCACCGTCCATGGCTTGCGATTCCTCGCCGTCCAACCGGCGACGTTGGCAAATGAGAACGGCAGGAGAAGCACCCAGAAGGCGGACAGCCAGCTACCTGAGGTCAGCCCACCCCAGTGGAACGCCTCGACCTGTTCTCCGACCCCGTATTCCGCCTGGCCAGGTTTCCTGTAGACCTTGACGTGGGTGTGCGACTCGTCGGGAACGTCGGCCGGCTGAGGGAGGGCAACGGGGTCGGTGTAGAGCATGTTGCGTGGCGGGGTCCCCGACACTCCGTGAACTCTCAGCTCCGGCATCCCCATTTGGTGCTCCCTTCCAACCAAGGGCGATGAGAGGATCTACGTGACTCGACCCGTCGCCTCGTTGGATGTTCTACCAG